>JBBQVE010000006.1:0-72792 GCA_038211855.1 Saccharimonadales bacterium (SeqCode)
TGGCTTGGATCATGCACTGACTGCCAGCCCCAGCCTTCCATGTCTTTTGGTGTCGTACCAGTGTATTCATACCAACAATCGTTATACCAATAAATCCAGCCGTCAGCGTTAGCCATCCAGGCGAGGATAGGCATGTTATCAACAAGCGCGTGCAGTCCTTCATAGCTTGGCTCTACGACGTGTTGGGCACTCTGTACGGAAGTCTTTGGCATGTATTCTCATTGCTACTTAATAGCCCTATTGTACCCCTCGCACGACCATCCTACGTAGGAAGTGTGGTGCATTCATAGATTACCTCTGTTAGAATAAGGGCATATGAGTTTATCAATAGCTATTATCGGTCTGCCAAATGTCGGCAAAAGTACCCTGTTCAACGCTCTGACTGACAGCCAGATTCTGGCCGCCAACTATCCGTTTGCTACCATCGAACCGAACACTGCTGTAGCTCCGGTTCCCGATCCTCGCCTGCAGGTATTGGAAGAGCTGTACAGTGCCAAAAAAGTGATTCCTGCCACCGTCACATTCGTTGATGTCGCTGGATTAGTTGCGGGCGCTAGTACGGGTGAAGGGCTTGGCAACCAGTTCTTGAGCCACATCCGCAGCTGCAATGCTATCATCCAGGTGGTGCGCGCTTTTGATGATCCAAATGTGTTGCGCAGCGACTCCTCGCGTGACCCGGGCTATGACGTCGAAATTATCAACACCGAGCTTGTCCTTGCCGACCTCCAAACCGTCGAAAAACGAGTACCTCGCGTAGACAAAGAGGCCCGTGCCAATCCAAAATTGAAGCCGCTGGCCGACACGTTGGTACTCATCAAAAAACATCTTGAAAACGGTGCGCCACTGTGGCGTAGCGCCGAGCTTTTGACGGCCTATCACGAACAGTTGTTTGACTTGCAGTTATTAACCGCAAAGCCTGTATTGTATCTGTTTAATGTAGATGAAAACGACCTACAAAGCGCCGAGAAACAAGCCGAGCTAGCTAAAGCCATCGCGCCAGCACCAGCCTTATTCATCTGCGCAAAATTAGAAGACGAGTTACGTGGCTTAGATGACGGCGATCGCGTCGAAATGCTGGCCAGTTACGGCCAGACCGAACCAGGCCTTACTAAAGTGATTCATGCGGCATACGCACTTCTTAAACTACAGAGTTATCTAACCGCCGGCGAACAAGAAGTCCGCGCCTGGACGATTCCAGTTGGTGCGACTGCTCCGCAAGCTGCAGGTGTGATTCATGGCGACTTCGAGAAGGGTTTTATCGCCGCCCAAATTATTGATTATACCGATTTAGTAACAGCCGGCAGCGAGCAAGCTGCCAAACAGGCTGGCAAAGTTCGCACCGAAGGCAAAGAGTACGTCATGCAGCCCGGCGACATCGTCGAGTTCCGCTTTAACGTCACCAAGTAGTTTTATAAAATCAGGTTTTATTTTACTGACGCAGCACCAATCCTCTTGGCAAACACTGCCCAATTACGTGATGTCGTAGCCGGTCGAACCGTCGACTGAAATTGAAGTTTATTCACAAACTCCTGCGCACCTTCGGCCTGGTTCTTTACATAGGCGAGGTGACGTCCCATAAAGCTGTGCAGGTTTTTGAGCCGCTTGATGTGCCAGGATATAAATTCGTACACTTTGCCAGGGACATAGACGTGAATTGATGAACTCCACCCCCGGTCATGGTGGCGGATTTCCGAGATACCGACGTAATCAATCTCTTCACAGCAGTCTTTGGTGGTGTTTTTGTCGACGATGATGAGCCGCTTATCGGTAGCGCACATCACTGCAATCGTGCCATCATGCCAGCCCTTAAGGCAATCCATAATCTGTTCACCTGGTTGCAGCGCGCAGGCCAATTGCTTTAGCTCACTGATGCCGATGAAACGAAAATGGTTATCAAGGCTTATAAGTTGTGCTTGTACTTCGTTTAGTCTGACCATGACCGATCTCCTTTTATCTCTTACTCTATTTTCTGCCTTTATGACGGTCTTGTCTGTGCTTTTTCTCGCCGATTTTATATGATATTTATCACATAAATTTTGTAATCTACGACACAAACACCGCAGGTGACAGATGAAAAGTTAGGTTGTACACATGACCCGGCTGTGAAAGAATAGAAAAGATGCTTGTAAAAGACGACGCACACACCAAGCTTGTCGCCTACTTTAAAGAAGGCGTGCGGAGCGTTTACAAAAAAGGCGAATTGCTCATTCGTCCTCAAGACTCCCCTACCAATATCTTCTTCATCGAATCCGGTTTTATCAAAGCCTACTCAATCACCAAATACGGTGAAGAAAACCTCCACGTCATCCGTAAGAACGACGAAATCTTTCCGTTGATCTGGACCTTTACCGATGAGCACCGCGACGTTGCCTATGAAGCCATGGAAAACGTCACCGTATGGCGCCAACCAAAAGAAGCATATCTGCTGTACCTTGAGAAAAATCCTGAGGTCACCAGTGCCGTGTTGGAGCTGGCCATCAACGCCTATCGGACCTACGCTGAGCGCGTCAATACCTTGGAATACCGCACGGTCCGCGAGCGAGTTATCTCGTTTTTATTATCATGCTCCCGCCGTTTTGGAACGGTTCTGGCAGATGGTAGCGTCCGCATCAATGCCCCGCTTCGACAGCAGGATATCGCCAGCAGCATTAACTCCACGCGCGAGACCACCAGTCGCGAGCTGACCGCACTGACTCGTAAAGAACTCATCAGTATAAACGACCGCAGTATCGTCCTACGCGACATCAACAAACTCCAGTCGATGCTTTAGGACTTTTTGAGAAGGTAAAACCGCTCTAGGTTACCTTTGGCGCCGGCGATTTCGCTGTCGGCCTTGTCTATAATTATAAATATATCCTGGGCCCAGATTTCGAAACTTTTGAGAATGTCGCGGCGGATGGTATCGTTTTTAATTACGCCTTTGTTGATCTGATCTTTGCCGGCCTCAAACTGCGGTTTTACCATGGCAATAATCTGTGTTTTCTTATCTGTTATTGCGGCGATATGCGGCAAAATGTAGCGCAGTGAAATAAACGAGACGTCCATCACCACAATGCCCGGTTTTTGGCTCGGTGTAAAGTCACGGATGTCAGTTTTTTCGTGCAGTTCAATCTTTGGGTGACCTTGCAGTGTTGGGTGTAGTTGGTCGGTACCGACATCGACTGCAAAGACTTTTTTGGCACCATGACGTAGCGCGTATTCGGTAAAACCGCCAGTAGAGCTGCCTACATCCAAAACTATCTGATCTCGAAAGTCCACTTTGAGTCGCTTGGCGACTGATGCCAATTTAAGGCCAGCGCGGGAAACGTAATCTTCGGGTACTTTTTGTGTGATTTTATCTGTTTCGTAGACTTGCATACTGGCCTTCTTGGTTGCAATTCCATTGACATGGACGTAGCCAAAACGAATATACTCTTCTGCTTTTGAGCGAGAATAAGCCATCGTGCGAGCCACCAAGGCCAAGTCGAGCCGCATCGGATAACGCAGCGTGCTCGCTAAGGTTTTGGTGGCCTTATGATTCTTATTGCTCACAAAAACTAGTCTTTCTTGCGCTCGCGGTAGGCACCGGTTGTCGTATCAATCGAAATGACATCACCTTGTTTGATAAAAGCTGGCACGCGCACTTCGACACCCGTCTCCAGCGTGGCTGGCTTCTGGACGTTGCCACTGGTGTCGCCCTTGACGACGTCTTCGGTGTACGTCACTTCCAAATAGACGTTTTTTGGCAGCTCAACATTGATTGGTTTTTCGTCAAAGCTCTGCAACACGACGATGTCGCCTTCTTTGAGGTAGTTTTTGCCATCCGCGATCATATCGGCATGGATTTCGAACTGCTCAAACGAGTCTTGGTTCATAAAAAAGTAGGTGTCGCCATCGTTGTAGAGGTACTGGACGTTCTGCTTGCTAACGTCGGCTGGTTCGAGCTGTTCATTGCCTTTGAAGGTTTCCTGCAGCACCTTGCCGTCTAACAGGCTTTTGATACGCACGTTGACGATTGAGCCGCCGCGTCCAACCACTTTCTGGTTATAATCGACGACGATATACGGCACGCCTTCCATTTGGAAGACGGTGCCTTTTTTGAGTTCAGTAATTGAATATCCTGCCATTATTTCTCTCCTTTAACACTTATGAAATCGATTTGCTTTTGAATCTTTTCTTCATCTGTTGCCGAGAGATAGTTGAGTGTTTGCAGCACCATGACATCTGCCCGGATCGACGAAATAAGTGTGTCGTTCGGAGGCTCTTCTTTGAGCTTGGCAATGCTTTTCATAAGTCGAGTCTGTACGGCATTTGAAGCACCACGCATGCCAAACATACGGCGCAACGAATTACCTGGTCGACGCTCGAAAGTGTCATAGACCATCATCCACAGTTTTTCGATATTTTCGTGGCTCTTGCTCACGTTCAAAATGCCTGTCGTTAGGTAGTTATTCGAATTGTCTCAGGTCAATGCGTAGTTTTTCATAGCCGCTCTTCAGCTCGCTACAGTGACTGGTGAGCATACAGCCCTTCTCCATACCATGGTACAGAAATTCTTTGATTTCTGTGGCCTGTCGCTCGAGTTCGCGCGGGTTGATGATGCCACGAAAATCGTCGTAGAGCTTCCGCGCCATCTGTACGAGGCGGGCGTTTTCAGGTGTCGTTTTTGGCTTGGCATATTTCTTTACTGTGTTGTAAAGCTGTTCTGCGCTGTGTGCAAGGTTATCCATAAACGCGCCCCCTTTAATCACCCTACTGTATCGAATCTGTGGCACTGCCGCTATGAAAGATATTACAAATTAGTTCGCGGCGACGAATGGCAGCAACGCGATGTGGCGGGCGCGCTTGATAGCACGAGCCAACTGGCGCTGTTGCATTTCGGTGAGGCCGGTCTTCTTGCGGGATTCAATTTGTCCGTATTGGTTGACGTAGCGTTGTAGGGTCTTAAAATCCTTGTACTCGAAAAAAGCAACGTCGGTGCGGTGTTTAAAAATCTTTGCCATGTGAATTCTCCTTAAAATGGTATATCGTCGAGGTTGATCGGCTCATCGCCTATCTCTTCAATGACGGGTGCAGCTTTGGCTGCTGGTTTTGGTGCTGGTGCTGAAGATTGGTCTTTTGGCTTGTAGGCAGGTCTTTCGCCGCCTTCGCCTTCTGCACGGTCGCCCTGTGGGCTCCCGAGGAAGGTCACGTCGTTCGCGACGACTTCTACTTTGCTGCGCTTCTGACCCTCTTGTTCCCAGCTACGGCTCTGTAAGCGGCCGTTGACGAGACATGGGCGGCCTTTTTGCAGGTACTGCGCCACACGTTCGCCGAGCGGTCCCCAGGCCACACAATCGACGTAGTCGGTGACTTCCTGCCAGTTGCCGTCTGAGCCTTTGTAGCTACGGTTGAGCGCAAGGCTAAAACTACAGACGTTCTGGCCATTCGGGGTAGTCCTGAGTTCAGGATCGCGGGTTAAGTTCCCCATCAAGATTACTTGGTTGAAACTTCGTGCCATAAGTGGACACCTCCTTATAAGAACTACGTCTTAAGTTACTTTGTTTAGATGTAACGTACGCCCTCAGCTGTCAATTCGTCAAGCTTGGGCTTATTCGGCGTCACGATTGCGGCGGCGTGGACGTTCTTCTTCATCCTCGTCAGGTTTTTCGTCGTCATCTTCACCAGCACGTTCGCCGCGGGCAGCCTGTTTGGCAGCTTTTTCTTCGCGCAAAGCTTCAGCCTTGGCAGCCTTTTTGAGGTCTGGGCGAGTAATCAAAAAGCGGATGACTTCGTCGGTAATATTTAACGAATCGTTCAGCTTGCTGACACCAGCTGCTGGCATTTCAAGCGTATAGATAACGTAGACGGCGTGTTCCTGGCCAACGATTTTGTAGGCCATTTTGCGCTTGCCCCAGTTATCAGTAGCGGTGATTTTGCCTTCCGATGCGGCGACTTGTTTTTCGACCTTGGCGGTCGCTTTGTCTAGATCGATTTCTAGATCTGGATGATACAGAACTGCAAGTTCGTATTGTTCCAAAATATGTCCTTTCTTAAAGGAGTACAAAAACTAATAGTCGTTGTAACTTCCTTTGGATCAAGATGAGATACCTAAGAGTTCTCACCGAGAAGTTAGTTGATAACTCCCACATTATATCTGTTAAATGCTACTTTTGCAAGGTGAGGATGTCTTTGTCAAAGGTAACTACGTTACTTTGCGACAAGACGAGTAGTGCGCAATCTGTAAAGTCGAGCTTTTGATACTGTCCGTATAAGTCGATGATTTTTGTGAGTGACGGGTCATACGTAATTTGACTAAGCGTCATGACATCTCTGATAGCTCCACAGATATCGTCGCGCATCATTTTATAAACTTGAAACTCTAGCACAAAACACAGTTCTACCAAGACGGTATTGTCGATAAAAAGTTCCTCTTTGCCCGCAGACTCAATCAACTCAACAGCCTTCTGGCGTAGCACGTGATCATCACCTGTAATTAGGCGGACGAGGATATTCGTATCGAGATATTTCATGACTAGCGAGATACACCCGCTGCACGGATAGCCTGCTTTAGTTCCGCTTCACTCAGCGGTTTTACAGCCGCATTCTTTGACCAATATTTTTTCATCACAGACTCCACGCTCGGCTTTGGGATGAGTCGGATGGTATCGCCAGAAAGTTCAGCACTCAAGACACGGTTTTTTTGCAATTTGAGTTGCCTTACAAACTGTGAGGGCAGCGTAATTTGATTCTTACTTGTGATTGTTATATCTGCAGTAATGATCTTCATAGTAAGGAGTATAGATTATGCCTTACTGGCTGTCAATATACGACTACGACGTCGTGTGGCTACGGGGCCACTTCAAGAGCCGGCAGTGGTGGCATGTATACACCTTCTACTTGTGGTGTGTCGTGCGGCGTAGGCAGAACTGATTGGATTCTGTTAAAGCCTGCGCCGAGCGTAACTGATACACCCATAAGACCAACAGCCACAGCAGTTACAAACCGTCGATTACTTCTGTTTTCAGCCATTTGCTCAGGGGTTAATGGCTGGTGTATGCGCGGCATTTCGTCCGCTGAATCGGTTGAACTCATCTCTATCATAGTTATATTATAGCACTTTAATTGATAATTTACAATGATATTTCTTATGGTTACTAGCGGAGGATATCGTCGAACGGATGGGCGCCTTCTGGGGTTACTTCACCAGCCTCATCATCGCCGCCGGCTGCGCCACCAAAGACTTCATCCATACTGCGTACCAGTACGTCGCGCGGTTTGGCGCCACTGGCGCTACCGACGATGCCCTGTTCTTCCATCTCATCGATCAAACGACTAGCGCGGCCGTAGCCAATCCTGAGGCGTCTCTGCAGCAAGCTAGTGCTGGCTTTCTTGTTCTCTATGACGACGCGGACGGCATCTTCAAACATTTTTTCGTCTGCACTGTCGGCTTGGCTGCTGAAGTCTGCCACGACGCCACCTTTGCCATTCAGCTGGACCGGTTGGCTAACCACTTCTTGATCATATTGCGGCGGCCGTTGCATACGCAAGAAGTCGGTGACTTTCTGAGTTTCTTCGCTTGTTATGAGTGCACCCTGAACACGCTTCGGCTTGGGCATATCAGAGGTTGAGAACAGCATGTCACCCATACCAAGCAGTTTTTCGGCGCCCGGCATATCAATGATGGTGCGGCTATCGATTTGGCTGGCAACCGTAAAGGCGATACGGGCTGGAATGTTGGCCTTGATGAGACCAGTCACCACGTCGACACTTGGGCGCTGGGTGGCGAGTACCAAGTGAATACCGACCGCACGGGCCTTCTGAGCAATGCGTACAATCAGGGCTTCGACGTCGCGGGCAGCCATCATCATCAGGTCAGCCAGTTCGTCAATCACAATCACGATATACGGCATACCGCCTTCGGTGTTACCTTCGTTATAATCAGAAATATTGCGCTTTTTGTCGGCGGCCAAGGCGCGGTAACGGCGTTCCATCTCGGCAACGGCCCATTTGAGGGCGCTGATGCATTTTTCCGGCTCGGTAATCACAGGGGTTAACAGATGTGGAATGTCTTCGTAGAGGTTTAGTTCGACGTGCTTTGGATCAACCAAAATCAGCTTCAAATCAGAGGGCGAACTACGGTACAAAAGGCTCGTCAGCAAGGTGTTGACCATGACGGACTTACCGGAGTTGGTTTGACCGGCAATCAGCAGGTGTGGCATTTTCTCGAGGTTGGCAACGACTGGCGCTCCAGAAATATCGCGGCCGATTGCAAAAGCGAGTTGACCATCGATCGCCTTCCATGGCTCGCTTTCAAACAAGCTGGAGACGCGGACGGTGGCAGCTTTGACGTTCGGCACCTCGATACCGACGGCTTTTTTACCAGGGATTGGCGCCTCGATGCGGATACTTTGGGCGGCAAGGCTATAGGCGAGGTTGTCGTCCAGAGCAGCAATCTTACTCAGCTTTACGCCCGATGGTGGTTTGAGCGTGTACTGCGTAACGCGCGGACCGATGTTAGCGCCTTCCATCTCAACTTCATAGTTAAAGTTCTCAAAGGTTTCACGAATAATATCGGCGTTGCCGTTGACGTTGCCAGCGTCGGCTTTGTCTTGTTTCTGGTTGAGCAGATTGATGCCCGGGAACTGCCAATCTGGGTCGTTAGCGGTGGTGAGCGCTTTGTGATTTTCCTCTTTAGCGAGTTGTTTTGGTGCGGTGTTCTTCATGCTACCGAGCGGTTTGCTGTGATGTTCAACTGGCACGCCTTCGTTCAGCTGGAAGCCTTTGTCGTGCTGATGTTCTTTTAGGTCTGCGAGATCGGTATCTTCGTCGCGTGCACGGCGGCTGAAGAGGTTTTTGATAAGTTCGAGAACGCGGTGTGATAGGCCGAAGGTCCAACAAAAAACGAGCGCTGTAATAAGGAACAGAATGACGCTGGCCAAGATACTGCTAAAGACGGAAAGTGCGGCTCCACCGATGGTTTTGCCGACTGACCCGCCGTGACCACCACTCCAAGTAGAGGTCCCATCAGTGTTAATCGTCTGCGTGGCGAACAACACGTGGAGCCATGCAGACGTCACCAGTATGAGTAGCGTCATGCTAAGTAGTTTCAGGAATGGGATTTTGTGTTCTTCGTGGCGAAATTTGTGAATGCCCCAGAAGATCAGCGCAACCGGTAGCAGATAAGCCGCAATACCGAAAGCTGTGTAAGTGCCGCTAAACATGCCCTTAGGCAGTGCCCCGCCTTGGCCGAAGCCACCAATTAACAAGAATAAAGCGATGACGAATAGCATCACCGCCCAGACGCCGCGCAGGAACATGTTCGGCTCGCGCTCAACCTGGATCGGCTTCTTTTTGCTGTGCTTTTTCTTCTTAGCCATAGGTGTTAGTAGTATATCACTCTGTTTATGTTTATCTGACCAATGCACTATACCACATAAATGTAATTTTTACAACTATTGATTTATAGGATTTATTAAAAGGCAGCAACGTACGAAGTGTCTTGGAATTCGCCAAGTCGTTCAAAATCATACTGTCCGGAAGTTTCCAGATATTTGGGATCATGGAGGAAAAACTGTTCTTCACCTTCGGGCTGGTACGCCATACGAGCATGTGCCCCTGTATCACTGTGGCCTTCGAGTATCACAGCCAAGCCTGATTGCAGTCGCCGCGTTACTTCTGGCAAAATGTTATCGCTCTGAATAGACTCCACACCGATACGCTTCCCAAAAAATCTTTCTAAGATAAAGGCAAAATGATGCGGATTGCTCGTGAAGCCCCTGAACTTTCCATCGTCAGTCGGTACCCAATAGCCATCAAATGCTTCGTCTGATGCGATTTCTTGTTGGATTACAGCTGCCTCGGCAGGTGCAAGTGACTCCCTGACTATCAAAGCATTGAGAGATGAAGTCAGCCTACAAGATTGTTTGCCATATGGTTCTGATTCGTCGATCTGTGATAACAGCACATTTCTAACCGAAATATTTTGTCGATTTGTCGGGGGAACAGGATCGTCCCACCATTTAACGGGATACAGCTTTGAATCCGGTCCATAAAAACCATCAACTGTCCTTGCGCTTCCAGTAAAACCACCTGCCATAATCGAGTTATTATAGCATAATCACTTTATTTTAGCAACATTCGCCTGTAGCTGAATCAGCTTTGCGAATGATAAAGTAAGCTGATGAATCAGACTGTAGATAGGTTTTTGAAAGATAATGGGAAAGTTACGACTTGGCCAAAGAAACAATCAGACAAAGAGCTGGTTATTTCATACCTCGCTACAAAATTTGATTTTGATCATACCTATAATGAAACTGAGGTAAATGAACTCTTAAAACAGTGGCATACCTTTCAGGACTGGCCGTTGCTGAGGCGAGAATTATTCGAGCGAAAATATCTCGACCGCAACTTGTCCGGCAGCATTTACCGACGGCTAAAGTAATCTGTTTTAGATTTTAGCGCCCGTCAGGCGTGGCGCGGCTTGTTTGAAATTTTGTTCGGTAATCCGAATCACAAATTTGGAATAAGCCGTGACAGGACCCCGTCACCAGACTTATAACCTATCGATTAGTCGCTTCGAGCGTCTTGACCAAGCAGCTGCTGGCGCATCTGGGCAAAACGATCTTGCTGCTCCTGAGCGATCTGTTCAGCAGTTTTTTGAATCGTGATTGGAGGCATGTCGTCTTGATCGTGACCGTGTTCGTCATTGCTCTGTTGCTGGCCTTGTTGCGCGTTGCGGCCGGCAGGATGCATGTCATTGTTCTTTTGTTCGTTTTTGCCACCGATGACGTTCACCACAGGGATGACGATCGGGCTGCGCTGGGTTTGTTCGTAGAGGAAGTGCGTGATGTGGTCCTTAAGCTCAGCCTTGAAGCGGTCGAGGTCGATGCGCTTGAAGCGTTGGCCGACGGCACGGCGGAGTTCGGTTCTAAAGAGGTTCATGAGCTCTTCGTTGTCTCGCATATAGATGAAGCCGCGGCTAATGATGTCGGGGCTGGTGAGCAACATACCAGTTCGCTTATCGACGGTCAGGATGACAGCAACGAGGCCTTCTTCGGCCAATACTAAGCGGTCTTTAATGACGATGTTGCTAACGAGAGCGCCGGTTTGGTCGACTAAAACAGTACCATGCGGTACTTCGCCAACGAGGTCCATCTTATCGTGAGAAAAGCTCAGGACCTGGCCATTTTCGGCGTTGATGGTGCTGGAGCGAGGAATGCCCTCTTCGACGGCGATTTCGATGTGGCGTTGTTTGCTGCGGAAGCTGCCGTAAATTGGTACAAAGAACTTCGGTTTGGTCATGTTGATCATGTCGCGGTATTCGTCGATTGAGGCATGGCCAGAAACGTGTAATGGGCCAACATTATCAATGACGTGAGTTTCGTGACGGAAGACGTGCACGCCTTTGCGCATGAGGTCGTCGACCATTTCGCCGATCAAGGCATCGTTGCCGGATTCTGGGATTGGTGTGCTCGAAAGCACAACGGTATCTTGGGCCTTCAACTTCACGTGGCGGTGTTCACCAGTACTCATACGGACCATGGCGCTGTTCGGCTCACCCTGTGACCCCGTACACACCACCACGACGTCGGTGTCTTTCATGGTGGCAACGTTGGCGATTGGCACGAATGTTCCCTTTGGAACAGAGACAAAGCCGTTGCGGACCGCCATTTCGAGCGTAGAAATCATGCTACGGCCATCCATGGCGACTTTTTTGCCGTGATGCGCTGCTGCATTAATGATCATCTGAACGCGGTTCATATTGGTACTGAACAAGCCGACGAAGATGCGGCCGGGGGCGTTGTTCATGATGTCAACAAAGCTCTGCTCGATGGTGCTTTCGCTTGGGGTGCGACCAGCACGCTCTGTGGTGGTGCTTTCGCTGAAGAGCGCCAAAACGCCTTCACGACCAAGCTCTTCGAGGCGCTCAGTATCGGTGCGCTCGTGGTCAAGTGGATTAGGGTCAAGTCGGAAGTCACCGGTGTTGATGATACGACCAATTGGCGTATCGACAACCACGATTGTGCTGCCTGGGATGGAGTGTGTCACGCGGACGAGTTCCACAAAGAAACAACCGATTTTCAGCCTTTCGTGGGTGGTTTCGTTCATGATGACGGTACGAAGTTCAAAGCCTTCTGGCATCGGCAAACCGAAGTTCTGGAAGATTTCTTCGACGCGGCCGATCGTGAAGCGGCTGCCATAGATCGGTGCTGGGTACAACGGAACGATGTGCGGTAAGCCACCAATGTGGTCAAGGTGACCGTGCGTAATGACGTAGCCGCGGATCTTACCTTTGATTGAGTCGAGGTAGCTTGTGTCGCAGATGGCATAGTTAATACCTGGCAGATCAACCCCGAGGTCGTTCCCGCAGTCGACGATAATCGCATCATTGAGATACTCAACAAGCATCATGTTCTTGCTTCCACCGCCATCCATACCACCGAGGCCAATGACCTTGAGGGTAGGCGTACCGGTGTCGAGGAAGTTGGCGCGGCGCGGCTTGTCGCCGTTACCGTTGTTGCTGTCTGATGTCAGGTATTTGTTGACGATGCTCTCAGCATCGCTCTGCGTACGCTTCTGGGCGCGAATGGCTTCACCGCGTGAAGCACTACGACTGGCAGTGGTAGTAGCCTGTAATTTAGGACGTTCTTTGTTGCCACCGTTATTGCTTTGGCCACCACGACCGCCGCCGGGACGACTGCCACCACCGTTTGAACGGTTGTTGCCACCTCTGTTATTTTGATTGCGCCCTTGTTGTGGACGTCTTTGACCCTCTGGAGGATTTTCTGTGTTGTTATTGTTTGGTTCCATTAGTGAATGGTTTCCTTTTCTTAATTTCTTATTTGATTAATTATTGTTATTTACGGGTAATAAGCTGTTTGGTACCGCGTGCAAGGTAGCGCACGCCCAAAAACAGACTGATGAATGTGACGGCGTATAAACTGATGCGGCCGCTGTCGATTGCCCACGAAGCAGCGCCGTAGCATACGCCGAGTAAAACGAGACCCATGAGCAGCACAACCCAAGGGTTCTGCTGCGGAGCGCGTCGTTTGTCGGTGTTATTTTTTGCCATTATTTGCTTACTCTCAATTTTAGACCTTTAAGGATATCCTGTGCTTGTTTTTGACCCTCGTTTAGCTCTTGCCGACGAAGTTGGTACACAGTCTCCTTTTTAAGAAATCTGTGAAGGTATAGTGCGATTGCTACGATTAATAGTATCAAGAATCCCCATCCTAACATCAGTTTTTTGGTGTAGTCGGAATGATTGTTCATATACGTCACGATAACGACATAAACAATCGCAAATACGACGTCTAGTTTGAGATTTCTTTTATAGACGAGCAGTCGCTCACCTGTCAGAAATCGATTCCATCGGCCGTATACTGCCATTTATTTTCCTTTAAGTTCCCTTGCTGCTTGTTTCATGCTGAGGTTTAAGCGGCCTTTTTCGTCGATCGCCACCAGCTTCACATTTACCATATCACCTACTGTTAGCACATCACTCGGTTTATTGACGCGTTCTTCGCTAATTTCTGAAACATGCACCATGCCGTCACGGCCGGGCATAATCTGGACGAAGACGCCGAAATCAAGCACACTGACCACGGGGACATTCTCGTAAATCGAGCCGACTTCTGGATCCTGCGTTATGTCGCGGATCATCTTCTTGGCAGCTTCGATACTTTCGCCGTCAGGGCTGGCAATAAAGACAGTTCCGTCATCTTGGATGTCGATCTGCGCACCGGTTTCGGCGATGATCTTGTTGATCATCTCTCCGCCCTTCCCGATGACTTCACGAATCTTGTCTGGATTGATCTGGATTGACTCAACACGCGGCGCGTATGGGCTGAGTTCGGTACGTGGGCGATCAAGTGTCGTCAACATGTGTGCAAGGATGACGGCGCGACCTTCTTTGGCCTGCAAAACGGTCTGCTTCAGGATATCCGTTGGTAGCCCGTGGACTTTCATGTCCATCTGCATGGCAGTGACACCTTTTTTGGTTCCGGTCACCTTAAAGTCCATATCACCAGCAAAGTCTTCGGCATCTTGGATATCGCTCAAAATGACAGGTTTTTTAGGATCCCAGATGAGGCCCATGGCGATACCGCTGACCGGTGCTTTGAGGGGGACACCGGCGTCCATCATGCTCAAACAACTTGAACAGGTCGCGGCCATCGAGGTCGATCCGTGCTGGCTCATGATCTCGGTGACAGTACGGATGGCGTATGGGAAATCTGCTTCTGAAGGTAAAACTGGCAGGAGGGCACGTTCTGCAAGGGCACCATGGCCGATTTCGCGGCGACCCGGCGAGCCTAAGCGCTTAATTTCGCCAACAGTGTAGCCTGGCGCGTTGAAGTGGTGCATGTAGCGCTTCTCGCCTTCAAACTCCATGCTGTCAATCATCTGGGCAAAACTGAGTGGTGCCAAGGTGGTGATATTCATAGCTTGGGTGACGCCGCGGGTAAAGAGGCTTGAACCGTGTGTACGCGGCAGAATGCCGACTTCACTGCTTAATGGACGGATTTCAGTAAACTTGCGGCCGTCAGGACGAATACTTTCGTCGACGATTCCTTTGCGGACGTCTTTGTTCACCGCTGATGCGTAGGCATCATGATAATCATTTGAGACTTTTGAATATTCTTCTTCGCCGAGTTCTTCGCGGAAGTGCTCTTTCATTTCTTCGAGGATCACGTGCAACGCTTCGTGACGATCAGCGTAGGCGCCACGGACTTTCTTGCCGAGTTTGCCGTCGAGCCACTTGTCGACTTTGGTCTGGATATCTTCAGCTGGCAAAGAGAGTTCAAAGTCCATTGGCTTCACTTTGAGCTTCTTGACCAGTTCGTTCTGGATATCGAGGGCTGGCTGAAGCTCCTTTAAAGCGAGTTCAAAAGCGTCAAAGATTACTTCTTCGGCGACTTCATCAGCACCGGCTTCCACCATCATAATGCCGCCTTTACCACTGGCAACGAACAAGTCGAGACCACCGGTTGAGAGCTCTTCACGACTTGGGAATGGTGTCAGTTTACCATCGCGCAGACCGATGCGAAGACCCGCGACCGGACCGTCATATGGTGCACCGGTCAGCATGAAGGCGGTCGAAACGGCCAACATCGCGATCGCGTCAGGACGGAAGGTTGGATCCATGCTCAAAACAGTGGCGATACCCTGCGCTTCGTGGCGGAAGCCTTTTGGCCACAGTGGGCGGATTGGGCGGTCAATCAAGCGACCAACGAGGACGGCATCTTCACTGGGGCGACCTTCGCGCTTAATAAAGCGGCTGCCGCTGATCTTGCCCGCAGCGTAAAAGCGTTCTTCATATTCGATAGCGAGCGGAAAGTAGTCAAAGCCTTTGAGCGGTTGTTTACCGACCATAGCTGTTCCCAATATAACGGTTTCTCCGTAGCGCACGATGACGCTGGCGGTGGAGCGAAAGCCGACGCGGTTCACCTCGAGAGTGAGCTCACGGCCACAAAGCATTGTCTTAACTGAGGTGATTTCTTTGCCGAGCGGATTTATAGTTGTTCCCATGAAGTAGTATTCCTTTCTTAGCGGAAGGGTGTGGCGCATGAAGAGACAAAATTCAAATATACACAACTTGGCTGTGATATATCTGTCATTGCCTCTTTGATAGACCTACCCGTTTCCTTTATTTACTTCTCTTTGCAACCCTTACAGGGTTTACGATAGAAACAAACAAACTCTAACGGCGTAGACCAAGTTTTTTGATAAGAGCGAGGTATGCCTCGGCATCTGTATCGGCGATATACTTCAGAAGTTTTTTGCGCTGGCCAACCATCTGCATGAGCCCGCGGCGGGTCATATGGTCTTTCTTGTTAATCTTCAGGTGTCCGGTCAGTTCAATAATACGAGCCGTCAGCACTGCAACCTGTACGGAAGGAGAGCCTACGTCTGTTTTGTGAACACCGAAATCCTTATGGATCGCTGCTTTTTTCTCTGCTGAAATCATATCTTGGTTCCTACTTTAACACACTTGTATCTGTTATTCAAGCGCTGACCACATTTTTTATTACTTTTCGAGTTCGCGCTGAACTTTAGCGGTGACTTGCAATGAGTTACCATCGAATCCGTAGCCTTGAGGTAACCTCGAGGAATCATCGATAAATATGCCGTTAAGGTTTGAGCCTTTTGGATCTAGGCCCGTGACACCTCGTAAATCGACTGCCCGAAAAATCGCGCCACACAAGTTTGCACCCTTTAAGTTCGCATCTGTAAGAGCGACGCCTTCCATAACAACTCCAGGAGCCCAAGCGCCAACCATATCGGCTTCTTTCAATGTGGCATTCGTTATACGAGAACCACTCATCGTCGCACCACGCAGTAATGATTTATTCGCTAAAAGCCCATCGATTGTCGCGCCAGTTAGGTCGCTACCCACAAGGCTCACTCCGTTCCACATCCCACCCTGTACGACTACTCCGCGTAGTAATTTATTAGATTGTAGAATTCCCGGCACTTGGTCGATTGAAACAGGCATGGCATCGAGCTTCTTGCGGATGTCATCAATACTACCTATGGCACCGAATCGGCTAGAAAGCAATTGATCAAGTGTCGCATCACCCTCTGGCCGCAACATCATCCGTGCACCAGTCAGCGTCGCGGTTCGTACCTGTTCAGGCGTCAAACCCTTTACATCTTGCAGATACGCGCCTGTAAAGTCTACACCTCTCAGTTCAGCATTGGTAAAGTCAGCCCCATTCAGAACGACGTTCACGAAACTTGCACCATTCAATCTGGCGCCAGCGAATTTAGCTCCGACCATCACTGCGTCTGTAAAGTCTGCGCCAGTAAAGTCCTTGCTGCCAAAATCTGTCTCTGTAAATACCGATTTTTGGAAGTTTGCGTCTAGCATGTCGGTGCTGATATTTGATAGCGTAAGAATAGCGAATGAGGCATTCAAGCCGCGTGGAATGATGCCGCCAATTTCCCGATTATCTAGATTAGCGAGCTTAACGCCCAGCTCATCATCGTTTTCGTGAAAGTCGCGCAGGAGATCCCCCGTACGGCTGCCATACGTACCATTATTGCTTCTTACAGCATCAAGCTGCACCTGGCGATCTTCATAAGATACCCAGTCAAAACCCTCAAGATCAGGCTCGAATAAGCTTGGTGTCTGCAAACCATTCACCGATATAACTTCAACGGCAGCACTGCCCTCGAAAGGGGCTACATTACTCATACTTATCAATATTATATCAAATTAGAGTGTTTTTGTCAATAAAAGGCTATGCTTAGGCGGCTTCGATGACAGGAGCTTGCACTGCATGCAGCACAAATGGTGATTCGACCTCATAGACTTCAGCCAGACCATTGAGGATATGGTCGTTGAATAGTGTGGCTGGGAAGATATCTACCTCTTCAGTGCTTGGAACCTCAGACCGCATTTGATGTCTAGCCCAGATGTAACTTATGGTACTGGCGGCAAGACAGCTACCTGCAAAGGTGTTGTTAAAGATCCGCACTTCACTTGAATTACCGTTCGTTGCATCTACTATATTGAGTACCGCAACTGCTCCAATACTGATTGCACCGAACACTTTTGAAACAATGAGATTGTCAGCAGCTCTGCTTTCAGCAGATTGTTCTAGTTGAGAGAAAAATGCAGAGAAACGTTTTCTCATTTGATACTATTATACAACTATTCTAAAAAGTAATCAAGGCACTTTCAATCACTTCTGCGGAGAGATATTCCATGTGGATGGCATTTTCAAGCTTGAATTCCCCTACTCTCGTCCGGCGTAAGTCCGACAAGTATGCTCCGGTAGTGAGCTTTTCACCAGCATCGCGCGCGAGGCTACGGATGTAGGTGCCGCTGCCAACAGTCGACGTGAACGCGACGAGTGGATACGCATACTTGATGTCCGAAATGCGGTGAATCTGCACGTGTCGAGGTTCAAACTTCACCGTTTTGCCGGCGCGGGCGGCGTCATAGGACTTTACACCGCCTATTTTAATGGCGCTGAACTGCGGCGGAATCTGCTCAATACTACCCACAAATGACGCTAAAACGTCTTCTATTTCTTTTAGAGAAGGCCGTTGACTACCCACTGTCGTGAATTCACCTTCGGCATCATCGGTTGTGCTGGTGGCGCCGAGCGTCATGACGGCATCGTAGGACTTATCATGCTTGGTGAGTTCCGGCACCTTTTTGGTGTAGCTACCGATGGCAAGCACCAGCAAACCGGTGGCGAGCGGATCAAGCGTGCCGGTGTGGCCGACCTTTATTCTACCGACTATGCCTTGGCGACGGCGTTCGATGCTGAGAATGCCGCGGACTTTGGCAACCACGTCAAAACTGGTCCAATCTTTTGGTTTGTCTATTAACAGCAGTCCATTCATCGCTTTAGCGTACAGGCTGCGTGCGGTGAGGTCTAGACCTGGTCTTGCGGAGCGTCGGTGGCTGGCTTGTCGTTTGGATTCAGATAGGGGTTATGGTGCGAGGTTTTTGGTTCGAAGTATGGCATGGTCATTGGCGGTGGCACTGGAGGTGGTGCGAGTGGATCTTCAGCGGGTGGCGCCACTGCAGCAAGCGGATCGCTATTGCTGCTCGTCGACTGCAAAATATCTGTCACACCTGTCATAACAGGAGCTGGTGGCGCAGCCGGAGTGGCTGGCGCATTAAGATCCATGCCGAGTGGCTGAGCGCCGAGTGACTGTACTGCTTCAGGGCGTGGTGGTGTATCGAGGTTCGCCGTCACCACTGCTTGGCGAGCGTCATCAAGTGGTTGTGGCGTATCTACCATTGACACGTGCGGACTGTCGATTTCTTGTTCGAGCTGCGCAAGAGTCTCTGGTGCGGACACTGGCGGTAGATCAAGCGCTGGCTCGCCAGAAGGCTGCGGCAAGAGTGGGTCTGGCATAGTCTGTCCTGGTAACGGATTAAGCACCGTATGGGCGGTATTAGTAAGGAAACTATTATTGGTGACTGGTTCTTCGGTGCCAGCAGCATCCTCGGCGAGGGCGTCTTTATCGTCCGCAAACTTTGCGGCTGCGTCAGCTTCGGCCTTTTCGGCAGCCTCTTTGGCGGCCTGCATCTCAGCTTGCCTCTTTAAGTTTCCGTCAGCATCAATGTGAATTTCGTCTTCATCGACTTCTTCTGGTTCAGGTGTCCCATCGCCTACCCCAACCCCAATGCCTTCGTGTTCGTGCGGAATATCGATCTCACCGTCAGCTTTTTGCGGTTCTGGAGCTGTTTCTTCTGGTATTGTTGGTTCCGGGGCAACATCGGGGATATACGGGGCAACAGGTGCTAATTCTGGTTCGGGAGCTGGAGCTGGCGGTTCAGGTGGCGGTGGTGCGAGTTTCGCGGCAATCAATTGCTGATTAGCGCCAGCAGCCATCAGCTGAGCACTCATCGTCATCACCTTCGGACTCGTCTTCTCGTTACTGAATCGGTCAGTTTCGGCGACGATACCGGTCAGGAAGGAGGTCGACATCTGCGGATCGAGCAGACCGCTCTGGAAGGACTCACTAATACTCACGAGCATTTCTGACAGTGAGCTAGCGGCTGGTTCGTTCCAGTTAATCGAGCCGACGTTACTGACTGCACTTCCCTTGCTGAGCGTCATAACGACGGCATCGTGCAGAATGCGGCCGTGAGCAATGATTGCTTGATCAATTTCTTCTTTTGATAAGACGCCGAGCGCTACCACGACATCTACGTTGAAGTCACCGAGGCTGAATTGCAGGTCTTTTTCGCCGATAGCAGTGCGGTAAGGAGTGATAAAAATCCGAACGACTTCGTCTTCCACCTTATAGCGGAGTTTGTCAGCTTTGGATTTGTCGAGCGCAATAATAAAGTCCTGCAAAGAATCGGTAGTGGTTTCAATTGTTTTCTCAGGCTGCAAGAATTCGAGCGTCGAAGGAACAACCCCACTAAAAACAGCGGTGGCATGTTTGCCAAGCTTGTTGAGCATCAGCGTGAATCCAATACAGGCTGCTAACTGATCAACACTTGGATTTGTGCTGACGGTCACTAAAATATTAGTCGCGGCTTTAATGCGCTCGACTACCTGTTGTTTTGGATTTTGTTCCATTTTAGTTTGCCCGCTCGTTTTTTAGGTTTTGGTTTTGAGCACTATCTCTGTAGCAAACATACCATAACCATCATATATTGGCAAATACATTTTACTTCTCATTCCCTTTCCGCTATAGTTTTTTTTATAACAGTAAAAACATAAGAGGAATAAGATGCCAATTATCAAGTCAGCAAAGAAGCGCGTCAAGACCGCCCGTAAGGCGACTGCACGCAATGCCAAGACCAAGAAGGGCCTGCGTAGTGCGTTAAAGGCCTTCACCAGCAAAGTCACCAGCTCGAGCCATAAAAAAGCTCAAAGCTCTCTCGACAAAGCAGTTAAAAAAGGTGTGATGAGCAAGAACAAAGCATCTCGCCGCAAAAGCCAGCTTGCGAAGGCTGCAAAAGCAGCTGGTGTGAAGCACACTGCTGGAGCCAAGAAAGCTGCACCAGCTAAGAAAGTTGCTGCCAAAAAACCTGTTGCCAAAAAGGCTGCCCCTAAGAAGGTCGTCAAGAAGGCTCCTGCCAAAAAACCAGTGGCTAAAAAGAAGAAATAGATAGCTCGGGTGGTCAAAAAAACGATCGGGTCATACCGGTCGTTTTTTTAGTTGCCACCACTCTGTATAGCTGCATGGAACATACTGACCGATCTCGTGAGTCCCGTAACGCTCTCAACCTGACCATATGAGGCATTATAAAGATGGGCAAACGAATCTGGTTGATATTTATACATCGCGGCCATTGCAACCGTTTCGGGAGGGTAATGCAGCCCTGGCTTTGCGATCACTGAATCACGCGAAAGATCCATGTTCGGAAAACCAAGCGCCTCTTGGGCCAGAAAGTTAACGACTCCTTCATTGACTCTGCGCCCCATACCAGCCACCATGAGGCCCGTTCTTGTACCATTAGGGCTTTGAGCCGAGCCGGAATGCGTCAGCTCGTGCTGCAAAGTGATGTCAACATCTTGTGCCTCACTGATGTTGCCATGATTGCCTCCAGAGTGAACCTGGACCCTTAAAGTGCCGCCGTAGTAGTCTGCAATCGAACCTGCCTCACCTATCAAAATACCTTTTATAAGATGATCATACGAACTGAAGCGCGTCCGTAAAATTTGCCCGAGAGCTCTTTCTTGCGCCACCCTACCCAGCCCCGTCTCTGGTGCAAACCGCTGTAGTTGTTCAGATGCTAAAGATTTGGCTCTATTAAGCTCACGACCATAGAGCTGTTCCTGATACGATTCAGAAAAGAGTGAGCGTCCCGCAAGGTACGTGCTCATGCTGTAAGCATTCCCCGTATCTTTTGCAAAATCAGCTACCAGCATATGCGTATTATTTTTCAGGATGGGATCACTCCCAAGCGTATGGAGCATCTGGTCGACGTTACGCCCATATTTGCCAACAAAGGCTGCATCAAGCTGACGAGCCCACGGTATGCCTGCATTCGTAAAGCCTTGCATATTGACAAGGAAATTCCAGCCTGCGTACGGCTGTGCCGATTCGTCTGAGAGAGCATTTTTCATAAAATTAGCAAAAGTCGTTGAGGTATCAGCAATAGTCCTCAAATCTTCATCAGTAATACTTCCACGTGCTCCGCCGGCAATCTCTAGGATTCTAGCCCTCTTCTTACTCGTTAACATTGATACGTCTCTTACCCATGTTTCGCCCCTATCAAAACGAGTAGTGACTGCGTCAAAATCGGTGCGTTGTAACAACCCTTCCGCTATCTGAGGTGGGCTTGCTTGTTCGGGGTCGATGCCGAGTCGACGGTCTACAATCCCTACGACTGCCGCACCTGCACCCTGCAGACGTGAATCTTGCTCTGTCCTTTCAAGCTGATACTGCGGCCAAATTACTTCGGTAGACATGGTAAATATCATAGCATATTTTGTTAATTAACACAAGCGTTATTGGGCGAGGCTAAGGATGTAGTTTTTCATCAGTTCGTCGGCGTCAACAGCGGTGGTTTTGATGGCGTATTCGATGCTGGCCAGGTCGCTGACGTAGCTTTTGAGTTCGACAAGCGTCCGGCGGCCTGCGAGGCTGGCACTTTTTTGGGCAACATAGGGGCTGATGCCCGATTCGGCGGCGACTTCGCTGGAAGATTTGTTCCCCGCCGCTTTTATGAGGACCAACACATGTAATTGCCACACAAATAGCGCTTCAATCGCCAGCGGGTCGACGTTTTGGGCGCGCTGATCCTCATACAGTGCCATCGCTCGTTTGAGATTGCCCGAAAAAGCTGCTTCGATCAGTTCAAACACGCTGCTGAGCGGTGCTTGGTCAGTGAGCAGTTCGATCACCTGCTTGGTCACGACCGGTTGATACAGCTGTAGCTTATCAAGTTCGCTGGAAAGTAGCTGCTGAACAGCTCCCACCCTGTTCACCAGATAATTTGCATCATTCAAAGATATATCCCCTCCTCGACTGCGGGCTACTTCGTGCAGCCATTTTGGCAGATCGCGGGCATCCGGTTCTGGATATTCCTGCAGTTTCGTCTCTTTTTTGAGGGTTTTATACAACACACTGCGCTTGTCGATTTTGGGTTCGACAATCAGCATATCGGTGGTGTCATCGACCGCCTTTAACAGTCCTGCAATCTGTTCACCAGCAGCTTTGTTGGCAGCCAACCCGCGGACGATCAGTAAGCGTTTTGGACTCAAAAATGGTAAAGCGCCAAACATATCGAAGACCTTGCGACTGTCCCACTCGGCAACATCAACGGTTTCCAGCGCCAGCGCGTCAAATTCCGCGACGAATGCATCGCGCCGCTTATGTAACTCATCTAACAGCAAAAAACTGTTTGCACCCGTCAACGTCGTTATCATGTGGAGCTATCATAGCATCCGCGCAGGCACTCGTACTTCTTGACTGTAAGCAATCTCACGGACAACTCATCGGGGCGAGGTGGTATGCTACATGTAAATGTCGAGTGTGATCATTGTCTCGAACCGTTTACCGGTTGCTGTTAAGAAGACCAACGGTACATTAGAATTTTCGCAAAGTGTTGGTGGGCTCTCAAACGCCCTTTCGACGTATGCGATGGAGTCGAGCAATAAGTGGATCGGCTGGCCGGGTCTGCCAAGCGACGACCTGACTGAAGCTGATATGAAGACTATTTCGCGCAAGCTACGTGCCTATAA
Organism: Saccharimonadales bacterium (SeqCode); assembly: GCA_038211855.1. Lineage (GTDB taxonomy): Bacteria > Patescibacteriota > Saccharimonadia > Saccharimonadales > SZUA-47 > JBBQVE01. The sequence continues at coordinate 23,133 of JBBQVE010000006.1, forward strand.
CTGTTACCCGGTTTTCCTCACCAAGAAGCAGATTGACCTCTTTTATAATGGCTACAGCAACAGCATCTTGTGGCCGTTATTCCACAATCAACCAACAAAATTTGATCACTATGACGCTTACTGGAAGGCCTACCGCGAGATTAACGCACTCTATACAGACGCGATATTGGCACTCAGTACAAGGCGCAACAACGTGTGGGTACATGACTATCAGCTATTGCTTGTCCCCGCCCTTCTGCGAGCTGAGAGGCCACATGATAACATCGGGCTGTTCATGCATATTCCGTTCCCCGATGCCAAATCATTTGGCAAGATAAAACACGCCAAACAGCTGCTCGTGGGAATGCTTGGGGCTGATGTCGTTGGCTTTCATACCAGCGGCTATACCACCAACTTTCTTGACGCGGTGCAAGACCAGGATGTCGGCGTTATCACCGAAAAAAACGTGCTGATCGAAGATCACGTGGCGCGGATTGCTGAGTTCCCGATTGGCATCGATTACGCTAAATCGATTGAGTTGAGCGGTTCGGTTGCAGTGGAACGCGAGGCACGCGCCCATCGTCGTAAGTACGGCAAAATGAAGGTGATTCTGACGGTCGACCGACTTGATCCGACCAAAGGCTTTATTGAGCGCCTGCAAGCGTACCGGACCTTCCTGCTGCAGAATCCGCAGCTCTACGGTAAAGTCGTCATGGTTATGCTAGCGACGCCGTCACGCACTGATATAGCCGCCTACAAGGCACTTCGTAAAAAAGTAGATTCGATGGTGGCTGAAATCAACGAAACATTTGGCGTCGCCGGCTGGCTGCCAGTCGATATAAAATACGAATCTCTCCCCTATGAGCGAGTCGTAGCACTTTATAAAATTGCTGATGTCGCGTTTATTACGCCACTACGCGATGGCATGAACCTGGTAGCCAAAGAATACGTTGCCGCTAAGCAGAACAAGAACGGCGTGTTGATTTTGAGCGAGACCGCCGGGGCCGCCGAAGAGCTGACGAATGCGATTCTAGTAAACCCAAAGCGGCGCTCAGCGATGGTTGATGCACTCGACAAAGCATTGAGTATGCCACAAATAGAACTTAAACGGAGACTCAAGACCATGCAGGTACAGCTGTCTAAAAACTCAGTCCAAAAATGGGCATCGACGTTTATGACGAGCCTACAGCGACCGTCTCAAAATAAGCTCTACCCGACCCGCACGGTTTCGAGTGCTGTCCGACAATTCATTCTTGATAACTATCATCAGGCTGAAAAACGCCAGATTTTCTTGGATTACGATGGGACACTCTCACCTTTCATTGATGATCCTGCGAAGTCTGCACCGTCAAAAGCATTGTATGAACTAATAAAAAAACTCACCGGAATTGCTGGCAATGAACTGGTGGTTGTCAGTGGTCGATCACGCGAGAACCTTGAGTCATGGTTTGGCGATCTGCCAGTTACGATGGCGGCCGAACATGGCTCATACCTAAAAAAATCGAATGGCAAATGGGCTAAAAGACACCACACGACTCCTGGTTGGAAGAAGTCGATCCGCAAGATGATGGAAATATATGCCGAGCGCACGCCTGGTGCTTTCGTAGAAGAAAAAGAAAACTCGCTGGTCTGGCATTATCGTAAATCACCTTCGTATCATGCCCAGAAGAATATGGTGATTTTGAAGCAATTGTTGAATAAATCTCTGCGTGGCACCGACTTAAAAGTGCATAGTGGGCACAAAATCCTCGAAGTGAAGCCAAAAACCGCCAATAAAGGCGTCGCTGCTAGTGAGCTACTGGCAAACCATACCGATTTTATACTCTCGATTGGTGACGACTACACAGACGAAGATATGTTTGCGAGCTTGCCCGCCTACGCCTTCACCCTGAAGGTCGGCCCCGGCCGTACCAACGCCCGTTACCGCATCAAGAATGTCGAAGAAGTCATCGCACTGCTCAAAAAACTCATCTAATTTTTGGGTTTTAGCTGGCAGATAGGACAGGTATGCGTGCCGCGACCGGCGACACGTGATTTTTCGATGATGGCATCGGGATGCCGCGGACACGATTGGCCTTCACGCCGAAAGACGCGCGCAAAGCTCATGTAGCTGCCTTTTTTGCCTTCGGCGTTTACGTAATTCTTATCTGTTGAACCGCCTTTTTCGATGGCCAGGCGCAAGACGTACTGCAGTGCCGTGAACAGCATTTTTAGCTTGGCTTTTGGCACATCTGCCACCTTCGTAGCCGGATGGATTTTGGCACCCCACAGGCTTTCGTCAGCATAGATATTACCAACACCTGCCAGCACCGTCTGATCTAAAAGTGCGGCCTTGATTGACGTCTTTGCCCGGCGCTTTAGTCTTTGTATAAAAATTGTGTCAGTGAATTCATCACTCAGCGGTTCAGGCCCGACTTTCTTGAAGAAATCAAGTTCCGGCACCTGAATTGTTGGCACCAATCGCATCCAGCCGAACTTACGCTGATCGTTAAAGTACAGATGACTGCCATCAGAAAAAGTTGTCGTGACCCTCGTTGATTTATCGGGTAAGCCAGCGATCAGGCTCTCACTAGGATGCCCCGCCCCAAACCGTTCTTTGCCGACAAACACCATTTGGCCTGTCATCTTCAAATGACATACCAATGTGTAATTAGTGGATACATCGATTAATAAAACTTTTGCACGGCGGCGGACTTCCTTGATTCTGGCACCCAGTAAAAACGTATCAACATCGCCCTTGGCGTTTGGAAAACCTTTCGGCCAATCAAACTCGATCGTTTTAATAGTCTTTCCCGGCAACAGCCGTTGCAGCCCACTGCGGACTGTCTCTACCTCTGGAAGTTCTGGCATGCACTTATTGTACCAACTCTACGAAGCCAGTTTAAGAGGCGGACATTTACGCACTTTCGCATGCACAATATTCGTTAACTCCGGTAGTGACGGAAAGTCTAGGTGACCCGCCTTTAACTTTGCAAGTGTTTCGTATGACATTCCACTTACGCTACGCTCAATGGCCGCACAGGGTGTTAACCCATCCTAAATACCTAGAATAAGATGAAATCTTACTGATTTGTCTGACTCTGCAATTGCTGCCACCACTGCTGGACCATCATGATTTGACCGCAAAAAATGTAACTCTTTTGAATATTTATCCTTGTTTTTAAACACGTTCTTTACTACGTTAAGTCGTCGCATGGTACTGTCTAGCGGGTTCTTAATAAAGCCCGCCAATGATTCAACAACAAATAGTGGTAATGATTTTGCCAAATCTTCATTCGATTGTTCGGCAAAACAGGCAGGATCGACTAGTACAATGTCTGTCACCTTCGTTGGTTCATTTGTACAATTAAGAATCTTCTTATACGCACGTAGTACTTCGGGGCATCCCATAGAATGACCCACTAAAATGATCTTACCAATGCCCGCAGCAACAGCGGCATTGTAGGTTTGCACAATATCATCAACATTGTCACCAATTTCATAGTTTGCATGATGGGTATGGCCAACGCCGATGCTTCTTTCGCCTTGCACTGCAAATTGTCTCTGTACGATTTTGTAGTCATTAGTAGTAGGCGAAACTTCCGATGTATAGCCACCGCATACCAAAAATGCCGTATCCGGATATAGAGGTTCGGATGGAACGGTTTCTATGAAATAACTATCCCTGCCGTTGCCGTGGTCAATAATTCCGCCGTATACCGCGGCTCCAAAAGATGTTTCTCGCAAAAATTCAGCATTCGGTAAGGTAGGTTGCAGTCTTTCAAGAAGTTCGACAGACATGGTGAACTTTTATGCTTTAGGTTACAAAGCACATTGTATGCCACAATCCGCTGTATGCAAGCTACAATACAATATACATATGGATTCAATTGGTGACATGCTCAAGAACCGTCAGCTGCCTTCCGAACCGGAAGGCAGTCAATTGCTCAAGGCATATGTCCTGAAGCACTACGACACGCCTGTGCAGGTTGTACTGAGTGACTATCACCTGACGCTCGTTGTGCCGAACGCCGCACTAGCTGGCACTTTGAGGATGGAACTGCCGCGCATGATGGCCGAATGCAAAATCACCAAAAAACTGCACATCCGCATTAGCTAAGTAGTGGTTCGAGTTCGCGTTTGAACTGCTCAAAACTCTTGTAGAGGATTGACTTCATTCCGGCCGCTTCGGCGCCAACGCAGAACTTCTTGCGGTCGTCGGTAAATACGCACTCGTTCGGTTCGATGCCCAAATGCTCGGCTGACATTTCGAAGATCTCGCGGTCCGGTTTCGTAAAGCCGACTTCGCTGCTCAGCACCAAATCATTGAAGTAATCTGCAATATTTAGGTGCGAAAACATGCGGTCAATAAAGCCCCGACCGATGTTCGAGAGCATGCCTGTTTTGAAGCCACGCTTCTTTAAGTCTGCGACGTAGGCGAGCAGTTCCGTATCAAGCTCACCGAGGTGATTCAACTCAACATCAAGCTGCTCACGAGTCAGATGGCAGGCTTCGGCGGTCTCGTCCCAAAACTCATTACGTGAGCTAAACCCGGTATCAACTCGCTTCACGATATCATGAAAATAATCCGGTCGCGTCTCTTCCCAATCTGGGACATGCTTGTTCACAATCGACCAGAACGTATCTGGGTAGAGCACACCAAAACAATCAAATATAACAGCTTTTATCACTCTGCTTATTCTAGCACTGCGGCATGCTCGTTAGGACGAAAGTGATAAGGTTCGCGTCAGTTTTTCAAAGTCAGGAATCTGCTTCTGCATTAAGGCACGCACCGATGGACCAGAGCCAGCGAAGGTACCGATACTTACGTCACAAGAAGTGTTCCAACTACGTAGGACATCGCTACCGCGATCAACCAGCTCGTAGATGTGGCGGTCGCCCGTTGCACAGTAGCCTACTTCGTCGTTGCCGTAGGTCGTGTTTTTGGATGTAAAGTTCGCCAGCTTTAAGGCTTTGAGCAAGTTGATATACGCCGTGCTGTCATTGCTCAACTGCACTTCGTTCACAAGCGTTTTGTTGTAGCCGCTAAAAATCTTCAAGTCGCGGTAGTTCTGACCAACTTCAATCTGATATGAAACGTGTTGTTCGTTAGCAATGATGGGACCATCAACAGCAATACGAATATAGCTACTTGAAGTGTTGTACTCGGCAAGATCAGTCTTTTTAACAGTGGTTGTTTTGGGTGTTGAGCCGCCAATCAGATGGTGCGCAATCGAGGTGATACCCCAGATAGAAAGCACCAAAAGCAGGATGCCTCCGAGGGCTAGTAGTGCGAAACGTAGGCGTGAACCATACTCCATAATGTGCCTATTATAGCACCAAACTGCTTATGATGCAAGTATATTAATGTGTCGCGTTCTGGGGTGCTATTATAGTTTCATGCAAGGACTTACACCTGATGAACTAACCACCATTACTACCTACAATAAACACGCCGAAGCATGGGTCACATTTCATGATGATGAGGACTTTTATAAAGAAGAATATGTGAAACTCGTTTCCCTCTTAAAGGGTGGCACCATGCTCGAAATCGGCTGTGGCGCCGGTCGCGATGCGGTAAAACTTACTAATTTAGGATATACGTACACCGGCACGGATGTGGCCGAAAAGCTGATTGAAGCTGCACAAAATAGACTTCCTGACGGGAAATTCGTACTCACAGATATCTACTCAATGGACTTCGACATAAAATTCGATGGCATCTGGTGCGCCGCTGTTATGTTACACATCCCAAGGTCTAGGCTCGCGGAAGCACTGTCAGCGATGAATGCACAACTTAGAAATGGAGGCATTGGTTTTATCTCAACAAAACAGGGCGATTCAGATAAACTTGAACCTTTGTCATATGATACGTCGAATAAGCGCCTACAAGTGCATTATTCGAAGGAAGAGTTTGATACAGCTCTCAAAGAAGCTGGTTTTAAGGTGGTTGATTATAGTTTCAGACCTTTGAGTGAACGAGCCAAATGGATGTGTTATTTCATCCAAAAAATCTAATTAAGGGACATAGGTGGGATCCCAACAGGTGCGCATACCTTTATCGAGGCCGCGGATTTTGGTCATATCGTCAGCGTCGAGTTTGAAGTCAAAAATATCGAAATTTTCTTTAATACGCTTCGGGGTGACAGATTTCGGCAGAGGGATAGTGCCAACCTCTATACACCAGCGCAGCATAATCTGTGCCGACGACTTATTGTGCTTCTTGGCGATCTCGGCTAAGACTGGGTCATCCAGTCCTTTGCCATGGGCCAGTGGTGAATAGGCCTCCACGACGATCCCCTGTTTGGCGCAGTATTCCACCAACTCTGGTTGCTGCAGAAAAACGTGCAACTCTACTTGATTCACCGCCGGCTTTACCTTGCAATCAGCCAGTAGTATTTGGAGGTGCCGCACGGTGTAATTACTGACGCCAATAGATTTTGCTGCTCCGCGGGCATATATGTCTTCTAGGTCACGCCAAGCGCGAGCACGCAGGCCGGTCACCGGAAAATGCAGCAATAACAGATCAACATAATCAGTTTGTAACTTATGGAGCGACTCCTCAAAGCTCTTTTTGGTCTTACGGGCGGTAAAATTAAAAACCGATATCTTGGTCGTAATGAAGACGTCTTCGCGCTTGAGGTCAGTCTTCTTGAATGCTTCTGCAACTTGAGCTTCATTGCCATATATTTGTGCACCGTCGAAGTGACGATAACCCACTTTGGCTGCTTCGGTCACCGTAAGCTCGATTTCCGTGGGATGTTTGACTTGCCACAGACCGAAGCCGATTTGTGGAATATGCTGGCCGCTCGAAAGCAGGCTATTGGGAATTTTAGTCATAGTTTCAGTATAGACTAACGGCGTATACTAAAAATATAAGCGTGTTTAACGAGGAGAAATTATGAAAAAAGGTATATCACTTGCTGTCATCGTCATTGTTGTCGCCATCGCAATAGGGCTCACGCTCGGACACAAGAAGACTATAACGGAGCCAGCGACTCCTTCACCGGCGACGTCCGCTTCCAAACCATCTGTTGCGACTTCGGAGACTGCCGTCAGTATCAAGGACTTCGCATTCAGCCCGCAATCTGTCTCCGTCAAGAAAGGCACAGCCGTCACCTGGACCAACAATGACTCAGCTGCACATACCGTCACGTTTGATGATACTGCCCTTTCGAGCGCAAGCAGCGGCAATCTTGCCAAAGGAGCTACGTTCAGCCACACCTTTGACACAGCTGGTACCTTCAAATACCACTGCGCCTACCACGCCAATATGATTGCAACGGTTGTTGTTACAGATTAATCAGCGCTTGTTCGGAACAACTTTTGGCTTGCCTTTGCCCTCAGAGACAGCCTGAATCTTTTCAACCTGCTTACGGACGTGGCGTGCCAGATAGAGTGCAATCGCCAGCACCCAACAGATAATCGCAAAACTGAGGAAGTACACACTAAAGAGATGTTGAATCGACTGCACGACAGCGTCAATCAAAGTACCGATGCTCTTATCGGCACCAACCTTATCTTTGAGGGCTGGTAAGGCATGTGCAGGCACTGCAACAATCACCACCCACCACAGCGTCGACCACAAAGCTGCATGCAGGAATATTCGACCAAAGAGGTGCATTTTGTTACCTTTGTCGGCGACAAAATACTCTGCCGTTAACAACAGAACAAACAAGAGAGCTCCGAGGTATTTTGCGAGCTTAAAGAGCTTATAGTACTTCGGCAAAACAGTGAGCGTGCCGTTCTGATTAAGTTCGATTGGCTTACTGAAATTTTTATTAATGTCATCACCAGCAGCTACGCCACTTGCCTTGAGCTTGGTTGGGAAATCACTAATATCGAGGACTGGTTGCGGCTTGCCATCTTTCATGAAGGTTATGACCGAGGTAGTGATGGCCGAGAGTTTTGCGTTTACATACTCAGGCGTTACCACTGCGGCAATCTTCGCCTTCATATCGGCATCATCTTTCTTCTGTTGCTCACTCTGCAGTTGGTTCTGTTGTTGGTTCTGCTGATCATTTTGCTTGCCAGAATTGCCACTGGTATCGCTGCCGAATGCCTTATCAGGAAGGATCGAAGCGATAGCCGATGGCACACCACCATCCTTCAATGCCTTATTGAGGTTTGTTGGATTCAACAACGAGGCGTCGAGTACCCAGATGAAGAAAGTTGCCAATAGCGAAAAAATTGCAAGCGTTACCAACAGATGCGACAGAAGTCTTCGGCTCATGGCGAGAATCCTTTGTTTAAACTTAAGCGTATTGTACACCAAATTTAATAGGGGCTATACTCAGAGGACTATGATTGCTTACGAAAAACTGCCCAAAGGCACCAAAAAGCAGACTCAAAACCTCGTAGTTTTGGTCGGCATTTTTCTTGGTTTTTCATTTGTGACCGAGGGATTGATGGCACTTTATGGATCGGCTGGGCACTCGCGTGTTTGGCTGCAATTCCACTTAGTGGCTTTGTCCCTTATCTCTTCCTGCAGACCAAACCCGCAAGAAAACTACACTCTCGATAGTGCGAAAGCGGCAATTAGTGCACTCACCAGTGACAGAAAGATGAACGGCATCTCGTAAAAAATAAAGCGACGCGAGTGCAGTGTTCCCAGAATCGCAAAGACACCAAGCAAGATACAAATCACATACTCATCCGTGGCAGCAGCCAACGGTAACAGGCGCACAAGTAAAATAGATGACGTAAGGAAGCCGGCCGCAACAAGCCTACCAAATACTGAGTGAAGCAGTGATTCAAGACCAGTCCCAGTTGGAATAAGCGCCGCTAAGAGCGTAAATAGATAAATACTAAGCCAGAGTAGCGATAAACCGACATGTTCACTCGTCTGAAGCGCCACACTTCCTATAAAACCAAAGGTGATGAATGCGCCATCCACAAACATCATGCGTCTGAATTGCCCGAGTACTACTGGATTCTTTACGACCACATCGCTTAACGTTCTGTGGTTGGCATGTTCGTATTCGCGCCACATCAGTAAGCTCACTTGCACCACTATCAATAAAACACCAACGCAGAGACTCACCAGCCCAACAAGGCGCAAGATGGTCATTTTTTGTGCTTAGTGGGCAGTTCTGCCGAGAATTTGGCACTGACAATGAGGCTGTTCATTAATATCACATACAAAGGATACACCGCCAAGATGAAATCCGCCTTTGCAATTGCTAAGAGGCTAAAGACACCTGCAATCGCCGCCATCACCCACTGCGGATAGCTCTCGGTGTCTGGGTGCTTGTAGGCTTTTACTACTGTTGGAACCGCCGCCACCGCATCGATACAGAGAGCTAAAATGGTAGATGTGTGGGTGTCGTGCACCATCAGCCAGTAGACGAATAACAGCGCTGCTGCTGCCACTATCGCCTTATCTAAACGGCTCATACCGCCTCTGCCATTACGGATAGAAAGTACGAATGTAAGTGTTACTAGAATCGCCGTGCTGCCAAAAAACCAGGCCGACCAGCCGCCGCCGTTCAGTACCTGATTGGCAAAGACGATGGTCGTGAGAATCGTCCAGATCCCCCAAGTCACTCGGTGGGGTTTTACTTTGTGGGCGGCAATATCTTTGATATATGGAATATACCCAAAAAGATTAATCAAAACTGCCAGGATACCAAACACTGCTTTCATATATTCGAATTATACCAATCAAAGATGCTTATGCGGACAGATGATTCTAAATATGTTTGGCTGAGAGTGGGATAATGAGTGCATAACCAAGGAGATTTATAATGGCAATCCAAGTGTTTCCCTACATGCATTTTATTGACAACGCGGGCGAGGCGATCGAGTTTTATAGAAGTGTTTTTGGCGCAGATGTCGACGTTCACAAGTTCGGCGAGTACGGTACCCCGGAAAACGATCCATCAAAAGAGCTTATCATGCACTGCGAGCTGAACTTTGCTGGGGCCAAATTCTTTATCAGCGACAGTCTGCCGATGGGTGGCGTGAAGCAAGGTGGTGAGAATATTGAGCTATCAATCAACGGTGGTAAAGACGATGAAGAAGTGCTCACGGGCTACTTCAATGGTCTCGCTGAAGGTGGCAATGTGAAGGATTCGCTCAGTACCAAGCCCTGGGGAGCAACCTTCGGTATGCTGACCGACAAATACGGCATTAACTGGATGGTGAACATCGAGCAAGCTTAGTACTTTATCTCAAATACGTTGCAGCCAAAATCGTCAAATGGAAGACTGCAATATAGCTCGCCTGGAAATAGAGCATCTTTGGATGCCGGCGTTTGTATTTCGTTAAGAGGTAGACACCATACAACATATAGAGCACTACAACTGTTCCGAATATGCGAGCCGGTGTTGAAACGCTTTTTGAGAGCACAATCAACAGTGTAATCGGCAAGAAACAATACGACATCGTAAAAGCTGCGTAGCGATGAATCACAATCTTCCTGCCTGTCGTTTCAGGCGTGACTGCCGCCACTAACATACAGCCGCTACAGATCGTTACAAGCAGTTTAAAAAGCAAACCCATTTTGAAATGCGGCGCAAACCAGTCAATCATAAAGAGATAAAACAGCGGCAAAGTCACAAGGAATAGCAGGAGGTAATACATCTGAGCCGCCTTATTCTGCGCAGCGTGTTGGCTGAACGACATGCTCGTGTTCCCCGGCCAAGCCTTGATGAGAAAGATAAGCCCCAGCCATGTGAGTGAAATAGAAATGATACCGAGGTTCTTCACTAGTCAATAAGTCCCTGCTCTTTTAGTTTTGGCATGACTTCGTGTTCAAAGATCGAGCCAATCATAAGACCATCGTCGTTAACTGAAGTAATCCACTTTAAGGCTTCAATTTCGCTGCTTGCAACTGGTTCACCTGCATATTTATCAACCATAAAAACATCCATTTTGAGTGTCTTACCTGGCTGGTCCATAGCTGCTGCCGTAAATGTACCGAAAGGCACGAAATCTTCTTCTGAACTGTCGATGTCGAGCTCCTCTTTCAATTCGCGTTTCAAAGACTGTTTAGGAGTTTCATCGGCATAAATCTTCCCGCCCGGCGCGTAAAAAGAAGGTTTACCTTTTGAACGACAAACTAAAAGTTTATTATCAAGGATAATTATTCCCGCGGCTTTATAGATATCAGTCATTACTGCTTTTCAATACTTCCGTTTGTTAGGCTTAACCGTACTGTATCACCAGTTTTGAGCAACTCTGTAGCATTATGAGTACCGACAATGCATGGTTTTTTGAGTTCACGCGCTACAATCGCGGCGTGGCATAAGATACCACCCTGGTCGGTGATGATTGCTCTGGCCTGCACAATCAACGGGATATAATCAGGACTCGTCATCTTGCATACCAAGATCTCATCAGAACTTAGTTCGATACCATGAGGCGAATCAACAATTCTTACTTTTCCAGTAACAGCTTCTTGTGGCGCCGAAGCAACACGTCCCTGTAATTGGCCAGCAATCGGCGAAGAAATCGATAGTTTGAAATCTGCATAGAGTTTGGCCAAGGTGCGGCTATAATCAATAAACCAAGTACCAGTTTCTTTGCTATAGACTGTCTCGTAATAGCCTTTCATATAATCGTGCGTAAACGTTGCATCAACTGCCGTTTTTAAAGTGGACTGTTTTTTGGCATCTTTCACCAGCACATAAGAAATCATCTCTTTGAGATATTTTAGTGCCGGTTTATTTGATGGCTCGATGTGCCAGTTCGTGAAATCAAATGTAAAGATTGATGGCATGTCGTTATCATAAAAACCTTGTGTCAGAACATTGTGTCCATCAGCAATTATTTCGCCAAAAACGCCGTAGTCATTAATGATGAAAATCGTCGACCATTCATTAACGTCCATATGCGGCACAAACTCGACTGTGTATTTTGTTGGATCAATCGTTTGCGTATCGTACCACAACATTACATCCTTGATTTTCTTGCCGCGGTTACGTAGGACCTCCAGGTGAATTCCTTTCTTTGGAATCAGTCGCAAGGCGCAAGCTTCTTCACCGTTCTCGGCAATGAACTTTTTTAATTCGTCGGTTCGACTGGTAAGTTCTGTGGCATCAAATGTGGTCGGCTTATCAAACGGGAATGGAATAATCTCGGCAATCAGCCCAAGACGTTCGCGTTTGTAGTTGTTTTCTACCCGCATCGCTTTCGTATCAGCATGGCCGACTTTCTCAAGCCATTCGGTGAATGGAATCTGCTTTTCGTAAAACTTCGAGAGCACATCGCCGGATTTCTGCTCTTTTTTGCTCTTGTTCACTAGTCCATTCACCAGATCCAAAACGACTTTGTCGCCGGTTTTAAGGACTTTGGTGGCGTGTACCGTACCGACGATGCATGGTAAGTTGAATTCTCGTGCCACGATAGCTGCGTGACTCATCATACCGCCATGATCAGTTATTAGGGCGGCAGCTCTGCGCATAATTGGCACATAACTTGGACTTGTGCTCGGTACGACAACAATTTTGCCTTCTGGTATCTGCTCGATTGGGTCGTGTACAACTACGACTTCGCCGCTTAAAAAATGCAGGCCACCGCGCGAGCTCACGATTCCCTGCAATACACTTTCAGCGGCACGATAAGACACATACCAGTCCCATGCACGATCGACTTCGGCCTTCTTGAGGCTGATATTCTCACCTTTCAAGTAGGTCCAGCCATAGTATTCTTGCGGACTTTCATCTGTTAATTCATCGATTCGGCAGTTTTCGAGATGCAAGATTTCTTGGCCAGTTTTTTCGGCAATTGTTTGCACCATTTTCTGAATAACACTGCGGCTTTGCATCATCCAGGCTTTGCGATCATCCATAAATTCGGCAATATTCCGTAGTAAATTGAGCTGTTTGATAATGGTAGGCTTAAGATTGAACACTCTCGCTAAATGGGCACGATTTTCGGCTGAACCTACGATGACATCAGCCTTGCCACCCAAGTCTATAATGCGCTTCACATAATATTTTTCGAGACTCACTTGCTTACCGACGCCTGCGTAGCTACTGAGAGACCACCAGTATTTTTTGGCCAACTTTTTGGGATCATTGAGATCGACTACATCTTCATCGATCTTGTTGATGAATGTGGGACGATCAGGCTGACTGAAGCCACCTATTATTCGCCGCTGGTCATCTTTGGAATAGTTACTGAGCTGTTTGGTGATAGAGCTTTCCCCGCCGTACAGGGCGAGCTCGGCAATAAGTGTTGGTCGCCACGCAGCAGCGAGAAGATCTGATAGTGCCTTTGGTTCGTAGACTTTATCAAACTCGATTTTGGATGCCGCACGTTTCCAGTCAGCAATGTCTTCTTGTAAGTCGCCGTGCTTTACATAGGCATCAAAGATTTCCTCGCTAAACTCGGCAAAAGCATCTGCTTTATTGAGCCACAACGATTTATTTTCATGAAAAAGTAATAAGGTTTTAGGCGGATTTGGGTAGTCTTTACTTTCATACAAGTGCTTAAAGTTCACTTGTTCGGCTATCAAAAAATCACTCATGTAGAGTGGTCGGGCGCTTGCCGGGCCCCAATAAAAAAGTGTTTCCGGCTCACCAAGATAGTGGTGTCCTTCACCCGTTTGCTTGATGTTGAGCGCCGTAATCGGGCGAGATTGTGTAATCCATAAAATGCCAGATTTATCGATGGCCCACTCGATATCCTGCGGAACTCCGTCGTAAAAAGCTTCGATGCTCAAGCCGGCGCTTATGAGATCCTCAGTGTCGAATGGAGCTTGTTTCTTAGTGATCAACTTCTGGCTTTTACGGTCCCAGCTAATCTGCCCTGGCGTCACTTTGCCGCCTACTAACTGCTCACCAATACCCTTCACATACTCAACGACAATTTCGTTTTTACCACTCACCGGATTCTTCGTGAACAGAACTCCTGCATATTCTGGATTAACCATTTCTTGTACGACGACGGCAACTTTAAAGTCTGTTCCCTTACCCACTTCGGCTGCATATGCCTCAGTACGCCTGTTTGAGGTCGCGTGGCATTCTTCAGTCTTTGTGATGACATCTTTTGGTGCCACATATAGGAAAGTTTCGAACTGTCCCGCCCATGATTTATCCCCAGCATCCTCAACTGTCGCAGAAGACCGCACTGCATAAAGCTTGCTGTCGTCTAACTCTAATTGCACATCTTTTAAGAGATGGCCGGAGGCATTGAATCCATCATGAGAAATAGCCCATCCAGCCGGCACCTTCAATCTATTTTGCAACAAAAAAGCGAGATTAGAAGCCTTTCCACCGAATTTCGTAAGATCATTTGCGTCCTCTAGACGCACGATCATAGTTCGCCCCAGTTTTTGCCGGTGCTCACGTCAACACGGAGGTTCACGCCCAGTTTTGGATAGATGTTCTCCATGGTTTCTTTCAGGATTTTACCGACTTCATCGGCATCTCTTTCGAGACATTCAACGAGGATACTGTCGTGGATTTGTAGGAGTTGCTGAGCGCCTTTTGGCAATTTTTCTTCTACCGCCGACATCGCAAGTTTGGTAAGATCGGCGGCTGTGCCTTGAATTGGCATATTGATGGCAGCTCGGTAGGCACCTTCTCTGACTGGGAAAGCTGGTGATTTTACATCTGGCGTTGGGCGACGGCGACCAAGCAGTGTTTCGACGTAGCCACGGTTTAAAGCTTGCTCACGGAAGGTCGTAATCATGCCTTTGAGCTTTGGACGGACAGCGAAGTATTTTTCGATGAATTCTTTGGCTTCGGCCAGGCTAATACCCGTCCCATTAGCGAGCCCAAAAGTTCCCTGCCCGTACAAAATACCGAAGTTAACGGCCTTGGCTGCGTAACGCATCTCTTTGGTGACATCCTTTGGATCGATTCCCTGAATTAATGCTGCTGTTTCGGTATGAATATCACGGTCGTCGTTAAAGGCCTTAATCATCAGCTCGTCACCACTCATGGCGGCCGCGATACGCAGCTCAAACTGGCTGTAATCGGCACTGACGAATGCATTTCCCTTCTCGGTAATGAAACCACGGCGAATGCCTTTGCCAAGTTCAGTGCGCACCGGAATATTCTGGAGATTCGGGTCAATTGAACTCAGCCGGCCAGTGGCAGCACTAGTCAAATTGAAGGTGGTATGAATGCGGTCGTGCTCGTCAGTCAATAGCGGCAACGTGTCGACATAAGTTGATTTGAGCTTGGTGAATTCACGATAATTTTGTATACATTCGATGATTAGATGCTTGTCTTTGATCTTTTCGAGCACATCATTGGCGGTACTGTAGTTGCCGTTCTTCCCCTTCTTGGTGAAGGTAGTTGGCAGGGCTAATTTCTCGAACAGAATCTCACCGAGTTGGCCAGGGCTGGAAATATTAAATTCTTGATTCGCAAAACCATAAATCGTTTGTTCGATATCACTGATGCGGCCCTCAAGGTCGAGGGCAAAGGCGGCAAAGAATGGCGGATCGATCTTGATACCGGCACGCTCCATACGGGCTAAGACGGGAATTACCGGCCAATCCACTGTGGTCGCAAGGTTAATAAGTGAGGTGACTTCACTCATCTGCATGCTCTGCATATTGGCGAGTGCCAGAATTACCCCAACGATTTCATCGGCCTTTTCGAGCAGCTGATCGTCATCCAAATCTTCCAGGTTACCTTCGTAGCCGAGATCCCGAGCAGCAAGGGCAGTCAGTGTACGGTCACGGCCCAGTGAATCAATAATAAAGTCAGCTATCAGCGTGTCGTGAGCGACTTTTGGCAGTTTCATGCCAAGTTCTAGTAACACCTTAAAACTGTTTTTTATATCGTGACCCATGGCTGATTCTAGACTACCAAGTCCCTTTTCGGGGATGGCAACTTTGCGTAGGTCAATTGCGTAGGCATGCTCTGAATCACCAAGAATTAACACCTTTGGCTCAGTGCCATTTTTTCCTGCTGAGCGGGCATGCACCACTAATTCATTGCTCGTATGTATCTGCTTGAAGTCACCCGGCTTTGTAATTGTTACTAACTTCGGCATATGAATCTCTTGTAGCTCCTTAAACGTTCCCTTTGCTGGCGAATCAATATCGAAGTTTTTTGGCACCGGTACATCCGCAGCGCGCATAACTGCTGGCAGGGTTTTAAGCAAAGATCGGAACTCGAGGCGCTTCAGAATCTCAGCCAGCTCAGCCGTGTCGAGTTTATTTACATCCATTTCTTCCAGGTCGAGCGGAACTGGCGCATCATCAAATAGCCGTGCAATCTCTTTGCTCATATAGGCAGAGTCCTTGCCTGCCGCGAGCTTACGAGCCACAGAATCTTTTATAAGTGCCAGATTTTCATATACATTGTCGAGGGTTTTATATTCCTGCAGTAGTGTAATCGCCGTTTTTTCGCCGATACCAGGCACGCCCGGAATATTATCGGAACCGTCGCCTTTGAGGGATTTTAGATCGAGGAATTGATCCGTTTTGAGGCCATATTTTTCTTCGAACATCTCAGGTGTGTATTTATCAATATTCGTGAAGCCTTTTTTGAGCGCGTAGACATGCGTCAACGGACCTAGACACTGCAAAGCATCCAAGTCGCTGGTAATAAGCATCGTTTCAATTCCCACCGCTGAGGCTTTTTTGGCCAGCGTACAAAGGATGTCATCGGCCTCGAAATCATCATATTCATAAAGCGGCCAGTTAAATGCGCGCAATAGTTCATGCAAAATTGGAATCTGGGCATAAAAGTCAGGCGGCGGTCTTTTGCGGCCAGCTTTGTACTGCGGATACACTGCCAAGCGCCTTCGCACATTGGTTTTTGGCTTGTCCCAAGCAACACAAACATAATCTGGCTTTAGCTTCTTAATCAGTTCGAGGGCCATGGCAGTGAAGCCGTAAATCCCCCCAGTAGGCGTACCATCTTTGGTGCTGAGACCTCCCATGGCGTAATAGCCACGATAAAACACACTCAGACCATCGATAATTGCCAGTTTTTTGGGTGCGTCAGCCATCTATATAAGTATACGCTGTTGTAACAGAGATGTAACTAGGCTGCCTGATCTAGGAAGTGCTGGGACGCTTCGAATAATTCGTCAAGACTTGCCTGGTTGCGCAAAGTTGCTGCTAAACCAAAGTAAAGATCACTTTCAAAAATTCCGTATTTTAGAACCGGTGCTACTTCCGTCTCTGCAGTAAACACAAGACCCTCGGGAATAAGGTCGAACTGAATATAGGGAGCGGGTATTTTTTGTTCGAGCTCGTCAACTTCAATCTTAAAAGGCTGGCCGAGGAAATCAACTACAACGATCCTAGCTCCGGTTAATTGCTTTCCTTCTTCGGTCGTAACGGTAAGGTTGCTTTCGAGCGTTGAAAAAATGGGAACTTGGATAGTACTCATATTGTTCGTATCCCAATTTGCAATGTGAAGGATAGCGGCGCCAGATTCTGTCTCCAAAGGACTTCGATACTTCAGTTTGGTAAATAACGGCATGAGATCGCTTTTGCCAAGGCAAAGTTCGGCCGCCCGCATAATCATAGTAATTTCTCTAGCAGCTGGATGCTCTACCTCAAATAATGCCATGTACTCTTTATAATGCAATACTGCCCCATTTACAAGCAGTACCTCTATAGAGATAAACGAGGTACAATAAGCTGAAATGGATGGGACAAAAACAGATATTGTTGAGGCGTACCGCTTAAGTGTGCCTGATGCGTTGCACGAATACCATGCGGTGACGACGGGACTTGAAGCCAGCGAGTCAGCCAGCCGTCAACAGAAATTCGGCTGGAATAAGCTTGTCCCTGTAAAGAAAGATAGCCTACCGCTGCGTTTTGCTCGCCAATTTAAAGACCTGATGATTATCCTGCTGATTCTCAGTAGCGTGTTTTCTTTTGTAATCGGCGATGCTCGCACAGCCGTCGTCCTGGCGGCCATCGTCCTTATTAACGCGACTATCGGCTTCACGCAGGAATACCGCGCCGAACGCGTCATGGAGTCGCTCGAAAAGCTAGTGGTGGCACTCGCCAAAGTAAAGCGTGACGGCAAACTCAGCGAAATCCCCAGCGTCGAACTGGTGCCAGGCGACATTATCTATGTAGAAGAGGGCGATAGCGCTCCAGCTGACGTACGTGTCATCGAAGAAACGGAACTTTCTACAAACGATTTTGCCCTCACCGGTGAATCCAGTCCAAGCCGCAAATTCACTCACGCTATCGAAGGTACCGTGCCGCTCGCCAACCGCCACAATCTCGTCTTTATGGGGACAACCGTCGCGACCGGTGATGCGACTTGCCTCGTGATTGCCACTGGTATGCAGACCGAACTTGGCCGCATTGCTTCCTTAAGTGGTGGTCAAAAAACCGAAACTAGTCCGTTGCAAAAAGAAATGACCAGCCTGGCCACAACTATCACCAAAGGCACGCTTATATTAGGGGCGATTCTAGCAGCCATTGCTTGGAAAGCCGACTTTGGCCTCAAAGATTCGTTTATCTTTGCCATCGGCATCGCCAGCGCTATGATTCCTCAGGGACTGCCAGCCGAAGTGAACACTGCTCTAGCGAGTGCCGCCGGACGACTCGCCAAAGACCGTGCTTTAGTAAAGAAATTATCAGCCGTGGAAACACTTGGTGCTACCTCTGTTATTTTAACAGATAAAACCGGTACTTTAACGAAGAATGAAATGACCGTCCAGCAGCTACAGATCGGCACTAATACCTACAATATAAGCGGCACGGGCTACGAGTCGAACGGCGAAATCCTCCTTAAAAACAGCCCCTTGAAACCCGCCTCGCTCGAAGCCCTAGAGCAGTTCTTTGCTTGCGGCGCACTGGCCAGCAATGCTCATGTCCACCCGCCAGATGATACCCACGCTACCTGGTATTGTCTTGGCGATCCAACGGAAGGCGCGCTGATTACACTCGCACGCAAGGGTGGTATAGACGTTGAAAAGCTTGAAAAAAATCATAAAGAATTACGCGAATTCCCTTTTGACTCTGCTCGCAAACGCATGACGAGTGTGCGCTTGTGGAATGGAACCTTGACTGCCTTTGCCAAAGGCGCGCCAGAAAGTGTAGTAGCGGCCTGCACGCATCTCTGGGATGGCGAAACCGTCCGCAAACTAACCATACACGACATACAGGATATACGCGCGCGTAATGATCTCTGGGCCAGCGGTGCTATGCGCAACCTCGCCTTTGCGTACCGCGAACTACCCAAAGGTACCAACATAGAAGATTTAGCCATGAAAGAAGTCGAAGCCAAAATGGTCTTCATGGGACTTGTCAGCATGATTGATCCGCCGCGTGATGAAGTGCCAGAAGCTATGGTAATTGCCCGGGCCGCCCATATCCCCGTCAGCATTATCACAGGCGACAATGCCCTCACAGCACGCGCGATAGCGGTACGCGCTGGCCTTGCAGAGCATCCTGATGACTTAAAACTCATCGCCGGCGAAGATTTACCAGCAATGAGCGACCACGACGTACTAGCGCTCGTTGTCCGTGGTCAAACGATATTTAGCAGGGTTGCACCAGAGGATAAATTACGCATCGTCGAGATCGTTAAAAAAAGTGGTAGAGTTGTCGCAGTCACGGGCGATGGAATTAACGATGCACCTGCCCTGAAACGTGCTGATATCGGTGTTGCTATGGGCAAAACTGGTACTGATGTTGCGAAGCAGTCGGCCGAAATCGTCTTACTTGATGACAGCTTCCATACCTTAGTAAACGCCGTGCAAGAAGGTCGTGTTATTTTTCAGAACATCCATAAAGCCGCGTTGAGTGCCATAACTAGTAATGGTGGGGAGTTGTTCGTGGTGCTTGTATCCCTTGCTATGCAGACCGCCTTCAAGGTGCCGATTGCGATCGGTGCCGTGCAGATTCTGGCAATCGATCTGATTGCCGAGTTGTTCCCCATTGCTGCCCTTGGTTGGGATCCGGCTGAGGGCGATCTGATGCACGAACATCCACGTAATCTAAAAGAGCATATCTTGAACCGAGCAAATATCTGGGACCTTGCCTGGAGTGGCGCACTGATGGGCGGTTTTGGGTACCTCAACTACATGTTGTTCTTCGCACGTCACGGACTCACTGCCCAAGGCTTCAGCAAAACAACTGTGGCCTATGCCACTGCCACCACCCTTACCTATGTAACGATTTGTCTGTGTCAGTTTGGCAGCATTATGATGCGCCGCGTCAAGCCAGGTCACAGACTCCTGACAAACTACTTATGGTCGAACAAGAAGCTGTTTGTGGCCTTTGGTATCTCAATTACGTTGATGTTGTCGCTAATCTATGTACCGTTCTTGCAGCCGTACTTTGGCACGGCAGGTTTGCACGCCGCAGACTGGCTCTACGCGTTTCTGGCGGCCGCTTTATTTGTGACCATTCGCCAGGGCATTTTTAGGATGCGTTCGCAGCGCGCAGTCGCTAACGACTAGTAAGTGCCCGATGTAATTCGACTACAGAGTTGATGCCTGAGTTGATTTCCTGCAAGAGTTCATGAGGCTTACGGACAAGATTCGCAAAACCGGCCCCAAAACCAATGATTTCTGTTTCGGCGCCATTTGGAATACCGACATGTCGCATAAAGTCAGCCTTCTGGAAAAACGTATACTGGGCATTTGTGACGCTAAGAGCCGATTTGCCAATTCCCGCGATGCCTCTTTTTTCTAATTCACTGCTCCGATTAAGTGTACTTACAAACCGATAAGCATCTGCTGTATTCGCACGTGCTGTACCCTCAATAGCCGGCGCCCAGATAGAAACAACATCTAATCCACTGTCTGTTTTGTAAATGCGTAAGCGACCATGATCCCGTGAGCTTGAGTCCGTTGGACCAAACCGTGTCTCTTCAATTTCATGGACATCATGAGTCGCTCGTAAAGCACCATCCATGAGGTCATACTCGTAGTTTGCGTTCGGTGCGTAGTCTGCTGTTTTTTCCTTTTCAGCGTCCTGCAAAACCCTTCCGGAGCCAAGAAGGAACATCGTACCAACGGTTCCGACATGTGCCGTGTAAAATTTTAATCGAGACAGCGGTGCTTTGTTGCCGGCACCTAATATCCAGGCAGAATCATATCCCTCCTTTGAGGGCAAAGTATCGTCAACCAAGTTAAAACCAGAAATGTTCCTGGATGCCGCAAAGACAAGGCGAGCCATCATAACATTTTCGTTAATTTCGGTAGGCTCGACCGACTGCCACCTTTCAACAAAGTTATCTTTCGTGCTTTTACGAAAGTCAAAGGTAGCATTCGTAAACTCTTGCAGGTTTAAGAGCTTATCGCCATCAGTACCGTCTGTTTGAGGCTCAAAACCAAAGGTTTGTGCCACTAGCAGTAAATGAGGGTCCGTAACGACTCCATTTACAAATTCTCGTCCACTTTCTCTGGTATCAATCATCATCAGTATAAGGAATGATTATAACATAATTATGCTATATTTGCTATAATATTCGATTAACGCGAGATACTATGATGGGCGACGAGTTTGACCACCCGTTGCCGAGACGGCATCACCTTCTTTTCAAAGACAACTAACGGATTATACTTAAGCTGTTGAGCAGTCCACGTCTGACTATCGATGGCTGTTTGCAGTGGTACTCTCAAGCGCCGTGGCAGGTGCGCAAAACGGTCATTAGCTTCATTTTGCCATTGTGCGTAGCGTAGCAACTCGGCGTGTATAAAATCTGCGAACATACCGGGTTTTTTGCGCGCTTCTGCCTCTGTTAAATTCTTCAAACCGTACTTCTTGACGTCATTCGCCGGAAAGTAACAGCGACCGCGCATATTGTCTTCGGCGATGTCGCGCAGAAAGGTAATATATTGCATCGCTCTGGCCTGCAAACGGACGGCTTTCATCGATTCTTCGGGCAGGCCAATAATACGGGCAGCCATCAGGCCGATGACTTCTGCCGAACCATAGACGTACTCAATGCTGTCCTTAAGTGTGCGGTACTGGTGCTTCTGGAGGTCCCAGCGCATGCTGCGCAAGTAAGCGTCTATCCACGCGGGATCAAAGCTGTGGCGGTGCGTAAGATAAGCAATATTGGCGAGGACATGCTCGCTCACCGAGCCATCAATTGGTGCCGGTACCTGTTTTTTAAGGAGGTCGACTTTGATGTGCTGCCAACGATGCTCGATGTGTTCGAACTGTTCAATAGTGGCCGGATCTGCATCGACAAAACCATCGACCGTTCGAATAAAACTATACAATTTAAAGATGTCGTCGCGCGCTGGCTTGGGAATAAAACGATTACTCCAATAGTAAGGAGTGTGGCCAGTTTTTAGGATTTTTCTTTCAACGCTCATGGTTATAATTATGCCAAAAAAAATCTCGTCATACAGCAGTAATTAATACAGACTTACGTACTACGGTCGATAAGAGAGTCAACAAGGGCCTTTAAAAAGTTGGTCCCAGAATCATTCCAGTTGTGGGCAGTTCTATCTAATGAGACTTTGGCCTCTCTGACGAGCCTTTCGGCCTGATTTTTGGCTTCCTCAAGGGCGCCAGTGTCCACAAAAATCTCTTTACAGCTGGTAAATTCAGTATGCGTGAGGCGCTCATTGCCCATCATCTGAATAAGAAAGTTTTTGTCGGCACTGTCGGCTTTGCGCAGCGCTACTAATGACAAGAGCGTCTGCTTGCCTTCGCGAATATCGTCCATCGGGCTCTTGCCTGCCTCTAGCTCACTGCCAAATATACCAATAATGTCGTCAGTAATCTGGAAGGCTCGGCCGGCATGCATGCAGTAGTCAGTAATCGCTTTGAGCGTTTCATCATCGGCGCCGGCCAAAGCCATACCGAACTGGAGCGGATTCAAAAAAGAGTAATGGGCGGTTTTCCATTCGAGTACATGATCGACATCTTGCTCACTCACGTTGTCGAGCACTTCGTTGAAGAGGTCGTTAATCTGGCCATGGCCGGTGACAACCAAAGCATCGTTGAGCAACTTGAGAGCCTTCACTTTTTGGACATCACCAACCGCTAATTCGGTAACGAGCGACTGGGCATAGTGATTGCCAATAAGCGCGGCGTTGATGGCCACCGCCTCACCAAAATGAAGGCTTTCCCCGCTTAAGCCAGTCTTATGGTGATAGTTCGATATGAGCATGTGAGCCGATGGTCCACCGCGGCGCATGGCAGATTTGTCCATGATATCGTCGAGAATCAGGATATAGGCGTGGACTATTTCGATGGCACAGGCGGCCTGCAGAATCATAGCGTGGTCAGCACCACCACGCATTTCGTAGCCGATTATCGTCAACGCGCCACGGATACGCTTGCCGCCGCGACCTAAGATCTCTGTAAATGCGTTGACAGCGATGACGGAATAGGGGGTGAAATTTTGAGCAGTCGATTTTTTGAGGTGAGCTGCGTGAGCATCGAGGGCGCCATCAACTTCTTTTTTTAGAGCCGTCAGGCGCGCTGCAAAAGCCAGTTTTGTCTCCATTTATAGCCCCAGCTTTTCGACAATCAAGGCTTCGAACTCGGCAATGTCTGCACCGCTGTTATCGATGAAGATATCACAACGAGTTTTGACGTCTGCCACGCTCAGTGTTGCCGCGTCGCCACTGTGCTTCATCTCGGCTTCTTCACCTGCTTGAAATTCTTCAAAGGTTGCCGGATCATCTGCTCGAGCACGAGTCTTTAAACGTTCAAAGCGAATTCTTGGATCTGCGTCGGTCCAGATCATCGTGCCACCGTGGACATGAATCGAATCAGCCTCAGCAGGATTACGTAAACTGCCTGTTATAAGGCCTTTGTAAGTGCCTTCGGGCTGCGTGTTATAAAACTCGACAGCTTTCTCTACTAGCACACCTAAACCAGCCTCACGACGCCATTCAGCGCTAATTGTGCGCAGGTTCTTGCGTTCGATTGAAAGGCCCCGTTTGTCGGCCTCTGCACGCAGTAAATCGCTGCTACTCACATACAGGAAACCGTGTTTATTCACCATAAACTCGGCCAGGGAGTCTTTGCCGCTGCCATTACTGCCGGCAATGCCGTATAAAATCATATGATTAGTTTAACATTACACCTTACTTGATGTAGTCGAGGAGCTTGCGACTGTCGCGGTGCTTACGCAGCTTAGCCAGGGCTTTGGCTTCGATTTGGCGAATGCGCTCGCGGGTTACGCTGAATTCCTGGCCGACTTCTTCTAGCGTATGGCTCTTGCCATCTTCGAGCCCGAAGCGCAATTTTAAAATTTTTTGTTCGCGGTCAGTGAGGCCGGCGAGCAACTGTTTTACATGTTCTTTGAGGAGCTGGTTGGTGGCGGATTCCTCGGGAGAAATGGTGTCTTCATCTTCGATGAAGTCACCTAAGACGGAATCCTCTTCGTCGTCGCGAACGCTCGCGTCTAAGCTCGAGATGTCCTGCTTGATCTTCATAATGTGTTCAACTTTGTCGACATCGATTTCCATTGCCTTGGCGATTTCGTCGTTGGTCGGTTCGCGATTGAGCTCCTGCGTTAAGCGGCGCTGGGTTCGCAACAACTTGTTAATCGTCTCCACCATGTGCACCGGAATACGGATCGTACGTGCCTGGTCAGCAATCGCTCGCGTAATCGCCTGACGAATCCACCAGGTGGCGTAGGTAGAGAACTTAAAGCCCTTATCTGGGTCGAACTTTTCGACCGCGCGTAGCAGACCAGTGTTGCCTTCTTGTATCAGGTCCAAGAGGTCCAAACCACGTCCGACGTAGCGCTTGGCGATCGAGACAACGAGACGCATGTTGGCTTCTGCCATCTGGTCTTTGGCTTCTTTATCACCAGCCACGACGCGCTGAGCAAGTTCAAGCTCATCCTTCGCATTTAACAACGGTATTTTACCAATTTCGCGAAGGTATAAACGGACCGAGTCATCGGCAATATCATCAAGATAGGTGCCTTCATCGAGGACGATTTCTTCACCATCTTCCACGGACCACTCGTCGCTCAAATCTTCTGGTTTCGGCTCGGCAATACCAGTGACTTCAATTTTATGGGCTGCTAATTCGACGTAAAAAGCATCGAGTGCGTCGATGTTTTCGGGTGTATCCGCAATCACCTCAAAAATCTCGCGCTGTTCGAGCTTACCGTCTTTTTTTGATTTCGCGATCAGGGCACGCTTACCGGGCTCAAACGGATCAGCCGCTGGTTGTGGTACATCTGCCATGTATGGCTCCTTTACTGTTGTGTTAGTTGATAAGCCTTTGCAAGCTCGTCGAGTTCTTTTGCCTGTTGTAATAACTTTGGCGTGGTTTTTTCATCGGCGACGTCAATTTCGCGGATGATAAGGTGTTTTTTGTATTTGACGTACTCTGCAACCAGTCGTGAGGCGAGCGTTTCGGTTTGATACCGGAGCTCATCAACCTCTGTATTTTGGTAGAGTTCTTCGGATAGAAGTACTAACATTTTAACATAATCCTGCACTTTTTGCAGCCCCTCACTACTGTTGCCGTCGTATTCAGGATGTTTCAGGAGGAATTGATGCATGATAAGCGCGTCAGGCTGAATAAAAACTTCTGCTGGCAGGCCGACCAAAATCGGGCGTAATGCGGGGTGCCTGAGGGCAATCGACAACAGATGTTGTTCCAAAATAATCCGATCTTTATCATGGGGCTGCTCTGTGTCATCAGTCTTGCGTTTTTTGAGTCTTGTTTGGGCCTCTTCACTGCCCTGCATCTTGGTGCGCAAGCTAGCCGCACTGACTTCGATTTTTTTGGCTAGCAGTGTCACATAGTGGTCCTGCTCAACGCTGTCTTTCAAGCGCTTCACCAGTTTTAGCACAACGTCTGTGTAAGTACGTTTGCCAACAGCGCTGGTGATGTCTAACTGCGCCTCGTAGCGCGCCATCAGCCAATCGATGACATACTGTGGATTTTGCACAGCCTTAAGCCACAATTCCATATCTTTTTTGATAAGTTCGTCGGGGTCTTTGCCTTCGGTGATCGTAATCATTTGCAGCGTGACATCAACTTGGTTGGCGAGGTCGATGGCCCGCTCGGCGGCTTTTTGGCCGGCGCTATCTTGATCGAAACAGAGGCGGATATCGCCGGTAAAGCGTTTGAGGGCTTTGAGATGCTGTACGGTCATGGCCGTTCCGGCAGTCGCAACAACGTTTTTGACACCGACTTGATGGCTGGCGATCACATCGAGATTACCTTCGACCACCACCACGAAACCTTCTTTGCGGATGGCTTCTTTGGCAAGATGGAGCCCATAGGCTTGCCGGCCTTTGTCATACAGCAGCGTGGCCGGCGTATTGATGTATTTGGGAGCGTTCGGGTCAGCATCCAACTGTCGAGCTGTAAAGCCAACCACCATGCCCTGCGCATCGCTGAGTGGCACCATGAGGCGGCCACGGAACATATCTCCCAAGCCGTTACGACGCTCAGTGACGAGGCCGGCACGCTTCATTTCGTCAGCCGTGAAGCCCTTCTCGACTAAATATTTGAATAATTCTTGGCCGCTGGACGGACTATATCCCAAGCGAAATTCGATAATCGTTTCTTTGCTGAACGCACGATTTTTGCGCACGTAATTAAGCGCATCGGTATTTTGCGTAAGTTGTCTTTGATAAAAATGGGCTGCCAGTTCAAGCGCTTTGTAGAGCCGTTCCTTAAGTTTGCTGTTGTCATTGCTGTTGGTGCGGTACTGGCCCAGATCAACGCCGGCCTTGCGAGCTAAAAGCTCCAGGGCTCCCTTAAAATCGAGGCCCTCCATCTCCATGACAAAACTGAAGACATTACCTCCCTTACCACTGCTGAAGTCGTGCCAGATCTGTTTTTCGGGGCTCACCATCAAGCTTGGTGACTTCTCGTTGCTAAACGGACTAAGCCCTTTGAAGTTGCGGCCGGAGCGCTTCAGCTGCACATATTCAGAGACGATATCTTCAATCGCTAGCCGCTCTCGTATTTCACTCGCCGCATCCATACTTATAGGGTACAGGCTTTGGCCTGCACGGTACAGCTTAAGGACTATTTCTGGTATCATAAGCAGTATGCAACCCAATGGACAAGCTCCCGCCCCCGCACCACAGCAAAACCCCTACGACTATCTATTGAATCCACCGACCGCACCACGCAAGCAACGGCCGCTGTTTAGTGGCGGAAACAAAGTCGTGAAGGTCGTATTTGTAGCTGTGGTTTTAGTCGTCGTGCTCATCGCCTACTCGGTGTTTTCAAACCTCACGAAGACCAACTACGACGCCGTCGTACGCTTAGCCGAAAGACAGCAAGAGATTGTTCGGGTTTCTAATCTGGGCCTTGCGAGCGCCCAAGATCCGGCCACGCGTGTGTACGTGTCGACAATCGCAAGCACTACCCAGAGTGAGCAATATGCCACCGTTGCTTTCCTGAGCAAAAAACAGATCAAAGTCTCCCCAAGCGTATTGGCCCTAAAGCAGGATAGTTCCATCGACACTTCTCTCAAGAGTGCCCAGCAGAATAACACCTATGATAAGGTACTGACCGACACATTGAACGATCTCCTACTTAGCTACCAAAAAGCTCAAAAAGAAGTCACCGACGTGGGCAAGAGCAAGAGCGAAACCGCTCTGTTTGCAACCTTGTTTTTGAATGCAAAAGTTTTGGACGGTATTAAGTAGTCTCGGCACCGGTCACCAGATTGTAACTGAGAAGAATAAAGCCTTGCACTTCATCCCAAGGAATCTCGCCAGATAAAACAATGGTGTTCCAATGCTTCTTGTTCAGATGATAGCCCGGCATGACCGTGACATACTTTTCGCGCAGTAGCACGGCTAACTGCGGGTCGCATTTCAGACTTATTTTCATCGGTTCGGTGTCTTCCGGAATCAACGCAAACAGCTTTTCTTCTCCCTTTACAGGGGCTTTATAGGCGGCGACTTCAGGACCAAACGGATAGCTTAGCTTGGCACCCGGAAAGCTCAACACATAGTCTTCGACAGTCTTATTATCCATGCTTTTCGAACCAATCAAGGTAATATTGTAATTCGGCAATGCTGGCTTGCACATCTTCATAGGCACGGTGTGGCGAGTTTTTGTCGAATTCAACGCCGTATTTGCCGCGCATGATCGTTTTGAAGCTGCTAACGTCGAGCATCCGGTAATGCAGTTTGAGGTCAAAGGCTGGCCAGTGTGCTTTGATGACTGAGCGGTCGGAATGGATGGAATTCCCCGCCAAAATTGCTGGTTCATTGCCAAATTGCTCTTCAACCAAGGCAATTAGTTCAGCTTCGACGATTTTACTATCTTTTGCGGAGTCATTACCCGTTACAAAAGCGTCGCGGTTTTCGGAATACTCCTGCCAAAACGTGTTTAATGCAAAGCGTTTGACGAGTTTTTCAGGATTATTTTTGATGCGCGCTTCGTAACTGGCAAGGGTCGTAAAGTTAAAGTCAGTGACTTCAACCGATACTTCCAAGACGCAAGCGTTCGGGTAATCAAAATCGGTAAACTCCAGATCCATCCATAACAGTTTGGTCGGAATAGCATTTTTATCTACATTCATATGCTGCCATTATAGCCTACTGGCTGAGGGCTTTCGTTGTCGCTGACCAGTTCATACGTTCTTCAACAGCAGCTTGCGTTGCAGCGTCTGCCTTATGAGTGAGTTTACCTGCCCCGCCCTGACTGGCAACAACCGCATACGTTAGTTTGACTGCTACTCTTTTGAGACCCTGCGCCTGGGCAGTTTGTAGGCACGCATCATGGAAGGCTGCACATGTCGGTCCCAGCTTCAACCAGCTTGCCACATTGGCATCATAGGGCACGGTCATGGTAGCGTCGATACTCGCACCGCGTTGGGTTTCAGTATCCAGCTGGTCAAAGATAAAATTACCCAGACTATAGACGACCAATTTGCCATTATATACTTCCGTATTTTGGACCCAATGCGGATTATTGGCGAGCAGAAAATCAAGACCAGTATCGACGAGCTGGTGAGCAATTGTCACCTGATCGGCACTAGCGGTGGCATGATATTCATTGCCCATTTCAACAAAGCCAAACACCGGCATGACGTCGGCATACTGCTTTACAACGGCTAGCTCATCGGCGTAGGGGCCACGGAAATAATTAAAGTAATGCCAAGCGCAAAAAGCGATTGGTAACGCAGATTTTTCTTCTGTTTTATCCGATTTTTGGACTCGAACCGGCAGAGCAATCACTTCGCAAATATCTTTGGTAACTGTCGGGTCGTAGTTGCCAAAATACTGCACCCCGGGCTGTTTATCCATGTATGTCCGAGTGCTCAAAATGCCGGTCTGACCACCTTGATTGTCGGTGTGATTATTCGCCAAGTCGTAGAGATTAAAAAACTTACTAGCTTCCGGTAAAAACTCTGGGCGGCAGTTAAAAACAAGTTTTTCAATCTGTGTCTGATACGGCACAATGTTATCTGTTACAGGACATTCAAAATCGGTGCTCCAAGCGTCGTAGGCCGAGCGGTTCAGTGTGTCTAGCTGGCTAAAAGGCTGCGTATACTTACCATTGGCGTATTTTTCGACAGCCCGTGCCCACACGGTGGTTCCATTGAATAAATATCGTCCGGCAACGGCAACATCAGTCGGTGTCACAACTTCTGATTTGGCGGGGGTAGCAGTAGCGCTTTTTGGCTGCGGTTTGGCGCGGAACAGCTCCACATACACAAACCAGCCGGCCAGTGCCAGAAACCCCAGAACAGCGATACCAATGCCAGCTATCAGCACTTTCTTGTAGCGCCATTCCGGCTCTTCATCCTGCGGATAGATCACGGCAAAACCCTCTTATTTAGATTCTTGGAAGCCAAGACTGGCCGAGTTGATGCAGAAATGTTGGCCGTTTGGCGAGGAATCATCTGGGAATAAGTGCCCTAGATGACCACCGCAATTGCTGCAAGTAACCTCCGTGCGATGCATGCCGAGAGTTGTGTCATCGTTCAGGGTTATAGCATCGTTCGACGAGGCTTCTGAGAAGCTCGGCCAGCCGATCAGGCCAGGCATGGTCGACTCGTATTTGCTGTCACTTTTGTACAAGTCCTTTCCGCAATTGGCGCACGTATACATACCCGTTTTGTCGTTGTGTAGCAGTGCGCCCGTTCCCGGTGCTTCAGTGCCCGCTTCAAATAGAACGTGTTTTTGTTCGTCGCTCAGATCCGGATTAATTTGTTGTGTCATAGTTCTCCTTCCTTCTTTTTGGCTTTCGCCACTTCCTTTTTTACCTCAGTTTTGATCTCTTCCTTCTTCTTGTCGAGTTTATCCAGCTTCAGACCGTGGACGACGTAATATATAACAGCTGCAACTGCTAGCAGTGTAATAACCGAGCTCAGCACTGAACCCCAAGCAAAAGTCAGTTTTTTAGATCCGTGGTGCAATCCTGTGTACCATGTCTTCTTAGCGAGGTCATCGCCACCCAAAATAAAACCAACAATCGGGTTAATGATACCATCAACGATCGCCTTGACTGTCGCGCCGGCTGCCGTTCCTACCGCTAAGCCAACCGCCAATCCGACCACCCCTTGTTCACGCACAAAATCTGTAAAGTCTCTTAGTCGTTTATTCATGCGTTCACTCCACTTACCTCCTGATTATAGCGCCTACTTTGACTGGGACGCCAACATATCCCGGTAGGCATCAATACCGCCAACTTCCTCAACCGGTACGATCTTGCCGTCCTGCAGTACAAAAATATGGTCGACGGCGTTCAGAATCGTCATATCATGCGTCACCATGATCACTGTCTTGCCGTGCAGGTTCTTGATGGTTTCGGCGACCTTGTTGCGCGATGCTTCGTCGAGCGCGGAAGTTGGTTCGTCTAGGAGTAAAATCGGTGCATTTTTATACAATGCGCGGGCAATGGTAAGACGTTGTTTCTGACCACCAGACAGGTCGTGGTCACTACCAATGGAAAGTTCTTCACCGAACTGTGACGGCATAGCTTGTATAAAGTCGAGCGCACCAGCCGCCGTGGCCGCTTCGCTGACCAGCTGGGCATTGATCGGTTCCTCATCAAGGGCAGAAAAAGCTATGTTTTCGGCAATCGAGGCGCTGATAAGCTGCGGCATTTGATCGACTAAAGCGATTTTACGACGCAAGTAGCCGAGATCATATTGGTGCAGTTCGACCCCATCAACCATCACCTGTCCGCTCGTTGGTGTCAAAAAGCGCAGCAGTACATTAAATAAGGTGCTTTTACCGGCGCCAGAAGGCCCGATCAGAGCGACTTTTGTGCCGGCCGAGATATTCCAAGTGACGTCTTGCAAAACCGGCTGGTCACCACGAAAAAGGCTCAAATTCCGCAGTGTAATGTTGCCCTGTAAGCCTTCTGGTCGCTGCGGTCCGCTATCCATACGCCACTTTTCGCTGACTGCGATAACGTCGAAGAGTTTTGAAACTTGCGCCCGTTCGGTGCGGTAGCCAGCAATCGCCCCACTCAGTGACTGCAAGGGTTCAAGCAAATTTCCCATATAGCTCGTAAAGACAAGAAGTGCACCAAAGGTGGTATGACCTTTAAAGACGAGCGTACCGCCAATCAACAGTACCGCCGTCGAAGCTACCGTGTTGATCAGCGAGTTGGTTGTTCCAAAGAAGTTCCCCAGCACAGTCAGCTTAACCGATTCATTATTGCGCGTCCGGCTTAGATTCAAAAAACGATTCAGCTGTACGGCCTCTTTATTGAAGGCCTGCACCATGCGCACATTTTCGACAGTTTCACTCGATGCTGCATAGATCTTATCTTCATAGTTCGTCACAACTTCGGACTGCTTTTGTAACTTCTTACTAAACAAAAGTGTCGAAAAATACAGCATCGGCATTGCGACGAACGCAATCAAGGCCAAGAGCGGATTGATGAGAACAAGCACCGCGGTCATGCCAACCATCATCGCCACCGATCGAATGATCGTCACGACCGTGCCATATATGAAGTTTGCTATCACCGAATACAAAGCACTCAATCGGTACAGATATTCTCCGTTCTGCATCCGTCCAGGTTCGTTATACGGCAGCACCAAAATGCTCGCGAGGATCTCCCGCTGCACATCAAGATCCAGGCGGGCTTCAATTCTTTGTTGCACCAAACCAGCAATAAAGCTGAACAAGCTACCGAGCCCAAATAAAGCGAAGTTCAAAATCGCTACTGCAACCAGCAAGTGCTCACGAATTGTGAGTGCTGATTGGTGTTGACCGACGAGAAAATGCAGGTATGATGGCGATTGATTCTGACCAAATACACTATCAGCCAAAATCTTAAACGGGATAGGTTGCAGGAGCGTAAAACCGATGCCGATCGCCGCAAATGCCAGTACTATGCCTATGGTAGCGCGCTGATGCAGTACCCATTTGCGCAACCATTTGCCGCTTTTATCCACCTCAGTTTCCATGAGTTTAACTATACCGTAGAAGGCCGCTTAAGCGTAAGAGGATTCGCCTCTTTGTGGGTAGGCCTACTCACCACCTTGACATTACATTACGTTTATGCTAAAGTTAATTTGTCACTTAAAAAAACAAAACTATGGATCCACAAATAATCCCCCACCGTACTCCGAACAAACTTGCGAACTGGGTCAATGAAGCCCCGACTGTTGAGATATCCGCTCAACGCTATGACCAGATTATTCATGGCGTTTTGCCTACACCTACAGACTCGCCATTTGCCGCCACACTACCCGGCTTCCGCCGTTCGTAGCTAGTCAGCAACAGTTTGTTGTTGTTCGTCGACCTTGGTCTTCTCATTCAAAAAGTCAGCCGCCCGGTAGCCTATAATTCTTTTGCGATCATCGTTGAGGTGATCAAGTTCACCGACGATAGTTTTCATATGGGGATTCTTGGCAAAAATAGCACGATTCTTCTCGATAAAGCCCCAATAGAGCCCGTCCCACACGTCTGCCCAGACATCTTTTTCGTAATAGCTCATCTGCATAATATAGTCGCTGCTGCTGGCACTTGGTTTCGGTGTCATGGTGCCGCCATCGGCCGCCTGGCTCAGCGTATACACACAGGGCACCAGCGCCCAGTCGTAAGCATCAACCATCATTTCCATACACCAGTTGTAGACATCATTCGGGTCGATTTCTGACACAAGCATGATATTTCCCAGCACCATCAATCGTTCGTTGTTGGAGACATAGCCGCGCTTCAACACCTTCTTGATAACGTCATCAACCGGCGGAATTCCCGTTGTTGCTTCGTACCAATCCTGACTCAACTTTCGTTTGTGACCGAAAACATTCGCGCTGCGCATCGCCGCTTGGTGGGTCTGATACATCCCACGCATGTATTCGCGCCAGCCGAGCACTTGGCGCACAAAACTCTCAAGTGAAGGCAATGAAACTGGCTTTTTTGCATGCGCTGCAAGTGCGGCATCAAGAACAGCTTCAGGATTGAGCAGGCCAATGTTAAGGGCGGGCGAGATGCCACTGTGGTAGGCCCATGGCGCTTGGCCATCGATGGCGTCGATGAAGGGACCAAAATGATCAAGGCGATCTTTCAGGAACGAAGCCAACCAGGTCTCTGCTTCTTCATGGTTGGTGGCCCAACAGAAATCAGCGTCGTCACCGGGGTTATTCGGGAAGTTTTTGCGCACATAATCGCGCGCTTCGTCAACGTATTTATTACTGCCGAACACCTCGAACGTTGGTACGGCTTCACCTTCAGGCAGGCGCTTTTTGCTCTCTTCGTCGAAACTCCATGTGCCACCGACCGGCTTGTAATCGTCGCCAATCAGAATGTTCCAGCGCTCGCGTTGCCATTGATAGAACGCACCAAAGGCAATTTTTTTGCTCGACCCAAAATACTGGGCGACTTCGCCGCGCTTGAGATAAAAGTTCGGGCTGTCGAGGATTTGTAGCTGCGGCACTTCGGGCACCGATCCATTTGCCGCCATCAAGCGGCGCTGCAAAACATCATCTACGACATCGAAGACGGTGACCGAATCAAAGCCCTTTACCTTCTGCATGATGTCGCCACTGTCACCTAGATCAGCGAACGTGACATATTCAACATCGTAGCCGGCCGGCCACAAAACTTCCTCGATGTAGCGGCGCATACTGGCACGGTGCAGGATCAGTTTTTGACGATGAAAAAAGACTGGAAACTTGAGATCTGTCCCAAAATATAAGGGGTCCTCAATCACAAACACGTGCGTGATGCCTTCGGGAAGGAAGTCTTTTTTGAAGAGCTGATGCGGATATACCAGGTGGGCAGATTTCATTACCTTCTATTGTGCCATAAAAAGCTCATGCTTTATAGGTGTGTGTGTAAAAAACGCCGTTGTATACTGTGTATATGACGAAGAATTCTAAAAAAGAAATGTCACCGGCAGATGCCAAGCAGGTTGCGAAAGCACTGCAGATATTATTTGCGACTGATTTTATTAGCAAGAAAAAGCTGTACTGGGAAAATTTTGTGCGTGGTTTCGTTGGTAGCATCGGAGCAATTGTTGGCGCAACACTCGGCATCGCCCTGCTCCTTTGGATACTTTCGCTGTTTAAGACCCTGCCCCTGATTGGTCCTTTGCTTCGGCACGCCCAAGACACGATCAAACACGCTGGAAAGTAGCTACATCGATTCGGGGGCTTGGACGCCAAGCAAATTGAGGCCGGTTTCGAGGACTTTTTGGTAGGTTTCCAGGAGGGCGAGGCGCTTGCTTTGCCGCAAGTCACCAACGACACGTTCATTTTCGTAAAAGCGGTTGAAGGTCTGCGTAAGTTCGTAGAGATAGGTGCAGATGTGATGCGGCATATACTCTTTGAGTACTATTGCGATTACCTCTGGAAATTCAGTCATTTTTAGCGCCAAGGTTCGTTCGAATTCCGTAAAGTCTGTGCCGGCAGTTTTCTCGGCGTCACCAGCTTTTTTCATAATTGAGCAAGCTCTGGCATGGGCATATTGCAGGTACGGGCCACTGTTGCCTTCTATACTGACCGACTCAATCGGATCATAGATGATATCACCACCTATCCGCTGTTTCAAGAAGGCGTACTTCACCGCCCCGAGCACAACCCGTCCGTCTTCTTTGCCAGTGGCATGAAAGTTCGCTTCTTTGGCAGCATCCAAGATGTCGATAGCTCGCAGAATATTACCTTTACGCGAACTCATCTTCACGCCGCCCGGCAGTTTTATGACTCCATGCGTCAGATGAGTGGTGCGCTCAACTGCCTCTGGGTAGAAATTTGATAGTACTTGTAGCACAACCTTCATATACTCAGTTATGTCGTTGGCGGTAATGATAAAACTTTTATCAAACTGATAGTCCAGCCATTTTGTCGCGGCGAGCCCGAGGTCTTTGGCTTCGTACGTCGGCAGTCCGGCGGAATTCATGAAGACACGCGTATGCAAACCGTATTCTTCACCCTTAAAGACGATGGCACCATCCGAATGAACCAAGATATCTTTATCGAGCGCTTCCTGAACGATTTTGAGACCAGCAGGAGTGACCTCACTTTCGGGTATAAAGCGCTCGAATGGCTGCACTTGTAATTGCTGATACAGGTCTTTGAAGCCATCATAGCTCCACTCGCGACAAATCCAATAAATCTTGGCAAACGGCGTGTCGTGATCATGTTCAGAATGTAAGGTGTAGACCTGCTTGCTGTAGGTGGTAATAGCATCTTTGTTGTCGTTGTGTTCTTCGAATGCACTGTTGCCTTCAACATAACGTGCACTCAACCAATCAAGTCTGTGGAGTGGATCGACTTCATTCAGTTTTTCGGGATACTCGCCACCGAGATAACGAATAATCGCGTACATCGTCATGCCGACGTGTCGCCCGACATCACCGCCAAAATTGACGCGGTGTAGCGTGGCGCCGGCTGCCTGCATAACGTTGGCAATCACATCACCGACCACCGTTGTGTACAAATGCCCAGCGTGTAATACCTTGAAGGGATTCGGGTCTGAATACTCGGCGACTACGACTTTGCCTGCCAGTTGTTGCGGCACATCAGCGGCTTTTTCGAGGAGGGTTTTCAAGGCATCGTCATTAAGACGGATATTTAAAAAACCAGGCCCAGCGACTTCGGCTGCGTACCCCACTTTTGCAAGTCCAGCTGCCAGCGCCTCTGCAATTTCACGCGGGTCTTTACCCACTTGCTTCGTCACCTGCATGGCAACATTACTGGCAAAATCACCAAATTCCGGCTCGGGACGTGACACCAGCGGAGCAATATCAAGCCCAAAAAGCTCTCGCACGCAAATTCTTATTGCAATTTTAACTTCTTCCATTGTTGCTCTTATTCTACCTTATTTCTACTCCAAGCGTCTTCAAAGATATAAGCCTTGTCACAGCAACTATTAAGTGGGAAATTACACTTTTTGGGACAGTTTTGACAGTTTAAAAGCGAGTCCGACGGTACATCGTCCAGCGACATATGCTGATAGCCCAACTTTTCAAACAAAGGTGCGCTATTTGGATTGCAAAATGCCAGGATATTCTTGACAGCAGTAAGCACGACACGCGACGTGGTCACTCTTATCAGATCACTCCCAAGGCCTCTTCCTCTGTAGTTAGGGTGCACGATGAGGCTACCGATTTCAGCAGTATCAGTCTCGGTATAAGACGCTGTTTGTGCCGCGTATCCGACCACTTTACCACTGGCCAACATAACCCCCGCGAGTGTATTCGCTAACATTTTTTCCTGATCAAGCGGCAACATTTGTTCATCGAGTGTGTGGGCAGCAAGGTCCTGTACGGCAAGCCAGTTTTCTACACTCGACTCAATGGCTTGATAAATTAAACTCATATTTTCTCCTAA
The DNA here is from genome assembly GCA_038211855.1 of Saccharimonadales bacterium (SeqCode). Classification (GTDB taxonomy): domain Bacteria; phylum Patescibacteriota; class Saccharimonadia; order Saccharimonadales; family SZUA-47; genus JBBQVE01. The sequence continues at coordinate 59,687 of JBBQVE010000006.1, forward strand.
AATTAAAAGCCCCCAGATGATTGGGGGCGATCAAGGGCCTTTTTGTTAGAATTTATGCAACTTCAAGGACCGCCCCCGTAAAACGAGTGCGACGACGTGATATAAAAACGTTGCATGAATAAATCATAAGTACTATTTTAGCTTATTTCTGTTATTTGTCAAAATTTCGGTCTCGTAGCAGTGACATCCCGTACCAAAAAGCGATATAGATACAGCTTGTGGCAATAAAGAACACTCCGGTGACAAGGAACGAACGATTGTAATTAAGCGGATTAAGGAAGGTATCGGACACATCAAACAACAGCGTTTGCGGATGCAGCAGGATGTCCCATGAATTCCAGCGTAGAAAGCGACCCATATCGACCGCAAAGCTACTCGCCAAGATGAACAGGCCGACCAATAGATGAGCATTCAGGCGTCCAAAGCGCTTTATGAGTGGCCGGTGCACGATCCACAGTGATACACTACCCTGAATAAAGCCCGCCATAGCGAATAGCGCCAGCATGACGATGTCAAATAACAGGTTGATATCGGCCGTTTCGCCGAGATGCACAAAGTCAGTCAGCATATAAAACGTGTTTGGCAACAAAAAGAGCCAAAGACAGAAAAAGACGATTTTCCAGAGACGGTGCTTGCGTTCCCAAAAGTGGGCGAACAAGCCGGCCGAGCCTACCGCCAACAGAGACAACGTCAGATTCCAGATCATAAAAGAAAAATCGGCTTTGCTGGTGGCTGCAATTCGGATTGCCAAAAGCAATAACGCTCCCGCACTCGGTGCGCCGAGAATGATCAGTACGGCTTTTTGCCACCGCCAAAGCGTCAGTCGAGACATGTAGGTACTATACCATCTACCTCTGTTAGATGATATACTTGCGCTTATGGATACAGCCCTCAACGCAATTGCCAGCACTGTACGTAGCTGGATGGGCACCCCTGCCAAGTTTCTAAATCACGTCAGTGGTGGCCGGATTACCCCAAATCAAGTCACGCTCGTTTCCCTGCTTGGTCATTTCACCGTTATCTGGGCTTTATGGGATACCCGGCCAGTTCTGGCCGCTTTTTTATTGGCCTTCTTTGGCATCATGGATACGCTCGATGGTGCGCTCGCCCGGTTACAGAAAAGGGCTTCTTTAACAGGTATGCTCTACGATGCTGTCAGTGATCGTGTCAAAGAAATCATGGTCTACATTGGTTTAGCCTTCTATCTGCAAGAGAGTGTGGGGCTTAGCTCAGTGTCCTTTGTGAGCTTGCCAAACTGGTACGGCCTGCACAGTTTCCCACTGGACTCTATTCTGATAGCTGTATGTGGTCTTTCGATTGTCGTCAGCTACATCAAGGCGAAGGGCGAAATGGCGCTAAGTTCAACCGGAAAATACGACGCTCAAAAGTTAAATAGGGTCTTTGCCGATGGTGTTGCGCGTTATGAAGTCCGCATGGTGCTCATCTTTCTAGGCCTCCTTACCAACACGATTTTCGTGGTCCTCCACGTCTTACTTATTCTGCTTATTTTTACTTGTCTGCAGCGCCTTGTCCGCGTAACCAAAGCGCTCAAAGATGTATAAAGTCGACCTGCACAGCCATTCGGTGGCCTCACTCGACGGCGGCATCAGCCCAGAACAATACGCCAAAATTCTCGAAACTGAATCGCTTGATTATATTGCCATAACAGATCATGACAGGGTGGATTTTGCGCTTGGTTTAAATAAAGCGCTGGGTGACAAAATCATCGTCGGTGAAGAAATTACCACCAGTCAAGGCGAGTTAATTGGCTTGTATCTGAAGGAGGTTGTAAAACCCGGGCAAAGCGCCGAAGCCACCGCCCATGCCATTCACAATCAAGGTGGCCTGGTGTATGTGCCACACCCTTTTGAAACCGTACGCAAAGGTATCACCAAAGAGACACTCGAATCGATTGCCGAGCTCATCGATATCGTAGAAGTCCATAATGGTCGGGCTGTGTTTCAGAATTTTTCACCCCAGGCGGCGGCTTGGGAAAAAACCCATGGCAAAGCTGGCGCCAGCAGCAGCGATGCTCACGGCTACCGCGGACTTGGCTACAGTTACAGCATTCTAAAGGAAAAACCGGCCAGAGGCTCACTTACCGAGTCGCTCACGATGATGAACTTGGCACATCGTCATGCCCCGCTGACCACCCTGCTGTACCCCAAACTCAACAGACTGAAAAAGTCGTTGGGATTCAAGAATGCTTAAGGAAATTTTGTTCGCTTTGTGGTTCTTTTCGCCGGCAGGGTATGCCAACGCTGCTCCCGTTTTTGCTAATAAGATCCCACATAGCGACTGGCTGGCAAAACCACTGGATTTTGGCAAGAAGTTCCGTGGTCGGCGTATTTTTGGTGATCATAAGACTTTCCGCGGGCTGCTGGCCGGTATCGTGGTGGCCGAAGTCACCGTCACGCTCCAATACGTTCTGTACATAAACAGCGGCTGGTTTCGTAGTATTTCGCTATATATCGATTATCGCCACACCAACATTCTGTTACTGGGCTTTTTATTTGCAGTCGGTGCTCTCGGCTTTGATGCACTCAAGAGCTTCTTTAAACGCCAGATCGGCGTTAACCCGGGCAGTGCCTGGTTTCCGTTTGATCAAATTGACTACATCGTCGGTGGGCTTCTGCTCAGTTCCATCGTCGTACATATTCCTCATAGCACCTACTATTGGGTCGGCTTGATTTGGTTCTTACTCCACCCCGTCAGTACGTTCGTGGCGTGGCTGGTTGGCCTCAAAGACTCCCCAATCTAGTTGTACTTGTAGATAAACTTCGGGTTGGTCTCAATTTTTTGGACAACGTCTTTATAAAGGCGCAGATGCTCCTCTATGCCAAATTCATTCGCTGCTGTTAGATCATAGGCTACGTAGGGCTCGAGGACGTCAAACCCACAGAACGCCAGCGTGCCGTGCAGCACCGGATAGAGAATCTGTTGGACGGTTGCTTTTTGAACGCCATCCGGCCGGTAATAGCTCTCTGGCTCGCCGGCAGTCACCACCACTCCCGCTTTCTTGCCACGATACTTGCCCGTACTGAAGATATGATCGCCATCCCATGCTGTTCCCATCGTCAAAACGCGGTCGAACCAGCCCTTGAGAATGGCTGGCGGCCCGCTCCACCACAAAGGAAAATAAAAGAGGATGACGTCGGCTGTTTGGATCTTCTGCAGTTCACTGACGATATCGACACTGTAAGCCCAGTCTTGACCAGCGGCCGCCATCTGTTCGTTCATGTAGTTAAAATGTCCACCTGAAAGGGTTGTAAAGTCGTATTTTTCGGCGACAGGGTTAAAGCCCACACCGTACAGATCCGTCGTCACAACGGCATGACCAGCTACGGTCAAAACTTCTTCGGCAACATGATGTAGCGAAGCGGTAAAAGAAGAAGGCTCATCGTGAGCATAGACCATTAAAACGTTCATGCTTTAATTGTAACTCGTCCCACCGTATAGAGCTATATTAACAAACTAGGCGCCTAGTGGTTCGAGTGAGCGACTCAGCACAGAAAAACGCATGTCAGAGATTTTCCAGCGGCCGGCAACCTTACGGAAGGTATATTTGTATACGCCGCTCAACTTGAGCACATAACGGGTGTTACCTTTGGCAGTGTAGTAACGCGCTTCGACTTCGCTCTCGGCTTCGACTTCTTTGCGGCCAGTGCGCTCAATCTTCATGTGACCGATCTTGTGGCGGGCACTGTAATAGAGGTCACGAACGACACGACGCCAGTTATAGATAGCTGCGGAGCTCGAGCGGGTGCTCGGTTCTTGTTCGGTCAGTGCATAGTCATCAATAAATGGCTTTTCAGTAAAGTAAGACTCTAGTTTGTCCCATTGGCCTTGGTCACGATACTCTAAAACTTGTTCAATAAGATCGCTGATGTGGGATGTGACGGCTGAACTCATATGAAAAACCCCCTAAATAAAAAAATTCAATAAAATTTGCTCGTAACGCTAACAGTGTAGCACGGTCTGGCACTCACAAGTCAAGAGTGCTAAGTAAGGAATCGTACACTCCATCTGTATGCTATCTTATGGATATGTCTCGCAAAATTCGGATACTGGCGGTTGGGCGTTCTCACGATAGGCAAATTGCGCCTTTGATACATGAGTACGAATCCCGCCTAAACACTCGTATGCGCCTCGAGTGGCAGTTTGTGCCGCACGAATCCGGTTCCAACAATGCACGTGGCGTACAAGTGAGTTCCGAAAGTAATTCTATACGCGCAAGCTTAAAGAAGGCTGAGTATGTGATTGTGCTCGACGACATCGGCACCCAACTGACCTCTGATACATTCAGCGAAAAACTACATGATTTGGCGTCTGATTTCAAAGATATCTGCTTCGTGATTGGTGGCGCTTACGGTGTGGATGATGAACTGTTAGCGCAAGCTGACTTTGTCTGGTCGCTTGGCAAGCTCACCCTGCCCCACCAGCTTGTACGAGCGGTTTTAATCGAGCAGCTGTACCGCGCAGTCAGTATTTGGGACGGGCGCAGCTATCATCACGGCGATTAACCTCTAAAGTGATCGAATGGCTTTCACGAGCTCCGATGGTTTATGCACCAAGATATCTGGCGGCGTTTTGCCGAGACCATCGACCCCTGCCAGCCCCCAGCTCACACCTATAACAGAGATGTCGGCTTTGCGAGATGCCAAGATATCGCGCGGCTCGTCTCCAACATAGACAACGCCTCTTGTATCAAGCGCGAACTTTTTCATAATCTTTTTAAGCGCCTTATCTTTGCCAAAGAGCGTTTTTTCAGAAACAATGAAATCGAACAATGGGTACTGGTGCGTCTCAAGGAATTCGCGCACAAGGTGTTCTTGGTTGCTCGTCAGGACCCCTAGACGATAGCCCTCAGCCTTGAGTTCCTGCAGGGCTTTGACGATGCCGGCGTATGGTTTTACTTCCGCCATATGGTGGCGCATTTCGCGAGTGATCGTCAGCACCATTGATGGCATACGCGACAGTCGGACACCTTTGGATTTGAGCGTTTTGGCGTAGCCATGTTCGCGTACCATTTTACGGAGATCGGGCAACTCTTCCTCATGGATTTCTTGTACTTTAAAGTGTGTAGCGTGCTCGTTATATAAGCGGATAGCTAAGCTAATACTATTCGCTAATGTCCCGTCAAAATCAAAAATTACGACTTGCTTCACCGTCTAATAGTACTACACCTCGATACTTTGGCCTGTTTCCAACACGCTGAAGTTGACACCAAGAACTTCTGCCAGCTGGCCGAGCCAATTGTTGGCAAACATTTCGCCGGCTTCGTTATAAAGTGCGTTATGAGTCGGGAAAGCCTTAGCGGGTTTTACGGCCTTCATGAATGAGATGGCTTCTCCGACTTTCAGCCAAGGTGCTACAGAAGGAAGAGCGAGGATCGCTACCGGCTCCTTTGGCTCAGTAAAAGAATCACCTGGGTAGTAAAGCATCTTATTCACCATCACACCTACGTTCTGGCACGGTACTTTTTCATAAATAATCGCATGATCTTTGCCGTAAAAATCGAGCGCAAAACTGCCTGCCGTGTGGCTCATATCTGGTTGGGCGACTTCTTTCTTGGCTTCAAACTCGCCAAGCTGATCAAGGACGTCATGAGGTGCAAAGATTGTCGCATCAGGATTAGCGTCAATAATTTTACGCAGAAGATCCTTATCTAGGTGATCACCATGCTGATGCGTTATGACGACAGCCGCTACGTTCTTGAGGTCAGTCGGTAAAGATGTGGCAAACATACCTGGGTCGATGATGAGTGTCTGATCCAGCTCTTCCAGTAATATACACGCGTGTTCGTATTTGGTGATTTTCATAGATCCCTCCTTCGTTATTTGGTACTGACCCGAAGATAATTCTGATTATCTTCGGTAAAGGAGGAACTTGCGATCCTAAGTCCATGCTTTTTGCCTTCAGAGGCAAAAACTGGACAAGGACTCAAGTTCCGACGTGGCGGAGGGAGAGGGATTTGAACCCTCGATGGAGTTGCCCCCAAACCGCCTTTCCAAGGCGGCGCCATAGGCCACTAGGCGACCCCTCCGTATGCGGTGTAAATTATACCCTATTTTGGGCTTGCGCGCCCGTAAAAAACAGAGGTACACTAAGGATTACACATGCCCGTGATAGAAATTAACGACGTTTCCAAGCTTTTCGGCTTCGGCGATGCTGCTACGGTAGCCCTCGACGAAGTCTCTTTGACGATCGAAAAAGGCGAATTCCTGGCCATCATGGGGCCGAGCGGCTCGGGTAAAACCACGCTCATGAACATGATCGGCCTCTTGGATCGACCGACACATGGCGTCTATAAATTAGACACCAAAAATATTTCACGCATTGGACACAACAAACGCGCCAAACTGCGCCGCGACAACATCGGCTTTATATTTCAATCATTTAACTTTTTGCCCAACCATACTGTTCTAGAAAACGTCGCTCTGCCCCTCGCCTATAAAGGCGTGCACCAGACCAAGCGTCTCAAAACCGCGGCCCACGCGCTGGAGCAAGTCGGCCTCAGCGACCGCGAATATTTTTACCCACATCAACTTTCTGGCGGCCAGCTGCAACGAGCGGCCATTGCCCGCGCCCTTGTGAACAGCCCCAGCATCATCATTGCTGATGAGCCCACTGGTAATCTTGATAGCGAATCGACCCGCGTCGTCATGGAGCTTTTAAGCGAAGTCCACGCCCTTGGCAACACAATCTTGATGGTCACCCACAACCCTATCCTGACCCGTTATGCCAGCCGCATCATCTACATGCGCGATGGGTCGATCGTCTATGACGAGGCCAGTGCTGTCGGTGAACTGCCGGGGCGTGTCGAACGGGCCTTGAATGCCGTGCGCACCAGCCGTGAAGAAGAGCGTCTGGCGGGTGTATCGGATTATATGAAGGCCATGCCACAGAAGAAGCCAGCCGCCGGCGCGCGCGCGAAGGCCCGCCAAAAACCAGCCAAAACCCGCAAAAAGTACAAACGGACGACAAAGCGATGATCAAAGAAAATGTCCGAATTGCAGCCGCGTCTATCCGTTCTGCCCGAATTCGAACTGCCCTGACGATGTTCGGCATCATTCTTGGCGTTGCGTCGGTGGTGGTCGTGGTTGGTCTCGGCGATGGCTTGCGCAACCAAGTTACCGGTCAGATTACCAAGCTCGGCAGTAATCTGATTATCGTGCAGCCCGGTAAACATACCGACAATCAGGCGCTCAACTTTACTTCTTTGCAGGCCATCGGTGGCACCAACGGTGGCGTCCTAACAGAGCAGGATCTGGCCAGCATCAGCAAGACCGCCGACATCAATCTTTTAGCGCCTGTCGCTACCATCACTGGTGTACCAAGTACCGATAGCCGGTCTATGGACAGCGCCATTATCGTTGGGACGACTGATGCCTTACCCACGATTCTCGGCAAAAAAGTGCCCTATGGCTCATTCTTCGGCAAAGACGATCAGAAAAAAAATTATGCAATCATTGGACCCGGTGTGGCTGCCCAGCTTTTTGGTGAAAACGTGCCTGTTGGTCAGTCCTTCCAGATTCGCGGCATTGAATTTATTGTCCAAGGGGTTTTCGAGCAAACACCACTCACGCCGCTTTCTCCATCAGTTAACTTCAACGATGCCATCGTGATTCCTTATGAAAAAGCCAAAGAAATCGGCGCTGGATCACTGCAGATTAACCAAATTCTTGTCACCAGCAAAACCGCGGCTCACGCCAAAACGGTGGCTGCCAACATCAACAAAACTTTGGCTGCAAACCATGGTGGACAGCAGGATTTCAGCATTTTAAGCCAAAAGGAAGCCCTTGCCATCAGTGATGGCGTGTTCTCGCAGTTAACGGTGTTCGTGAGTGCAGTCGCAGCGATTTCCTTACTCGTTAGCAGTGTTGGCATTATGAATATCATGTTCGCGACGGTCAGCGAGCGAACTCGCGAAATCGGTATCCGCAAAGCCGTCGGCGCCACCAACCGCCAGATCATTGGCCAATTTGTGACCGAAGCCATTACCGTCTCAGTCGGCGGCGGATTGATTGGTGTAATTGTTGCGCTGATTGCCATAGCTGGCATTCGCTCTACAACGAGTTATGAACCGGCGATTAACTTTGCAGTCATTGGCATTGCTGTTGGCGTCACGGCCACCGCTGGCATTTTAGCCGGTATTTTGCCGGCCATCAAAGCCGCGCGCAAAGATCCGATCGACTCACTCAGATACTAGAGCGTTCCGGCGTCGCGTTTTTGGCGCTCTTCGGGCGTTTCGTTCGATCGTGAGTAATCATCTTCCAGTCGCCAAGTTGTGCCGAGTTCAGGAGTAGAAACCTCCAGAACATCACAGTCGGTTATCGCCCGAATACGGTGCCTCTGGCCTTTGGCGAGTGTATAGCCTTTTTGCATTTCCATTTTTGTTTCGATGAGTTCACCGATGTTGTTATCCCAAATCAGTAAGGCATCGCCGCCACTCAGCCACCAACTTTCTTGCTTGTCGTCGTGCAACTGTAGACTAAACTGGCAGCCTGCGTTGATATGCAATACCTTGCCCATATACGGCGCGCCTTCCGGTACCCAATGGAATTCATAGCCCCACGGCTTCTCAACACGTTTTACATATGGCTCATTCGTGAAACCACTCGGATCAAAAGTCGGCACGTCTGTATTAGGCATTGGGGCCAAGCTCGCCTTTAAACTTTTCGATAATGTCATTATCACCCGTTTCGATCGGATTAGTGCCATTCAAAAAGGCCACATAAAGACTGACGAAATCGCCCATCGCCACAGTCCAAAGGAGTTGTTGGGGTATGGTTTCACCTTTGGCATCGATACGGTGCGGTGACGGCCAACGGCCACTGAGCAACTTATCACTCAGATCAAAACGCTTTTTAATGCGTTCATTATCGAAGGACGACTGGAGATACATGATGCTGTATGGCTTCTCGACCGGATGCGAAGTCCAGCCAGTGAATTCGTTGTGATTGAATTCTGGAAAGGCATACTCCCACGCGACGTTCTTGGCGTTCTCATTAAAGCTGATCTTCCATTTGTGCGCCGCAGTCGCCAACAAAGGGCCGCCGTACATTACTGGTGACGTACCGACGATATCTAAAGCGAGTTGTTTGGCAGGATTCTGTGACGTAGGTAAATCAGGTACCCACTCAGCAATGCTACGGCCCAAGAACATCGCCGTCGTAGCCAGTTCGGCTGAAGATCCAGCAACAACCAAGCCAAGCTTTTCGGCCAGCATGACGATACCCTTTAAACCGTACAGCGCTCCATAGCGCGGCTTATCGATTTTTGGCAACTCCACTAGGGTATAGTTCTTCTCCTTGGCGATGTCGAGAAGTTTTCCGCCAGAAGTGATAATGGCAATTTTGGCATGTTTTTGCTCGGCCTGTGCCAAACTCGACAGTGTTTCTTCGGTATTACCCGAATAACTGGAGGCAATAAATAGCGTTTTTTCGTTCACATACGCAGGAATATCGTACGTACGTACTACTTCAAAAGGCTTCAAGTAGCCCGGCCAGCTCTGACTAAGGAGTGCCCAGAGTGCTGAACCGCCCATGCCAGAATGCACAATGTTCTCAATCGGTCCGCTTACCCCAGTTATATCAAGGCTGAACTCATGCTCAAGTTGCTGCCACTGCTTGCTGGCAAGACCGAGGGCATCACTGGCATCAATTTGGTGTAGATACTTTAAATCATCGAGTTGTCCCGGCATGTTTTCTCCCTCTATATTTATTCTCATTTTACCACTGTTTGCTAAGCAAAAGTGTGTGCTATAGTAATAGAGAATATAAGCATAAACAATTACGTCATAGGGGTGGGAATGTTCGGACAGCACAATAACAACTACGATCACGCAGGTGCGCCAGCGGTACCACCAGTAGGTACACTTACGACCAGTACAGGTATCCCCGACGATCAGGCCGTGACACAGATGTTGTCTGATACCAATGCACCAAGCAACTCTTTTGTGCCTTTTAGTAGTGAGGCACTTTCGCCAGAGCCTGTCCAGACCATTCCATCAGGGCCGCCACCAGCGCCAGTGTCTGCTCCAATCGTCCCTGCACCGGCTCCTTCAAACGCGTCAAATATGATGGATATGTCCGCCGAAGACCTCGTTCGGATGAAGCAGGAAGCTTTGCAGCACCTTCAGCCATTAGTTGGCAGTCTGCAGCAGAATCCCGAAGAAGAATTCCGCACGCTTATGATGATGATTCAAGCGACCGATGATAAGTCGATGCTCAAAAAAGCGCTCGATGCCGCCAAGAAAATCGGTGATGACAAAGTTCGTGCGCAAGCCATGTTAGACGTTATCAACGAAATCAATTACTTTACTCAGATGAGTGGCGACCAAGCTTAAAGAACTATTTGCTCAACTTGCGACGAGTGTAGGTGTAGTGCGCGGCATATGAGAGTACTGCAACCACGGCAAAGAGTCCGATTGTATCGCCAGGGCCCGTGTTGGGAACGGTTGCTGCCGCTGTTGTTGTAGCAGCTTTAGCTGTCGTGTTGGTTGTGGGTGTCTGTGTAGCGGCAACGCCTTCGGCAATCGAGTTGGTGCCAGCCACAGTGGAACTAGGCGTCGGTGTGGTTGTAGGCGTAGGTGATGTCGTTGGAGGAGGCGTTTTTGAAGTGTTATTAGATCCCGTTTGAGAAGTCGCAACGGTTGTTTTGTCGTTCTTCTTGGTCGCTTTGCGGTAGCCCCAACGGCCACCGAAGAATAGGCCGACTAAAACGACGACAGTAACCAGCAGACTCCCAATAGCGAGGAGCCAAGCCTTGCCGCTACTCTCAGTTTTTTGGTTCGCATAATACTCCTGCAGTTCAGGAATATTCGTTGCAGTGGTTTTATCTTTTTTGAACAACGCCATAGTAGATTCTCTCCGTTATAAATCCACCACCATTTACCCTATAATACTACAATGTAGCTTGTTTTGCAAGTTCTTGCACTATCCACTGGCCACGTTCATAAAAAAACACGACGACTGGGTAGTGCAAGTGGGGTGGTTTGGGAGGGAGTTTTTTTGTCATCGCATGAGGGCGAATCAACTCTTCTCTTGGCCGATGCCCACTTGACCTGGCATGATGCCAGGATTTTTTTAACCGAAAAAGTTCGGTTTACACGTTGTCATGCCTTCAGCTTACGCAGAAGACGAACCTTTATCCACGATGCCGCGGGCTGCTTCCAACAGGTCGCTGGGGAAGGCTGACGAGACAGCAATTGAGGCAAGTGCAAATTCGAGCTGCAGCTCTGATGATTCTAACCGTCCGGTCAGATCGTCGAGTTGTTGCTCGAGCGCAGTGCTAAAACCCACCTGTCGAGCCAGTTCGACATTCACTGCCTCGTAATCGGCGGTGAGTTCTTTGTTGCGAGCGACGACGCCGCGGAAAAGCTCGATTAGCTCGTCCATGGTAGGTATCGCACTGAGCGTCACTTCGGTGCTGGCGACGGCCGGCGTGGTGGGCGCTTCGGAGGCGTCGGCTTCTAGAAAGGGAGTTGTCCCGCTCTTCGACCTTGGCTTCTTGGATTGCTCATTCTTCCACGTGCGGATAACGCTCAGCTGCTCCTCGGTGAGAGGGCCTTCCTGCACATACGCCAACACGTAGCCTGGTCCCGACTCTTTGAGTGCGGTCTCGTAGGCCTTGATGTGGCGCAATGGGGCCAAATAGCTGGTGTCCACCGTACTGAGCTTCGCGTCGAGCAACTTGGCCACCTCATCTCTGAGGGATCCACGCTTGCGCTTGCGCTTCAACACACGAAGCAACTCGAGAGTCGCTTGCAGTTTCTGCTCGTATGTCAGTACTTCCTTCAGCTTCAGGTAGGACCTGCCGCGCAACTCTTTCTTGATGCTTGCACAGAATCCCTCCTGCCGGAGAAGCGTCAGATAGCCGTCGATCACTGCGATAGATGTTGACATCTGCGTAGCGGCGTATGCCGAGAACTCTCCTGTGAGGACAATTCCATCTTCGTGCTTCGCCAGCTCTTCGGTTAGCAGTTGCTTGAGTCGATCAATCTTCTCGAGCTTCTTTCGTTGCTGGGCTGTCAAAGCCTTGGACTCGTTGCCTTCAACTTGACTAGTCTTCGTGATCACGGATGTCTCCTTGGGTTGGTCTTGCTTCACTGGATAGCTGTCCGTCGTGCCTCCATTGGCGATCCATTCTTCAAGCGTTAAAAAACGCGAGATGACTGGAGTGCCCGTTGCGATTGCACGGTAAGCCTTGCCTGTCTGGTCGACAGCGAATCGCTTATGGCGACGTCCCACTGGGGTTTTTGACCCTCGGGCTCGTAATCCCTTACCGGTTACAGCGATGTATGACGAGTGCGTCACCGTACCATCACCGAGATCGATAATGCCTCTGTTCAGGAGTCTGAATAATTCAGAGCTGACATCGGACAATTTCTCTCCCAGGTATTCGGCGAGTATCTCTACAGCATTGCGACCGGGTGTGTTGATAGAACCATCTCTCAGATGATCCATGATTGGTTTGTAAAGGTCCACCTATCGCATCCTCCTCAGGAATTGAAAAATAAAGGGAACGTGTTTTCCCCTTAAAAAAGGCTTATTGATTATACAACATTTATAATTATTTTACAAGAGTATGACCCCTGTAAGAATGAGCAGTAGTTATGCGGAGATCGAGAGAATGCTATTTACGCTGTCAAGGTCGCGCCATACTATCGAAAGAACCGCATCTTGGCCGGCCAGCTCGGGTGGTTCTATAATCTTTCCTTTAAAAGCCGCGAAGTCATCGTTTATCTGAGAGCATTCGGCGCTTATGACCACTCTTGTTAGATCATTAAGCGTGAAAGGTTTTTTATCGTCTTTAACGATATAAGTCTCTACTTCAATAGGCTTTGCTTGACCATGCAGTTCGGCCGCACGCCCAAAAGGATAATTTAGATATGTCTTGTAGTCTCTACTCATTGTTGACGTATTGTAAATAATATGCTACTATCATATCACCGACCCCAACCTGTCCACAACCCTCAAGTGCGACAGGTAAGGTATTGCGAGACAACGAGCCGTTAGGCTCGTTTTTGTTTATGTAGCTATGCATTTAGTGCCTCCTGTTGGTTTGCTAGGTATACTTCTCGTGCTGTTTTGTAGTCTAGA
>JBBQVE010000007.1:0-70909 GCA_038211855.1 Saccharimonadales bacterium (SeqCode)
TCAAAATGTATGAATGATCAAACTTGCTTTTTACCCCTGTAAAAGCTAAAATACCCTAGCTAACCAATGGGGATTGGCCAAGTGGTAAGGCAATGGATTCTGGTTCCATGATCGGGGGTTCGAATCCCTCATCCCCAGCCATAAGCATTTTTAAAAATCTCTTATTGTACATAAGTGTGTTTGCTATAATAGGCCTATGAATGATGATCAATTATCTGACCTAATGCAGTTTATTTCAGCGACCGTTTCGCAAGTCACTGCAGATATGGCAACAAAAGATGATATTGCTATGCTTGGGAATAAAATAGATGATATTGAACTAAAAGTCGATACTATATCTGAAACCCTCAATGACCAACTCAATCAACATGAGGTCAGAATTAATAAGCTAGAGCAACAAACTATATAGTTAACACACTACTTGTAAGGTTGAAAAAATATTGCGAAGTACGACCACTAGCCACAGCCATGCCATTGATATACTATTGTTTGTATTATGATGACGAAGAAAAAAAATAATAAAATTAAATCATCACGTAAATTTGTTATTTTAGCCAGTTCTATATTATTGCTATCTCTGTTATTGGTCGTTGTTTTATACAGCAGTAGACGAAAAGGCGTTACAGAAACAGGCCCTGCAGTTTCTGGACAGTCAGGTAACTCAAAAGACTATGCATTGACTCAGACAATTACAGCAACGAGAGATATCTTTCGCAATACCTACAAGAACACTCCCGCAGATTATGATAATAGTAGTGTGGTTATAAAAGATATGAAACTGAGCTTTCCAAAATCTGACACATATTCGATTGGCTACTGGATTAGTGCTAAAGTAGATGGTTTAGCCGTAGGGGCATCAGTTACTGATTTAAAAACGGTGGACAAACTACTCAACGAAGGTTCAAAGCCATCCGTTCAAAAAATATTTAACTGCTTCGAAGGCCTCGCTGTGTTTGCGTCACAACAGCCGTCTGGCTACCAGACTTTTTTTCAAAAGAAACTCAAAGATGGTCGTTTTTACGAAATTAGACAGATAAAAAAAGAGTGCACAGTATTAATCGGAGATTTTACTGATTATTTGTCAAAAGCTGAATCTGTCGATTAAGTTTGTTAGGCCGAAAGTTAATAATACTTCCACTTTTGCGGATTCTTAAAAGTTCGAAGTACGTCCACTAGACCCAGCCAAGCATAAGCACAATACCTTCAGAAATGTCTGAAGGTATTTTTATTTGCAATAGTTAAATTATGACAATAAACAATAAGTACAGTTTAATCTCTTTAGTTGCACTCGTTTTTAGTCTTGTCATATTCTAACTTATACATAGTTCTGGTTTAACTGGAATATTACTATTTGTATTAATAATTTCATCTTTTCTGCTGTTTGGAGCATCTATCTATTTAGCGATTAGTTCGTTTACTAAAAATCCTAAAAAAACATTCAAAAGACTCATTCTTCTAGATTTTTTCTAGGGTTTGTTAAGGTAATAACTAACTCTAAAGTTTGAAGTGTGTCCACTCGCACAAGCCATTACCTCTTCGAAACATCACTTATGCATATTGATGCAGTGATGCGTTTATGGTACAATGTTACTCATAGGAGAAAACTATGCGTACGACTATCACCATAAATGACAAACTCTTGAGGACATTGAAGCTTCGTGCAGCAGAAGCTGACACAAGTGTCTCTGCAATAGTAGAAGACGCTGTCAAATATCAAATTCTCGAAGATTTTGAAGATATTGAAGATGCCCAGAAGCGGGTTAACGAGCCACAATATTCTTTTAATGATCTTGTAAAATTATATAAGGCAGAAGGTCTTATATAGATATGCCTCAGGACATATATCAACTAGAATACAAAAAGTCAGTCGATAAAGATCTAAGAAAACTCTCACCTGTTATAAGGGATCAAATCATAAGTAAAATTCTAAAACTTTCTGTTCAACCTTATCCATCAGGAAATACTAAACTTCGAGGGTCTACCAACCTTTATCGCATACGACACACGAGTTATAGAATTATATATGAAGTGAATGGCAACAAACTTATAGTACTGGTCATCAAAGTTGGGCACCGAAAAGAAGTATACAGAGACATTTAACAGAATATTTAAGGTAGTTCAAATTCCTATGCGCCAGCCATCATGCTCATGCTTAAAGATTTTTTCGGAAGTGTTTTAAATTTGATACTATAAAATAATGGAAAATACTATTGGCTTCATCGGACTGGGTAATATGGGCGCTGGAATGGCTAGGAACTTAGTTAGTTCAGGCTGTTCAGTCATTGGCTTCGATTTAGATTATGAGAAACATAACGCACTCGTAGCTGATGGATATAAAAAAGCTGAGAATATCAACGAGATTACTAATAATTGTGAAAAAGTAATTTTATGCCTTCCACATCCAGATGCTACACAACATGTTATATTTGATGGCTTACTCGTCAAGGACACTTTCGTAAAGACAATTATCGAGACTAGCACTCTTACGCCCGAAATTGTTGTAGATCTATCAGAAAAGTTAGCTGCAATGAACACGAAATTCTTAAGCGCTCCTATGATTGGTGGTAAAAATTCGGCAATCAATAAAACCATTCAATTCTTGGTCGAAGGCGAACCAAGTCTTTACGATGAAACATTATATCTATTTAAGGCCATGGGTAAACAAGCAGCCTATGTAGGTAGGGCACCGTCTGCAACTTTAGCAAAGCTTGCTTTTAATTTGTCGAGGTATGCGAATTTGGCGGCTGGAATAGAAATCTACAGATTATTACAAGCTTATGGTGCAAATAAAGAAGCTATCTATACATTCATGAGCGAACAATCTCTGGATAACTTTGGCCAAGTTTGGAAAGAAGATCTAAAAGACACTATGACTGAAGATACCCCCTTTAAGCCGAGTCAAGTTCCAAGGAAAGATTTGGAACTATTAGCTAAGATGGCCGATGAACATAACTTGAGCAAAGATCTAATAAAAGCTATACGCAATACATATCTTTCTATGGAATAGCAGCAGGCACATTCTTAAAATTGCGAAGTACATCCACGAGCCCCAGCCATAAGATATTCGAACTAGGTTCATATATGTAGCCTTGCTGGTATTAACCATACTAGGTATTTGCCAGTCATTCTGATTTGTCGTTTGGATATATTAAAATAACCACTTTCAGATTGTTGCTGCTACAATCATAGCGTAATTACTAAGCCTATAGAGCTAACAACCTCTGTTATAATGGCTTTATGGCTATGACTAATCAATCGCAAAAAACAATCAGCAAAGTTCAAGGTCGCATTACTCGGCATAAAAAAGTTCGTTATCATAACGATGCCGCTCTGTTTCCTGACAGTGTCAAAACTTGTTTGGTGTGTAATAAATCATTCGAAAATCGAAAACGGTGGGCATCACGAAGTAGCTTTGCTTATGTTAAATATTGTTCTAGACGATGTCGTCGTAACGCTCGTAGTCTAGGCATTAGTGAAGCTTCGAAGTGAAAGCTGTGCTGATACTGGGTAACCAGCTGCTAGAACATCACCCAGCATTGGCTGATGATAGCGTCGATGTGATTATCATGATCGAAGCTCAGGATTTGTGCCTAAAATTACCTTACCATAGCCATAAACTGGTGCTCTTATTATCTGCGATGCGACATTATTGCACTCAGCTTGAAAAAACTGATAAAAAAATAATTTACGCGACACTTAGCCAAACACCATACTTCATTCAATCGCTAAAAAGAATTATCTCGGAAAATAATATCAATGCACTGTTGTGGATGAAATCATCTGACGCCACTCCAAATAAAATACTAGCCGAACTTACGAAAATTTTAAAGATTGACCACGAAATCTATCCGAATGAAATGTTCCTAACGCCAGAATCTGAGCTTCTAGATTGGTTCGATCGACAAAAAGCACCTCTAATGGAAAATTTTTATCACTGGCAACGTCAACGGACCGGTATTTTGATGGTGGATAGTAAACCCGTGGGTGGGCGATGGAATTACGATGCCGACAATCGCCGGGCACTTCCTAAAAATGGCCTAACAATACCTGCGGTAGTATTCCCGGTTCACGATGTTATCACTAAGCAAGTGATCAATGATGTACAAGTCTACTTCCCGACTCATCCTGGTACAGCAAACGATTTTTGGTTGCCTGTCAGCCACACTGAGGCTGCTCGGTGGCTAAGGTCATTCATCAACGAACGATTTTCACAGTTCGGTCCATACGAGGATGCAATGAAAGCCGGTGAATCATTTTTGTTTCACAGCGTGCTATCCCCACTGATTAACTGCGGTTTATTGTCTGTTCAGCAGGTTTTAGATGCTGCGCTGAATGCCTACGAATCTCAGCATATTGAGATCGAATCAGTAGAGGGCTTCATTCGTCAGCTGATCGGTTGGCGCGAGTATATGTACGGATTGTACCTAAGCGAACCTACTATGATGGCGGAAAACTATTTTGGCTTTAACAAACAACTAGAGGATTGGTGGTATAGCGCTGACTGCTTAAACCAAGATTTGCCAATACCACTACTAAACGCGCTTCGTACGGTTCATGCCTACGGCTACAATCATCATATTGAACGATTGATGATTTTGGGTAACTGGTTCTTGTTGAATGAATACGACCCAAAGTCAGTCTACCGTTGGTTCTCTTCGATGTACGTAGATGCATACGAATGGGTGATGGTACCGAACGTGATTGGTATGAGTCAGTACGCAGATGGTGGCCGAACGGCAACCAAACCATACATTTCAGGAGGCAATTACTTACAAAAAATGGGTCGCTGGTGGCCGAATGCTGCACAAGCTAAAGACAGTCAATTTACATCTTTATATTGGCAATTCTTGCAAAATAATTATGATAAATTACAATTGAATTTTCGAATGTCGTTGGTGCTAAAGCAAGCCGCCTTACGTATGAAACAAGATTGAAAACTTAATTGTTCCGCAGCTCTTGATACGCCACTACGTCGTATCTGCGCATCAAGCCTCCTTCGTTCATGCCAAGTCCGATTGTGCAGTCCAACCATCGACCATAAAATGCCGACGTAGCCATTAAGGTCCCCCCCATCTATTGAGTAAGCATCTTATGAAATTGAACCTGACAAAGCTTATGCAAGTTCAGTCTTGTTATTCAATAGTCGTATAGCAGTAGTTGTCGCCTTATTTCTTGGTTTATCTGTTTTCTTCCATTTCTTGGTAGTGTATCTTGGTTCTTTAAGAGATATTCGACTTCATTAAAGAATCATATATACGTTTTTCGTCGGGTAGAATATTCACTTAATTCGTCGTCAATGATTTATCTAATTGCTCAGCTTGATGGTATAAGACTAATAGCTGCACTTATCGCTATAGTTGGCATTAACGTATCGATGTTTTTTTGGTTGTATTGCTGGAGTAATTCCGTGGTTATTAGTAGTGTTATACATTGACACACCAAAAGCGCCAAGCACTGATCATGATCCTGGATTTGTGCATAAAATAGTAATATCTTTGTTTCTTTTTTTAATTGTTTTGCAATTGTTCAATATATTCAATACCAAGCCAAGATCAAATGGGCCAATTACTTACGAAGCGAAAAGGCATATACTATTTTTAGTTTTACTGCTAAATCAGCTCTAACATGGCAATTATTTGCAAGCATACTAGCATCTTCAAAGTAAGTTGCAAGATGTTACTTTAAACAAAAACATTATCTATTGACTGTGGCTTAATGTCTGGAAATAAATTCTTTGCCAAATCATTCGTAACAACCATTGGGTTTGCCAATTATTCTACCATTGCTCTCCCAACTTTAGCGTGTTTTTTTGGAGTAAATAAATTTAGCCACCATGCAGATACTGCCACTGGAATTATGGTTACAGTAATTAGTATAGCTTTAGTTTTCTTCCACTTTGCATAACGTTCCATGACTTCCTTATACGACATCGGTTCAGGACCGCCAATTTCAACTATCAAGTCTTCTTCATTTTTTAAATCTATGGCCTCAATGAGATAAGAGAGTGCGTCATGTAGGCCAATTGGCTGCGTTAGCGTTTTAGACCATTTAGGTATTGTTAGAATTGGTAATCTATGTACTAAATTAGTGATTATTTCGTATGCGATACTGCCCTTACCTATTACCATTGATGCTCTAAATTCAATTGTTTGATATATTTCAGATTTTAATAATTGACCAGTCTTGTGTCTACTAGCTAAATGTTTAGATAATTTATCTTTATCATCTCCTAGTCCTCCTAAATAAATAACTCGTTTTACTTCAGCATTCTCGGCTGCTTTACGAAAAGAAATTGCCGCATTTGATTCAGCTATTACGAAATCAACCTTTTTCTGACCCATCATATGAATTAAGTAATATACCAGAGTACATCCTTCTAGATGCAACGCCAAGCTATTAGTGTTAAAAACATCAACATCATATTTAGTTAATCTTTGATTGTTTATCGGGATACTGCTAGCGTCTCTAGAAATCCCTATTAGCTCGTGGTTGGTATCAGTAAGTAAACGATTAATGAGATTGTGCCCTATAAAACCGTTTGCACCTATTATGGCTATTTTCATGTTCTCCAGTATGCAACAAATTTATTATATGCACTAGCATTTCATTAAAAGCTATTAATATATTTGATTTGCTTCAACCAAAAACGGCCTAATTATTAATATGCCTGGTTTCTGAATACCCGAGCCATTAATCAGTGAGCGCAATGTTCTTCGATCAACGAGTGTGCAGTTATTAGATTGTGCAAGTAATCGTGCAGATCTACTAAAAACGCTATTAGTAATGACTACTACTTTTATACATCTATAGTGTGGTAGAGCAGTGACGCCCTGCCGTACTGCATCGGCACCAAGCAAGCCCTGTATAGTTTGCCTTGAATACCGTATACCATTCCGTATCGCTCAGCGATAATATCTATACCAAGGTCGTACTTTTCTGTAAGGTGAACATTCTTATAGCCATGTATCCGAAGCAAACCAACTAGATGGTGCACAAATTATAGCCCTATCATGTCGTCTACACAGCAGACATATTTTTACGCCATTTGAGTATGGAAAATGGGTATGCTCATAGTCATTCCAAATTTTTGATAACCGGGGGCACTAAAAAATGTTGTTAAATATGCAACTTAACAGATGTATCGTGATCTGAGTCATACTACTGATAAACCGTTATAATTGTTATGCTAATTAGTAAGAACCTCAGTTATTCTTGGCTATGAGAGAAGAAGATTACTATAAGCACTACCGTCGTGAGTATGCCACTCTGCACAGAGAGCGTTTTAGACCGACCACTCAGCACAATCCCCAACCCCAACAAGTACCAGCACCACAACTGCATTCAAACCCAAACAAACGAAAAGTTCACACTATTGGCGAACTCCTTACTAAAAAATCCCTTATTCCCCGCAGTTTTAGATTGGCATACTGGGATTTTAAAGCTTACCGCCGAAGGCATCGCTGGGCTGTCAGGGCTATTAGCGTAGTATTAGTTATCGTTTTACTTGCGGGAATTTTTTTTATAGGTTATTAATGCGCATAAGCATACGGTTGAATATTCACTTGATGGTATGACGGATTCACTTATTGGCAAACCAAATGTGAAATACGCGAATAAGCTAAAATTTAATCCGAAAAACTCGACCTACAACTATAACGAGGGGTTTTCAGCAGCTAAAACTGATTTAAGTGGACCAACGAGTTCGCCAAAATTCACTGCACAGTTTGGTGACGGAAAAGAATACACCGCAAAAGTTACCGACGTCATAAATGATGTGAGTGTTTCTTTTCAGCCTAAGTTTCAACTTTACATGCCACGCCAAGACGCAAATCGAGTTGTATACCCACTGGTCGGTCTAGATGCAGTAAAAGTCTACACACTTGGTGCAAGTGCCGCAAAAGACGACATTGTACTGCGTAGTTTTCAAGGTGACGAGCTACGCTTTGACTACAATCTCATCCTGTCTAGTGGTCTAGAACCTCGAATTGAGACCGACGGTTCACTTGGTGTTTACGGCCCTGCGGCTGCACTACTTGGAAACGTCACTACAACGACCGATACTGATGCGAAGCTTTTGGAAAATGCACGTCAAAATGCCAAAAAGGATCGGATCATTTTTACGGTACCTGCTCCGTTTATTGTTGAATCAGGCAAAAAGACAACGAGCGCCAAGGCTTGGTTCACGTTGGATGGCAAGACACTAAGCGTGCATGCGTCTCGACTCAAAAGTGCGACCTATCCACTTAGCATTGACCCAAGTGTGTACATCGAAACAGCGGCGAAGTTCATGCGTGGCAATAATGAGAGCAATATAGATTTTGATGTTACGAATGAACTAATTCAAAAAAGCCATACGACGGGTGCCCGTATTGATAATTGGACGGGCACAATTTCTCAGGCGTATAGCACGTGGGATCAAGGCACAGCTGTCGCTGGTGGTTACATATATTCGGTAGGTGGTCAGCAAGTTTATAGTAAAACGTATACAACGGTTGGCGCCGACACATTTGTAGTTCCTGCTGGAGTTACTAATGTCACTGTAAAAATGTGGGGTGGAGGCGGTGGATCGGCCGCAGGTGCTGCGTCTGCCGCAGGAGGTAATGGCGGTGGCAGTGGCAATGCAACGGGCATAATTAGTGTATCGGCAGGAGAAACACTCAATGTATATGTCGGTGACGGTGGCGGTGGCGGTATTTATAGTGCAGGTGGTAGTGATGCCGGTGGCGGTGGCGGTGGACATACAAGTATTATTAGAAGCTCAACGCCTCTCATAATTGCAGCCGGTGGCGGTGGCGGTGGCGGTGCACGTGCAGCACTTGGTGGTGGCGGTGGTGACACAACAAGTGGCGTTACGGGTACATCGGTAGGTAACGGTCACGGTGGCGGTGGCGGTACCGCTAGTGCAGGAGGCACCGCTGGAACTGGTGGCAACAACAACGGAAGTAACGGAGGCTCACTTTTAGGTGGTGCTGGTGCTGATGGACGTAGCTCACAAGGCACCGACGGCTCAGGGGCATCGGGGGGATTACCTACAGGAGGAGCTGGAGGATTGGCAAACGTAAACACAACTCGAGCCGGTGCGGGTGGTGGTGGCAGTGGTTATTATGGTGGCGGCGGCGGAGGGGCTTCGAGCAGTACAGGCACGGCTGCTGGTGGTGGAGGCGGAGGCGGTTCGAGCTATATAGCTGCAGGTGCAACAGCGCCTTCTTCAACCGCTGGCTCTGGTACAACACCGGGGAATTCGAGTGATTCAGTACGTGGTACCGCAGGTGATGGCGCAACCGGAGCTGCAGCACTTACTGATGGTACCACCGGAAAAAGCGGCTTCGTTTTAGTCACGTATTCTATATCTGGAAATTCATCAGTAACGACTGCGAGCGTCTATTGGGCGCAGTTTAATGCAACGACAAACGCCATACAAAGCCCTAATCCGGGTAATGGAATATGCTCAGGGTGGTGTACCAACAGTGTGTACGATCTGCCAGAAGCGAGGCGTGGATTTTCACTTGTCGCCTACAATGGATTTTTATATGCCATGGGTGGATTAAATGATACGGGAACACGCCGGTCTACTGTATATATTGCTAAAATCGGTGCTAACGGAGAGCCGCAGCTTTGGCACCCATCTGGAGGCACTCCTGTCTTTTGGTATACAGATAGCGGCCTTAATGGCGCAACAGCGCGAAGTTACTTTGCTGCTGCCGCTTACAACAATCGCATGTACGTACTTGGTGGGCAAACAAACGCCAGCTCCGGCGGAGTAATGACGGTAGTTGAAGCAGACATTAGCCCGACTGGCGCCCTGGGTAGCTGGACGGCGACTGGTATGCAGGCACTCCCTTCGGCCCGGCATAGCCATACAGTAGAAATTTATAACGATACAATGTATATTCTTGGAGGAAATTCGTCTGGAACGCTCCAAAATACCACGTATTACTCCAAAATTAACAACGATGGGACCATGAATGCGTGGGTGCAAACTGAAAACTTCGCTACAGCGCGCAGCACTATGGGTTCCAGTTATTCGACAATTTGGGGGGCGTACATGTATATGGCCGGCGGTTGTACTGCGGTGAATGGGAGTGGTTATTGTACAGGCATAGCCTCGGATGTACAACTTGCAAGTATAAATGCAGATGGGAGTCTGTCTGAGTGGAATACCGTATTAGGACTCACGAACGACCGAATTGGTCACAGCCTGCTTGCCTGGCAAAATGGACTCTATCGAGTAGGTGGCTGCTCGTCTCAAGATGGGACGACTGGGCTTTGCACCAACCCTTCTTCATCAATAGATTATGGTGTTATTAACAAAGATGGTGAAGCAAGTACGGTGGCCAACTCAGTCTCAAGTGGTACAGCGCCATGTTCGGGTGCTAGTCCTCATAATTGTGAGCTACCGAGTGTCTCTATTATCGGAAATGTACTCAGCGGTAGCGCTATCTTCAACGGCTATTTGTATGTGTGGGGTGGGTGTTCAAATACGACATCAGGTTGTGGCACAGTTTCGAGTGGAGTGATCTATACATCTATAGGGAGTGATGGTTCGCTCACCAAGCCAGCTTCGTGCGGTTCATGGTCGACCGTAGACTCGTATTGCTACAACGCAACTTCCCTGCCTGGGTCTGTTGGCGCGCCCGGAGTTGCCGTCTTTAATGGTACTATTTATTCTGTTGGTGGCTTTACGGCGGCCGGTAGCGTGAATAAGATATATTATGCACAACCTAGTGCAACCGACGGTTCAATTAGTTCATGGAGTAGTGTTATTTTAAGTAGCGGTGCTGGCAATATAGGCGCCGAAGATGTTGCCTATACCTATAGTTTTGCGAGGGCTAATCCAGCATCTGTTGGCAGCACGCCCGGTAATCTATATATCTTAGGCGGTTGTACCGGCTCAGCTGGGATAGGCTGTAGTGGTTATACAGGCGGCGTTTATAAGTGCACAATCAGTACATCCGGCGTTCCGGCGGCATGTAGCCAGAATCCTAGTGGCTCAAATCAACAGTTACAGATTGGCTCTGTCACAGATGGATTCGGGCACTCTGCTGGTACTGGATTGGGTGCAATGGCCGGCACACTCTATGCTAATTATATCTACCTCATAGGCGGGTTATCGTCGAATGCAACATACGGTCTCGATTTGAAAGTTTCGCGCTATGCAAAAATAGACAACAACAATAATATTGTGGCTGTGAGTGGTAGCGCCTGGATAGAATCATCGAACCTCACATACTATGGTCGGCGGCGTGGTTCGGGGTTTGGCTATAATGGGTACCTCTATGTTGTTGGTGGATATGATGGGTCAAGCGGTGGCGGAGGCATTTTGGCCGATATCGAGTTTGCAAAAATTGATGTGAGCGATGGCAGCATTGGTGCATGGAAAGTTTCTACAGTTAATATCAATCAACGCTGGGGGCTAAATCTCACAGTTTCTAATTCTTACGCCTACGTTATTGGTGGCTGCATTACTGGTAACGCACCGACCTGCTCCAGTGGTGGCCAGACTAATTCCATACAAACCTTTCAGGTCTACAACAATGATAGTGGTGCAATTAAGAATATCACCGCTGGGAATTCACTTGGCGTTAATAGAATTGGTGGGAGCTCAACAGTGATGAATGGCTATATTTACTATGCAGGCGGTTGTACCGACATGGCTTGTACGACTCCATCGACGGCAACGTACTATGCGCCTATTGATGCTTATGGTGTAGTCGGCTCTTGGTCTTCCGGTGGCACACTGCCAACAGCTGTCTCATGGGGTAAGCTCGTCAACGCCGGCGGCACTCTTTACTACGCGGGCGGCCAAACTGGAGCATCCAATGCCACCGCTGTAAGTACTATATATTTCACCTCAGCAGTCACCTCAGGGAATCCTACGTGGAACGGTACAGCAGCTACAAAGGGTATCGGAGATACTGGAAGCGGCGCGCAAACACGTACCGAATTTGGAGTCGCAACGTGGAATGATCGAATATATGTTACGGGAGGGTTTAGCTCGAGTGGTGCTGCACAATCTAGTGTCTTCTCAAGCGCCTCACTCGCGGCAGGTGGCAATATCACAGCTAACTGGACTTCTACTACTGGATTTAATTTTGCCCGTGGCGGCCACACAACAATCGCGTATGCTAATAATCTGTATTTACTCGGCGGCTTTGACGGTACAAACTATTTAAATAACGTACAGTACACCCAAATTAATGGTGATGGTACCGTTGATGCATGGACATACACAACGAGCCTCGATGGACCTATCCGTGATGCTGATGGATTTGCTGCGAACGGCTACATGTACCTTGTTGGTGGGCGTTCAGCCGCTACCACATGCGCGCCAAATACATTCATTGCACCTATTAGCGCAAATACGACCATAGCGACAGGTAACAATCCAACAGGAATAGGTGAATGGTTCGAAACAAACGTTCGCTACACGGGCGACAGATTCGGGGCTGCAGTGTCTTATTCAAACGGTCGACTCATCCTTATAGGTGGGGGCTGTACTAGCTTTGTGAGTTCCGGTGACAGAATGTACTATTCAACGCTTAAATCTCAGCCACAAATAGCAAAATACTCTCGACTCATAGATACCGATAAGGATGTGTTCCCAACCTACTGGCTCATGAATGGGCTCGACAATTCGACGGGTGCTGAATGGTACATGCGTTACAGATCATCGACAGAATCTGCTGCATCCTGGGGCCAAGAAACTAATTTTGGAAAGGTGACACTTGGCACCCCTGAAACTTACAATACGCTCGATGGGAGCGGCACCAATACAAACTTTGCTCGCTACTACTACCTATCAGTTAATATCGATAGCTCGCAGGCATTCGGCTATCCAGAAGATGTAACGAGAGGCCCGACCATCGATGACCTGACTCTTTTCTACACCAGTAATCCTTCTGGCCGGCTTCATCATGGCAAGACATTTACAGGGGGTATCCAACAGCCTTTCGATACGCCATTTTAATGTATTGGGCACTTATAATCAAAAAATTATTGTCGTATTGTCGGTGTTAAAATGTGTAGGTGGAGAACATATTCAAGTACGGTGTTTTAATTGATGCTAACCGTGGTGATGTTATTGCAGCGAGCGGATTCGTTTATATGACAATAGCTGGCGGAGTAGGACAATTCGCGCGAAGTAAAAGCAATGATAGACTCATCTTTGCCTACAAAGCAGGGGAAATATTTCCATTAAAACCAATCGAGCTTAGTAGCTCGACGGGTCGTACATATATTTATAAAGCGCTCAATAGTGTAAAACTACATCGCATAACAAACTCTCAATTTAAATCTATGCTAAAACAACAAGATAATACAATTAAATTTTTAAAATATGCACTACATATCATTCAACAACAAACTGAACGTATAGATAACCTTCAAGAAGAACAGATCGTACAGCGACTACTTGAGCGGCTCGTATATATCGCCAATCGATTTGGGATTCAGGATGGGGATTCATTCATCATTTCGATCCCTATGTCGCACGTTGATCTTGCCACATCAATAAACACGACTCGTGAAACAGTAAATAGGCATATGAAAAACTTTGAAAAATTAGGTATTTTATCATTGCGCAAAAAGATAATACGCATCAAATCAATTCAACAAGTAAGAGATATGCTTACGGCGCTAAATAAGCAGTGACCTAATTTTGCGGATCTGCAGGTTTTGGTGGTGCGTGTATCAAAACTGGCGTGACGCTAATTATCTTATCGATCAGAGGCCAAGAAGATAGATTGAACGGGTTCAACATTTGCGCTTACAATGTGCAAATATAGGTTAAGAGCAATGACTCATTTTTCATGAAATAAGGGAGGTGTCGGCTCGAAGCATTGCTTTATATAACCTAGTTGATAATAATTCTAACTTATGTTAATATATGTTTATTAAAAATGCACTTGGAGTTATTCAGATATACGTAAGAAAGTGTGTCGCTACGGCTCTTACTTTTGAATTCATTGTATGGCCAAACCAACAACAGACAAGATATATGACTATAAGTTATTTAGCAAGTTAGCGGGTTCCGTTACAGCAGTAAAAACTTTACCATACACCGTACAATATAGGCGCCTTTCGAACAGGAAGGATGCCTTCAAGACTATTTTACTAGCTACTGCCAGCATTGGCGTAGAGGTATGGTTTTTGACTTGGTTGCTATGGTCATTGCTTGCACCGATCTGGAGCAACAATGCCAAGCTGGGTACCGTTTTTATTGCGCTACTGGTATGCATTTTTGTGATAGAGAGTTTTCGCTTACTAAGTATTACATCCTTTGCCCTCTCTGCCCTTATGTCAAAAAATCCTGTTCCAGTCCGTCCATCACCGCGACAACGAATTGCCTTTACTACCATGATTGTGCCTTCGAAAGAACCGTTTGAAATCGTAAAAAAAACTTTACTGGCTATGAAACAGGTTACCTATAACGGACAAATCGACATATGGCTGTTGGATGAGGGGAATGATCCGGCCATCAAATCGGCTTGTAAGACGATGGGAGTAAATCATTTCAGCCGGAAAGACATAGAAAAATGGAACCAGCCAAATGGTCGATTTAAAGCCAGGACCAAACATGGGAACGTGAACGCCTGGCTTGTAGCCAAGGGACATGCCTATGACTACGTGCTCTCCGTTGACTCAGATCACCAACCTTTGCCTAGCTACGCCCAGCGTATGCTTGGCTACTTCCGAGACCAAGATGTCGCTTTTGTTGTGGGTCCGCAAGTCTACTCCAATCTGGAATCGGTTATTACCAGAGGTGCTGAATCTCAGTCCTATGTCTTTCAAGCAACCATACAGCGGGCTGCCAATAGCTACAATGCCGCTATGTTTGTAGGTACCAACCATGCCTACCGGGTTGCCTCAGTCCTAGATATTGGTGGCTTTCAGGATTCAATTACTGAAGATTTACTGACGAGCCTGACGATTCATGGTCGGCGCAACCCAATCACCAAGCATCACTGGAAGTCCGTGTATACTCCTGACGTATTAGCAATTGGCGAAGGGCCATCATCTTGGACCGATTACTTCTCGCAACAGTTACGCTGGTCGAGAGGTGCCAACGACGTCTTACTTAGACATTTTTTGGGTCGCTACTTGAAGCTACCTTGGCGAGCCAAACTTCACTACGGACTTATTATTTGGTGCTACCCCGCGGCTGGATTTACTTGGTCAATAGGCATCGCCGTAAGTATGTTGTACCTTTTCTTGGGTACGACTGGAGTCGCCTTGCATGATAAAACATGGTTAGCTCTGTTCGTTGATGTTTTAGCCACTCAGTTATTGCTCTACAGCTGGCTGCGTCGTTATAACGTCAGCCCTCACGATAAACAAGGGTCGTTTGGTAGTGCCGGCATCTTCTTTTCGATCTTTGCAGCTCCCATCTATGCCTACTCACTGTTCAGCGCCCTCACCCGTAGGAAATGCAATTTTGTGGTAACTCCCAAAGGCGACAGCACTTCACCAGATAATTGGCGTACATTTAAATATCACCTTGGATGGGCACTGCTGATTGCGGGATTTTTAGTCTATAGCATCATAATCGGTAACACGCATCCTAATGTAAAAATTTGGTGCGTTTTGGCGCTAATATCCTGCTTGACACCCGTTGCTATGTGGCAAATTAGTTGCTGGCATTCGACTAAGCTGCGACTCTTTAGGTGGAATCCGTATCGTAAAACCCTCAGCCGATCTTTTTTGGAAAGATTTGAGAGAGTTGATTCATGAAACACATAACTAGAACTTTTAAGTCCCGTAAGTTTTATTATGGGTTCGCTATTTTTGTAGTAATACTGGTTAATATAAATGCTCTTGTGGAGCCGGTGTACGCCAAAATCGAATATATTTATTCTCGCCAACAATCTGTTATAGAAAAAGATGGCCGCTGGGATACTCTTAATTACAAATCTCCCGTTCGGTCCGTGCATGCCGCACTGCTCCATACTGGCAAAGTTTTATTGATTGCAGGTTCTGGAAATGATAAAACCCAGTTTGATGCAAAGTCATTCCGTACGGTACTTTGGGATCCAATTACTGGCAAATTTAAAGAAGTAGTAACACCTTGGGATGCCTTTTGTGCCGGCCATGTCTTTTTGCCAGACGGTAAGTTGCTGGTTGCTGGCGGGACCAAAGGCTATGAAGACCTTACCAAAAATCCTCGCGTGAACTACAGCGGCTTAAAAGATTCCTACGTGTTCAATCCAGATACAGAATCTTATGAAAAAGTATCTGATATGCAGTTTGCTCGCTGGTATCCAACGCTCGTGAACCTGGGTGATGGAAGAGTTTTGGCGGCGGCTGGACTTGATGAAAACGGAAAAAATTCGAAGGGTCAGACTGAAATATACGACCCTGCGACGAAGAACTGGACGTACAAACCGGCATTGAAGCATGTATTTCCAACATATCCATCATTGATACTGACGAGTGATGGTCGGTTATTTTATACTGGTTCAAGCCAGGGCTACGCTTCCGGAACTGCCAGTATGACCCCTGGATTATGGAACCTCAAAAATAATCAGTTCCAGGTCGTAAAAGGTTTGCCAGAGCCACTCCGTACCGACAACAGCGCCTCAGTGCTCTTACCGCCGGCACAGAGTCAAAAGGTACTGCTCTTGGGTGGTGCTACAGCTGGAGACTCGCCGGTAACGGAAACAACCGATCGTACTGCAATCGTTAACTTGAGCGATACAACAGATCCAATGTATACTCAGGGCCCAAGTCTGCACAACGCCACTCGTTACCCAGGAGTTGTTATATTGCCCGATGATACAGTCCTGGAAACGGGAGGCTCCAAAGGATACCGTAATTTCAATTTACACTCGGCTGAAATATATCACCCCGATACCAATGCACTTACTCCAGCTGCTTCCCCACGAGTCGGTCGCGATTACCACGCTGAAGCTATTTTGTTGCCAGATGGTCGAGTTGCTACTTTTGGCTCTAATCCAATCGACAATACTTTTGAAATGCGCATAGAAATTTACTCACCTTCATATATGTTTAAGGGCGAGCGTCCGACAATAAAGAGCACAACGACAGAGATGCCGCGTGGTGGGACAGTCACACTACAGACTTCAAATCCCGACGATCTTAAAACTGCTAAACTTATCCGACCAAGTGCCGTCACTCATGTGACTGATGTCGAGCAACGTTCGATTGATCTGCCGTTCACAAAAACAACTGGCGGTATACAGGTGACGGTACCCGAGAATCGTAATCTTGTTCCGTCAGGCTGGTACATGGTCTTTGTCACGAATAAACAGAACATCCCGTCGACTTCTTACTGGGTACATGTTCCTTGAAATACGCTGCAACGTGGTTACTATTTAGGTGTGACGTCTAGGGATAGATGTGCCCTGTCGCGCAAGTGATCATGCACGGTAAAACGACCGACCTGCGTGGCCTTAATTTCTAAAAACTCTTCAGGCCCTAAGGTTTGCATAGTAAAACCAGAATAGTCAATGTGCTGGTCGTGGGTTCCAAAGGCTACGGAGTACTCGCTCGGTCCTGTGTTGCTGATTTTTAGCGTATCACAGCGCGGCATTTGGACGTGATTAGGCACGAAGCTATCATCAATCAATGAAATGCTGTGAACCGTACCGCCGTCCGGACAATCTATACTATTCGCATGGCTATTTAAGCGGTTGGAAATTCCAAATATAACTAAAGCGCAGGCAGACAGGCCAACAAAAACGTCGAACCATAATCGCTGTCTGATGTGACGAGTTTTTTTCATTTTTTTAGTCATATCTACTACTTTTAACGTGCTTATTGCCGCAATTCTTGTGGCCAACGGTTCACCAAGCCAAGCGCATAGTCCGGCCACCAAGTACCAGCAGTCGGACCGCCGAAGCACTTATTCCGATCGGGATCCTGACCATCAGATTCCCCCGGAATTTTAATATAAAGGTAAGCATCGGTTAATGGCCGACCTGTATTTGTCGTTGGGTGATTCCCAAGCGCTCTATCCGGCGGATTGCACCATGAAAAGTCATCATAGACTGGGTTTTTATAGGGTCCAGCACCATTTCGGGAGGTGTCGATTACAAAATGCTTGCCATTAAGACGTGCAGCAAGCAGAGCGCCGTAACGCTCACTATTGTTGGTAGTCTGAAAGTTTGAGACATTCAGACTGAAGCCGTCAGCCTGATCGATACCGGCTTTTTTGAGTCGGTCAGCTAGTTGATCGGTGTCCTGAACCCAGGCGCTATTACCGGCATCGATATATGCCTTTACGCCCTTTTGGGCTTTAAGTGTTGTCGTGGCATAGCGGATTGCTTGGTAAGTCTGATCCCGCTTGTGATCTGTTAAGCAAGGCTGACCGTCATTCATATTTTCATCGATCCCAGCGAGGGCATCGGGTTCAATTATGAGTATTGCTTGGTCACTCCCTACGAGCCCAGCCAGTTTGTTAATAAACTGTTTGTAACTGTCAAAACTAGACGCTCCTCCCGCAGAATAACTTCCGCAGTCGCGATCGGGAATATTGTATATAACCAGAACCGGCGTTGCCTTTGCCTGTCTCGCTTCGCTTAAGTAGCTGCCGAGTGATTGTAGACTGTCGTCAGTGGTCAACCATCGTGCCATTGGTTCAGAAGCTAGTTTGGACATCGCAGCGGCCTGCTGAGGTTTTGAACTACGCCACTCAATTGCTTGTTGTGCGGCGCTGGAATGAGGATCAACGAACAAGCGACTATCGGCCGAAAGATTTGACGCTTGATCAACGGATGGTGTTAGGTCTGAGCTCTCTGCCCTCGTCTTATCATTGTGAGCAGTTGTATGAACCTTATTCCTATCTACTATAGCCAGCACCAAACTGACTATGAGCAGAGAGCTCACGGCTACCAGTGCCATTCGGCGCTGATTGCTGTGTTTATCATTTCGACTAGTTGATCGGTAACGGTGACGCATGAATGAATGGGGTCCTGTTGCCGTCCAGACGGCATATTGCGTTCTTTCTATGCATATTTTACAATGAATATTAGAATATTACAACCATAAGGTATTAACCTTTTCTGACTCTTAGATTATATAAGTATCCGAAAAAAGCACGAGTTTCCACAAAAAAGGCGTATATTTAAACTATAAGCTTTTAATGAAAGGGTACCACATGAGTAATCGTAAGAATCTCCCCCAAGACGGCTTCAGCGCCGTAGAGGGGGTGTTGCTCGTTATTATCATAGCAGTCGTAGCTGGAGCAGTCTTGTTTGTACATAATAAGAACCAGAAAACTGCTACCAATGACGCCATCACCACAGCAGCCGTCGCCACAACCGCTGCCAAAGCCAGTGGGATCGATCAACAGAATATTCAAGAAGCTCAGGACGAGGCCGCCATCAATAGTACGCATGAATCAAGTGAACAAACTGATGCCATCAGCGCCAACGCTTCGGCCACAGATATGGGAGGAGCCTACAATGAATCGAATTTCTAACCTAGTCCGCACTGCGGGTCTAAGTATCGGGCTTATCGGTGTGGCATCAATCGTCCCCGCAACGACCTACGCAGTAGCTTCTGCCAAGACAACTAGCTCTTTCTGCACGAATCTATCTACAATTGTCACAAAGGTAAACAGCGGCGTCACAGACCGTAGCAGCAAGCATGATGTCGCTCGCACCAAGCGTACCACCGACATTGCTGCTCACCGTACAAAATGGGATTCTGATTTGGCTGCTAACCGCACCAAGTGGGATGCCCTACGGACTGCCAATTTCTCAAAGTTAGAGGCTAAAGCCACAACCGATAACCAAAAAGCCGCCGTTAGCACCTACGTAGCCAGTATTAAAGCAGCTATTATCACTCGACGCAGTGCCGATGATGCTGCCCGTGATACCTTCCGTGCAGGTGTAGATGCCTCCATTGCAGCACATCAGTCAACGATTAGTGGCCAGATTGACACGTTCAAAGCATCGGTTGCCAGCGCAATTGCGACCGCAGAAACTGGCTGTACGACTAACGCCGCAAATGGCCCTGCCCTACGCACTGTCTTCATGTCGAGCCTCAAAACTGCCCGTACTACATTCGTCAGTGCTCGCAAAGATGACGCTAAGCTTTCCACGGATGTAAAAGCGCTCTCTGACGCCAAAAAAGCCGCCATTGCCACACATGAAGCAACCTTCAAGACAGCCACCGCTGCTGCCCGCACGACGCTCAAAGCAGCTTTTCCAAAAGCTGATATCTAAGCGAGGTCAGGTGCAATAGTGAGCTTGCTTCTCTGGTCTTTTAGTCTGTTGGCTTCTTTTAGCGACAATCCACCAAGAATTCGAACAAACTGTAGAACACTCTTGCGTGCACTTTCACCACTTTTACTTAGCTCGGTATTGTTTTGTATCTGAAGTTTTCTGATAACCGGCTGCAAGATATGATTCACGTGTACCCTTGAATCATAGATGCCAACAATCGCGATTTGACTACTTTTTGTATCGAAGTCAGTGATGCCTGTACCTGGCATTTCAAAATTCTTAATAATTCTAAATAGTGATTCCATCGCTTTATCTGGCAGAATTTTGAAGGCTTCCATAGCTAGCCCAAGATAAAACTTGTGATGCCGACTTTCGTCGCCCATCACCTTCACAATACCGCCCGCCACTTTCAAGACGGCAGCTCTATCCACATCACTGCTAAGAAGGTTAGCTTCGGCTACCATTCTGGCTGCAGTCCGTTTATGCGACACGAGAGTCGCCAATTCCTGAATAGCAACGTACATAATACCGTCTAAGGTTCTTTCGAAGCGAGGTACGACACCGCCAGAAACCTGCTTCATTCGGTCGTCTTCTAGTAAGACCGGATCCACAAGACGCATAGTCATTAGACCCGTTCTGATGACTTCAGCATGTCTGCCTTCCTCAGCAGTCCACCTCAACCCCCAT
Source organism: Saccharimonadales bacterium (SeqCode) (assembly GCA_038211855.1). GTDB lineage: Bacteria > Patescibacteriota > Saccharimonadia > Saccharimonadales > SZUA-47 > JBBQVE01. The sequence goes on from JBBQVE010000007.1 coordinate 20,874, forward strand.
TTCCCCCACACACTTTCACCACCAAATAAATTATCAATCTCGTCAAAGTAATATGGTAAATTATCTTCGGTCAGTAAATTTACGAACAGCGCACTAGTTAGCTCTGGGGAAAGGAGCGACTCTTCAGGCGTCCAGAGATAATCAGGATCAAAATCTTTGCCGTATGACCAAGGGGTTTCTTTGTGTGGGTACCATATATGTTTTTCGCTGAGCACCATATGCTCATCATAAAGTCTGTTTGCAGCTGGTTCTAATTGTGCAAGCAACTCAAGATCGGGCCTCTCACTTGCGTTTTCAATGGTTGACATGCAACTAGTATACGCTACCTACTATGTCTACAATTTATTGACGCGGATCATATGGGCTTTGGCAAATTCTTCGGTCATGCCAATTTTTTTACCGGGGTTGAAGATATTTTGCGGGTCAAACAGATTCTTGGTGGCTTTAAACAGCTCGATAACATCGGGGCTAAACATCGATGGCAGGAATGGAGTACGAATCAGGCCGTCGTTGTGGTCGACGCTCATGCTGCCGCCAAAGGCGAAAACCAAGTCATAACTACGACGCGCCAGTTCAAAAATCTCATCTGGTGCAGTTGGTTTTTCCATATTAATGAGTGGAATCAGACGAATGCTGCCGTCACCGATGTGCCCCGCATTGGTATAGATCATGTCGTAATCGCTCAAAATAGCTTCCCAGGCCGCCAAAAACTCGCCGTAATGATCGACGTTGATGATTGTATCTTCAATAAATGGCACTGCCCGAGTATGTGGTGCCGGATGCGCTTTTAATAGTGCGTAACTGGCGCGGCGAATCTGCCAATGTGCTTCAGCTTCGTTATCGTCTTCGACATAATGAACTTTGAACTTCTTACGTTCCAAAGCGGCTTTGCAAACATCCGCATAGTGGTCGGTCTGATCTTTGGTGTGCTCAATAAACTGCGCCATCAACACAACTTCATGACCTTTACTAATGCCGGCAATCGCTGCCATCTCGGGCATATATTTTTCGGCCAGTTCGTAGGTGTAGTGATCATAGAGCTCGAGTCCTTCCGGATGACTGGCGGTAATGGTCTGTAAAGCAACTGCTAGTTGATCGAGATTATTAATAGGAATAACTAGCATCCGACGGTGATGCAGCTTCTCAACCAGACGTAGTTTTACAGCCGTCACCATGCCGAGCGTGCCTTGCGAGCCAACAATCAATTTCGCCACGTTAAAGTCATCTTGTTGCTTATTGATGACGTGCCACAGTTGATAGCCGGCGGCATTCTTGCGGACTTTCGGACGCGCCGCTTCAAGCAAATCCCAGTTGTCTTCGATTAATTTATCGATCTCACGGTATATATAGCCTTCGTAGGAGTCTTGGCTGGCACGGCGGGCAAATTCGTCAGCATCAATCGAGCCGAATTCGTATTCGTTGCCGTCAGAACAGATCATGCGAACGGCTATGACATTATCAACCGTGGCGCCAAAACGAATGCTCTTTTCGCCGCTAGCGTTGTTGCCGACCATGCCACCAATCGTGCAGAGGTCTTTACTGCTGGTATAGGGCGCAAACAACAATTTTTGGGGCGTTAACTGTGCCTCAACATCGCGGTAATACGTCCCCGCTCCCACCCAGACACTTTTTTCTTTATGATCAACTTCGGCCATCCAGGTAAAGCCTGGCTTCATATCAACGGAGACACTTTCGGTCAGTGACCCACCAGACATACAGGTACCTGCCGCCCGTGCCGTCAAACTGACGTTCTGGCCACTTATTTTCATTTGGCTGGCATTTTTGACGAGCGTCTTTAGATCCTCATCATCTTTTGGCACAGCAACAAACGCCGGCATCACCTGAAAAATACTGGCGTCGACACTGGCTTCTGTCCTGCTTGTTTCATCGGTTTTAATTTCGCCGCGGAAATTCTGCCGTAACTGATTAAGGACCCACTCTTCCATCTATAAAATCATACCACGCTTATGCTTGGGGTCATACGGGATTTTTAGTGTAGAATAGGCATATGCATATTGGCGCCAAACAATCCGAGTCTCGATTGCCCATATACGCCTCAATCATCCTCATGGTAGGCCTACAAGTCCTCATAAATGACCGCCTGACGCTTGGCCCAAAATATTTTCTGGCCGTTTTAGAGCTCACATTGCTTTCTGTTGCAGCACTTGCACACCAAAGCGGCAAGGAGTCGCTGCGTGAAGTAAAACGCTATTTTTCATTTATGTTACTCATGGTGGTGACAGCTGCCAACATCGCCTCACTCATTTTAGTCGTCAAAGAGCTCATTACGCACACCGGCATTCCCGGCCATACCCTCCTCCTCTCGGCGCTCGCGATTTATCTCACAAATATCCTAATCTTTGGACTGTGGTACTGGGAGATGGACAGTCCGGGGTTATCGGGCTTTATTGAGCCGGCCAGCGGACCTGATTTTCTGTTTCCGCAGATGAGCGTACCAGACCTTCACCCTGCTTGTAAGAATTTTGAACCGCTCTTTTATGATTACTTGTACATTTCCATTACGAACGCTACGGCTTTTAGTCCGACCGATGCCCTGCCGCTGACGCACCGCGCCAAACTGTTGATGGCTGTTCAGTCAATGACGTCCCTCGTCACCATCGCGCTCGTCGCCGCCCGCGCCGTTAACATCTTGAACTGATGAAGAAACCGAAGGAATCACCGGTTCGCCGCTGGCTTGAGCTTGTCGGTGCACTTTTGCTTCTGTACGGTGTCTATAGCCAACGTCATGTTCTGACAAACTCCCTTTCGACGATTCGGCATGCCAGTGAAGTTCCAACCATTGCCTGCTTTGCCTTAAGTTGGTTTCTCTTTGTGTGGAGCGCGCTGGGCTACCGTATCCTTCTTCAAAAATCGATTAAACTGCATTTAATTATGCTAGCGCACCTGGCCGCCGGCGGCCCAGGGCGAGTGATACCTGGCGGTGCTGGCTACCTCAGCATCGGTACGCTTTTCTTGCGTAAATCAGGGCTCAAACTGTCAAATGCGCTCGCAATTGCTTTGACCAGTAATCTCGCAGGACTGATTGTCAACGTTGCTGTGTTGTGCATCGTTTTCATAGCCAGTCCGAGCCTACTTCGGTCGCTCCATATATCAGCTAAAAATGCTCTTATCTTATTGGCAATAACAGCTGTCATTGTTGGTATTCTCGCAGTCGCCAGACGCAGTAAAAAAGTCAAAAAAGGCACCGATGAAGCCGGTAAAGAGTTCAAAAAACTCTGGCAACGGTTGCTACACGATCCTCTGCGCCTTCTCGGACTTATTGGCATCATGTTGGCAACTATCCTCACCAATAGCTTCATGCTTTACCTCGCTGCCCACGCAGTAGGCCTGCACTTGCCACTGATCAGCGCCCTTGTGGCCATGAGCACCGGCGTGGCGCTCGGCAGCCTCGTACCGACTCCTGGCGGCATTGGCGGTGTTGAGGCTGGTTTAATCGTCAGTATGCATGCCCTTGGTTTTAACATTGAAATAGCAACCTCCGCAGCTCTGCTGTACCGCGCGGCTACTTATTTGCAGCCGTTTATTCCTGGTATCGGTGCGTATTTTTATCTGCGCAAAAAACAGCTACTTTAAGTGCCTGATCTTTTGGCTTTTGCCGGTCGAATAATATCCGATAGGTCCATTGGTACAATACCTGCGAAGTAAAGACTGTGAAAGGCTCTGGAAAGTCCTTTTTGTCTATATTCCTGCGGATCCATCTTCTTGTCTAAACCAAATTTTACGGCAAAATCTACTAGACCGAAGCCCAGCTGAGTTGTGTAATCCGTGAGACTTTGCGCAAACTGAAGAGAAAGTTCATCGCGAGCCTCCTGTGGCGTCGCGTTCATGAGATACGAAGCGCCGAGTCCGTAACGAATTCTGTTCACTCGCTGAACTTCTTCTTCATCAATTTCGTAAGGATAGAGACTGGCTTCGATTTTACCGGCGCATTCCAGTTCTTCAAGCGTGCGCTGAATCGTTTCGGCATCATGAAGTGCCTCCTGTATCTGTACGACTGTCTTCATTCGTTTGGCAAATTCTTTTGTCTCGCGACGATATGATTCTGTATCAAGGTCACCTGTCCGAACATCACTCCTCATATTATCTATTTGAGTGCGGTATTCTCTTGCATCGAGAGCACTATGTACGAGCCCGACCCAGGCGAATGCCATTCCAAGATAAATACGCCGTGCGTCCTGCTGATTAACGCCAACAACATCCGAAAATAGGGGTTCCCAGGTCTCGCGTAAAGCATCGGTGTTGCATATGACAGTGATGTCACGCGGCTCGCTCTCACTGTGTTCTAAAACGGGAAACGGCATGTAGGCATCGGCGCCTGTAACGCAGACAATTTCCGTACTATTGATTATAAGCTCAGATGGTTGACTGAAGACATCACAATAATTCGCTAACGTGACGTCAAAATCCTGTCGTAGGTCACGTGCAAGTTCGCTTGATTCGACGTTAGCCATTCTGCTGCTCCTTGCGCCACTTGTCGATTTCGGCATGGTGACCGCTCAGTAGCACATCGGGTACTTTATGGCCACGGAAGTCTTCTGGACGAGTGTACTGCGGGAATTCAATTGATACATCATCAGCCTGGAAGCTTTCTAGCTCGGCAGAGTTTTCACCGCCCAGAACGCCAGGTAAGAGGCGCACGACGCTGTCAATCAGTACCATTGCCGGCACTTCGCCGCCAGTGAGGACGTAATTGCCAATGCAAAACTGCTCATCTACCCAATTGACGATGCGCTCGTCATAGCCTTCATAGCGCGGGCAGATGATAATCATACCCTGCTTGTCGGCGGCCAGGTTTTTTGCCCAGGACTGTTTGTAGATTTTGCCTCGCGGTGTTGGCAAAAAGACTTTTGCATCAGGATTGGTCTTCTTGGCGTGTTCGATTGCCGCTACCAGTGGCTCAGGCTTCAACAACATGCCATCACCGCCACCATAGGGAGTGTCATCGACAGTTCGTCGTGCACCGAGCCCAAAAGTACGTAAATCAATTAATTCAAACTCGACTGCTTTCGCTTCTTGGGCCTTCCATAACATTGACGAGTTCAAAACTTTATCGAACATTTCTGGAAATAAGGTGATAACTTGAATTTTCATAACAATTATGTTGTATTATAGCATTTAAGCGTAAGGTTGTATACCCCTGTATATCGCATTGTAAAATTGCTTACTGCTAACGGTTATATATTTTGCTAATCTAAAAGCGATAACTAGGGGTTGCCAATGTCTGATGTATTAACAGAACGAGCTACAATTAGTGGCGAAGAACATGATCTGATGGATAGCGCTGTGCTGGCGTTTGATTTTGCAAATCATTTTAGGGCTGAAGTTAAAAATGAGTATGGTCAAGGTTGGATGAAGGACCGCAGCATAAATCCTGAAGATCCGAGATATGCATACATAGACAAGACGACTTTCTACGATACACTTGATGAACTAGAAAATAACGGCACTCCCCACGTCTCTATCTTGGTGATGACTGAGATGGGTAAAGTGACTCTGGACAGCGTCCACGGCATTCAGCCTTACCGTGATGTACACGAAGTCGAAGACAATGTTGACGAGGCGGAATTAGTAACTCCCACCATCTATGATGCGAGACGAATTGTCTATAGTGCGATTGACCGACTCGCCAATCGAGTACCCGGCGTACCATATGACACGCTCGGAGCCACCGCGTAATTACCTAGAGATGTAACGGCGAAAAAAGCCCCACAAACCTAAAGAAGCACCCGTAGGTGCTTCTTTAGTCACATAAAGCTCCCAACATTTCTGCTGTTGGCTCGCAAGAGCTTGCTTTTGTGCGACTCCTTTATACTACCGCACCATAAGCATTATTTCAAGGGGCTTCCCTCTGTTATTTATGCACACCAGTGGACAACCCACATATAGCGTCTGATTTTACTCTAGATGTCTAGGTCGTCGAGTTCGGCTAAGTCTTTGCGGGTTTTGCTGATCGAGTCGCTGTGGCTATCGTCATCGTCTTTGTTGTCGTCGCTTGTAGAAGGAGCGGGCACTGCTGAAGTCGACCAAGCGTCTTCAGTTACTGTTCCTTCACCAGCGGCTGGTGAGTCACCGTCTTCACGGCGGCTTTCATGGTGATCATCTGAACGCTCATCTTGGCGATCGTCATGACGGCTGTCGTGGCGATTATCTTCACGATCTTCACGAGGTGGCCGTGGTTCGCCATTGTCGACGATCTTCAAGTTATAACGGGCGTCATTCTTGGTACCAAGGGCACGTAACAATGTACGCAAGCTCTGAGCTGTCGCGCCACGCTTTCCAATCACACGGCCGAGATCTTCAGGATCGACGGTCAGTTCAAGTAGCACGCCTTTTTCATCAATAGTGCGGGCTATGCTAACGGCATCGGGATTACCAACAAGAGATTTTACGATATATTCAACAAATTGCAGATCTATAGAATTGTCCACGGTATATGCCTCCCATTACGATTGGTACAGTTGTAGTATAACAAACTGCTCGTGCTTTTTAAGCAGCAGTTTCTTTTGGAGTTTTTGGTTCTTCGGTCGGCTCTTCAGCGACAGGAGTGTCGGCTGTTGGTTCGTTCACTTCGGCTTCGGCAGCTGGTGCTTCTTCAACGGCAGCTTCTTCAGCGACAGGTGCTTCTTCGGGAGCAACAGCTTCGACGGCTGGCTCCTCAACAACAACCTCTTCTTCAGGACGGTTGCGACGAAGTTTGTCGTTGTGCTTGATTGAACGACTCTTGCTGGAGTCGATTTTGACCCAATCAGGTAGTTTCACACCTTCACTTTTCATAAGGTAGGCGACACGTGGTGATGGCTGCGCGCCATTCGTGACATAGAAGGTGGCCTTTTCTTTATCAAGAACAACGGCCTTAGTGTGCGGGTTGTAGTGGCCGACTTGGGCAACAATAGCGCCACTCGTAGGGCTACGGTGAGCTTCCTGAACGATTACACGGAATTCGGCATGACCTTTTCGGCCGACGCGCTGGAGACGGATTGCAAGCATGTGAGCAAAATACCTTATTTTTAGCTACTTAATATACGATTTCACTATATTTTACAGATTGGTCGATGATTTGTCAACTGAGGTGGCGGCTTTGCCCGCTGTGAGGGCTTTATCAGCGGCATTTATCTGAGCGATTTGCTTGCTAGGTCCATCGCCCGTGCCGCGTAAATCATTCTCAACATATACACCGACGGTAAAGACTTTATCGTGGTCCGGACCAATCTCACTCATGACTTTATACGACGGCGTGAAGCCTTCGGTACTCTGGACAAACTCCTGATAGCGTGATTTTGGATCCATCCATGAACCACTTTTGAGGATGTCGTCAAAGGTCGCGAGAACACTGCTCGTAATAAAGATTTTTGATGCTTCATAGCCTTGATCAAGATACAGCGCACCTATAACGGCCTCGTAACAGTTGGCCAGGATTTGGGCACGCCCCCGATCAGTTCCCCGTTTTTCACCTCGAGAAAGACGTAGTAGCGGTTCGAAGTTCAAACGTGATGCTGCGGCGCTAATACTTTCGGTTCGCACCAGCGAGCTACGCCAGTTCGTCAGAATGCCTTCCGGTTCGTTGAAGGCGTTATACAGATATTCGGTTGAGACGAGTTCCAAGACGGCATCACCAAGAAATTCTAGGCGTTCGTTGTGCACCTGCACGGTCTTCTTGTGCTCGTTTACGTATGAACGATGCGTAAAGGCGGTTACAAGTAGCCCTAAATCGTTAAATGTGACGCCAAGAACATCTTTAGCAAAGGCAGCGTAAGGTGAAAAATCCATCTAAACTCTAGAATCCCTGATCTTTTTAAGCCCTAATAATATAATTTTACCGATGTCTTCGTATTCGATTTTATCAAGTGCTTCAGCCGCTGTAAACCATTTGATACCGTTCATCCATTCTTCTGGCTTGATAGCGTCAGTATCACCAACAGCGTGTACCAAGAAGATTTCGGTTGTCATTAGCACCAAACTCTGTTGACGACGATAACGAAAGTTAATCTTGCCGAGCCAGCCCATCATCTCAACCTTCGCGAGGCCGGTTTCTTCCATGACTTCGCGCTCAGAAGTCTGTTTGGGTGTTTCACCCTTCTCGATATGTCCCTTTGGTATGGTCCAGCGGTCTTTGGCATCCTGAATCAGCAGAATTTCAACGTCCCCTTTCGTATTGCGGCGGAAGACGATGCCACCAGAGGTCGGTTCGCGAACTACCTCATTAATCGCGGCGTTCTTGCGATTAATGAGCTTTTTGAAAGCTTTGATTGGTTTCGGTCGGTATGCCATGCGTAAACTATTCTTTTTCCTTTGTGGTCTTCTTCTTTGCTTTGGCGATTGGTTTTGCCTTGGTAACAGTCTTTTTGGTGGTCTTGGCTTCTTTATTTTTCAAAACGGTGCCGAGGACGCCGTTGATGAATTTGCTGGAATTGTCACCACCGAAGGCCTTAGCTAGTTCAACTGCTTCGTTAATCACCACTTTTGGCGGTGTATCATCGGTGCCATACAAGAGCTCGTAAATCCCCATCCGGAGAAGTGAGCGGTCCATACGGGCAATCTGATCAATCGGCCACTCTGGTGCGACCGGTCCGAGCACCGCATCAAGCTCATCCTGCTTCTCTGTTGTGCCTTCTACGAGTCGGGAAATAAAAGCCTTGTCTTCCAGAACCTCTTGGTAGCGAGAGATATTGCGCAGTAACACCTCTTGTAGTACGAAGCCTTCATCTTTTACGTCACGCCGAAAATCTTGCTCATACAGTGTTTGCAGAGCAACAATGCGGCCAAGGTGACGGTTAGATGCCATGTTGTTAAAACCTTTTAAGGGGTTAATTACTTCGTTACGGGAACAGTCTTCTTTGCAGATTCGCGGCTGGTTGTACGGACTTTAACCGGACTCTTTGCATTTACGGCACGAGCGAGCTTAAGTACGAGGTGTGAGCGTCGTGTGCCGGTACGACGCGGACTGGTACGTTTCTTGGGTTTTCCCATGAGTCTACTACAACTCCTTCCCTGTTATGTCAATAAATATTGCCCCCATTATACCCTGTAAAGCCCCTATAAAGCAACCAATAAATATTGACATAAGCACAACTAGTATGTTATAATAATTGTGATGAATCATATACCAGTAAAACAATTTATTGAAGAAGCTCATGACAGGTCAGTAGAACGTAAATTCGATCGACGCCTGAGCGTACCACTTCGTTTTGCAGTTGGCTTTGTTGCTGCCGGCCTAACTATTGGTGCTGGATATGCGCTTGGTAAAGCTGCTCCTGATGGCTCACCAAGCCAAACAAACATGGAACGCGTTGAAAAATGTGCTATTCCTGATGTGAAAGCACTCGAGAGGGAGGCCTCTCAAACGGCCGTTGATGATATAATCAGCCGCTGTGCGATTATTGAAGGAGTTACACTTCTCCCGACTGATTACGCAGCTGCAGAAGCAGCTATTGCACAAGGCTAATTAGCTTTAGACCACGAAATTTAGGATCCGGCCAGGAACATAAATCGTTTTGGCCGGTTCTTTATTTTCGAGGTGTTTTTGGACGTTTGCGTCAGCTAAACCTGATGCGATGACGGCTTCTTTGGATGCATCGGAGGCAACTTCAATCTGGGCGCGGACTTTACCATTGACCTGAACAGCTAAGGTGATCGTCTCTTGTAAAAGGACTGACTCATCATATTTGGGCCAGTGACCAATATGCACGCTGTCTTCGTTGCCAAGCTGATGCCACAGTTCTTCAGCGATATACGGCGCAAACGGCGCGACAATCTGTACTAACGACTCAAAAGCATAATTCCAGGCGTCAGATTTAACGATCGACTCTTTGGCTTTGATCAAATACAGCTCGTTCGTCATCTCCATCATTGCGGAAACAGAAGTGTTAAAGCTCAGGTTGGCCATGTCGTCGGTGACTTTTTTGACGGTTTTATGGGCAACTACCGTAACCTTTTTGACCATTTCTTCGGACGTCGTACCGACTGCGGCGTCAATATACTCCTGCACCAGTGTCCAGACGCGGTTCAAAAAGCGGTACGTGCCGGGCACACCGTGGGTGTTCCAACTAGTGTCTTGATCGTACGGCGCAATAAATAGCTCAAAAACGCGTAGTGAATCAGCCCCGTAGCCGGAATTAATAATATCTAGCGGATCAACAGTATTGCCTTTGCTCTTGCTCATCTTCGCACCAGATTCGGCATTAATATAGCCGTTGAAGACAAGTTGTTTGACGGGTTCACGGCCAATCTTGGTTTCGTCAACTAGCTTAATGTCACAGAAGAACTTATGCCAAAAACGGAAGTACAGTAAGTGGCTAACGGCATGGTCAGCACCGAAGTAAAAGTCGACTGGGAACCAGTAATCTGCCTTGTCTTTATCCCAAGCCTGCATGTCGTTGTGGGCGTCGGTGTAGCGGTACATGTACCAGCTCGAGCAGGCGTAGCCGTCCATTGTGTCAGTTTCGCGCTTGGCTGGGCCACCGCACTTTGGACAGGTAGTGTTCACCCAATCAGTCACGCCAGCCAATACAGAATGATTACTGCCGTCGGGCGCAAAGTTCTCGACCTTTGGCAACAAAACCGGCAGATCTTTTTCTGGTACGGCGACAACTCCGTCAGTGCCACAGTAGACGATAGGAATCGGTGCGCCCCAATACCGTTGACGGCTTATCAGCCAGTCACGCATTTTGTAGGTGGTAGAACGCGCGGCGTAGCCAATATTTTCAAGGTACTCGATAATGGCATCACGGTTCTCACCGGCAACTTTACCATCAAATTCAGGTGTGTTTATCAAAATACCGTGCGACATATCAGTGTAGCAATATTCCAGATTACGGACTTTTTCGGCTTCTACAGGATTAGCTGGCACCATCGTAGGGCGCAGCAAAATGTCATATTTCTTGGCAAACGCAAAATCGCGGTCATCATGCGCCGAACACAAGACAATACCCGTACCATAATCTGCCAAAGCATAGCTTGTAATCCAGATCGGCAGGTCTTGTGCACCAAAGAAGTCGACCGCATCACGGCCGGTGTAAATACCTTCCATACTATCGGCGCCTTTTTCGCCCAGGCCATCGCGTTTCATGATCATTTTCTGAGCAGCGTCCAATGTTTCCTGCGCATTCGGTAGACCTTCAATGAGTTTTGGTAAAAAGGGATGATCGGGTGCTATCGCCACAAAAGAGTTGGCTGTAAAAGCTTCAAAGTGCGCCGAATACGATTCAATAGTGAGATCGGTATCTTTAACCTTATTCTTATAGATGACTCCGTGACTTTTGCCAATCCAGTTCTTTTGCATGGCTTTGATTTTGGAAGGCCAATTCAAGTCATCAGTCATTTCTAAAAGTTCATCTGCATAATCTGTAATCTTGAAAAACCACTGCTTTAGATGCTTTTTTATGACGTACGGATCATCATCACCATCATGACGCCAGCATTTGCCATCAATCACCTGCTCGTTAGCCAAAACGGTCTTACACTGGTTACACCACCACTGAGCCTTTTGGGCTTGGTACGCTAAGCCATGCTCGAATAATTTCGTAAAGATCCACTGTGTCCATTTGTAATAACTGGGGTCGCTCGTCGTGAATTCACGGTCCCACGCATAGCTCATCGCAAGTGCCTGCAACTGTTCTTTGAAGTAAACCGTGTTCTTCTTGGTCGTTTCATCAGGTGGCGTGCCGGTTTTTATAGCGTAGTTTTCGGCGGGCAAACCAAAGGCGTCCCACGCCATATTGCTCATCGAATTATAGCCTTTTTGGCGGTAGTAACGGGCTACGACATCGGCAATGGCGTAGTTGCGGACATGGCCAACATGCATGGCCGAACCGCTGGGGTAGGGCAACATCGGCGTGGCGTACATCTTTGTTTTCGACGTATCTTCAGTCACCTCGTAGGTCTTGTCGCGAGCCCAGACTTTGCGCCACTTCGGCTCGATTTCTTTGGGATTGTATCTGTTCATTAAGCACTCATTATAGCAGTCTTGCCTTCTTGAGCACAGACGTCGGATTGGTACTAAGTTTTATATCGTGGGTGTCGCCAGACAAATAGTCCTTCACCTCCCATAGGGCGGAATGTTATGCGGCTCCTGAGTTCAGGGCTCCTCGTATAGTCGCCCACGGCGATTTGCATTATTCTCACAAAATCTGCAAAGACTACATCTGCTTTTGTCATAATTTTGAACTCATCAAACAAAAAAGTAACCGACCTCTCCTGACCCTCGTAGCGATGTAAAATCGAAAAAACTGCTACCGATTCTGGTGCAAATATACTGAAATCCATATCGCGAAATTCAAGTCTTTCCGACTGCAAACCTTTTAACCATTGCTGGTTCGATTCTCCTAGTAGGTTGCCTTTTGGCGTTAGTCTAAGGCCCACACCGGGTTCAAAGACTACTTGTTTAGTATCTTGCTCCATATCGACTTGCGCCGGCCGCGTCACAAATGTCGCACCTTTTACAATTAGTGGACTGTTTTTACTATTCTGGGCTCCCATCGTCAGGTCTATCAGGTTCCTACCAAAGATTGGTCGTAAAAGATGCATGAGCGAGTCATGTGCATGTAGCACACTATGTGAAGACATCGTGAGTTTGCCTTCAGCTGTAAGTGCCGACCGATTTGCGAACTTATCTGGAGTGGCCATTGTGTAGTAAAGTAGCGCGCGAGCCCGCAGATCGTCTGAATTTTTATAAACGTGCTCCACTGAGCCGTCAATCTCAAGCTTGCACCCATCGAAAGCGACGGTAATGAGCTGACCACGCTCAACCAAATGAACATCTGATACTTCTAAGTGTTGGGTAAAATCACCTTTGCTCACATTCGCTGCCATACAAGAATTATCTCATATCAGAGTGCTGTATTGCCAATACTGCAAAATTATTTTAATTAGTTTCGCGACGAGAAGGTGCCGCGGGCGTTGCCGTCAATTTGCAGCAATTGCTCAACCGTAACAAAGCGAAAACCGCGGTCCTCCAGCTGGGTAAGCACGTCAGGCAAGGCATCGGCGGTTATCTTCTGAGTATCATGCATAAGCATGATTGCACCAGGCCGTGATTGGCCAACAAGTGAGGCCACCATCGAGGCTGACGTGGTGCCCGGCCGCCACTCTTGGGCGTCGATGTTCCAAAGAATCAGTGGCATAGGAACGATCGCTTTTACATTGTCATCGACCGAACCGTAGGGCGGGCGCAGGAACTTAGCATGGAGCCCAACCGTATTAAATGCATTCTGGGTGTCATCAAGCTGTCTTCGTATCAGTGACGGCGTCTTGAGTTTTACGAGATCCGTGTGACTAAATGTATGCGATTCGACTTCGTTGCCGGCCGCAAGAATTCGCTTGGTGAGATCAGGCGAACGTAAAACGTGGTTGCCAAGTTCAAAAAACGTACCTTTGCTGTCATGAGCGCTCAGAATATCCAATACTCGCGGCGTTATCGTAGGGTCGGGGCCATCATCAAACGTCAGCGCGATGCAGCTTTCAATGGTGCAATTTGGGGCAGCGACTCGACGTTTTAGCGCCGCCGCATACTCCCGATCAAGACTCGTCTGGACATCTTCTGGAATATGGACCGGATAGGTTTTGAAGAAATCGTGCCGATACATCTCGGCAATAGCCGGTAGACGGCCAAGCGGAATATCCCTATAGACTGGTGCACCGACATATTTGGCAAGCGCTCCCCCAGCGTAAAGTCGCACTTTATAATTTGGCAACAACCCGATCGCGAGTGGCTGGCCGACAAGTGCTTGCAGATCTTTTTCTGGGGCATGAAGCAGCTTGGCAAATTGGTTGACCATGGACCTCGTCAGTGTAGGTTGCGTCACGCTATCGCCGTCAGCAATCCAACTCTCATAACGGATAGAAACACTGCCTGTGGGATGATATTCATCAGTTTCTATCGTTACGGATTCAAGATCTTTGGCGCTGTAATCTATCCGCGGTACAATGCGTAGTTGATGGAAAAATCCAGCCACTGCCGGACCGATCGGTAAGGCCGCCGTGAAGGCCTGGACTTGTTCGGCTTCCCTTACGCCCACCACATCAACTATGGCTGTATCAGCACCATGAGGCGTGACCGCTTGGATGGTGGCGTTTGCCAAGATTTGTTTGTTGGCGCTAGGTGAGATACGGTCAAAATGAGTACCTGAAATTGAAACAATGAGCGGCTGTTGTACCGCTGTCGGCTGTGTTATTACGTCTGTAATGAGGTACATAGGAACCAGAACAGCGCCAATCACAAACAGACTGCGCCACAAACGAACAAAGACTCGTACTCCTCTCATGCCTCACTATTCTAGCGCACCGACACAGTGGTTAGCCACTGTTCAGAGAATGCCGAATTATTCATCTGGGCGTCCTCATAGGCCTGTGCGAGCTTCGCAGTCAGATTGCTGCCTGTTTTTTTGTTTCCGATGGTTCGCCTATCAACAGATAAGATTGGCGTAATCCGGGCACTACTACCGCAGTAGAATAACTCATCGGCAATATAGAGCTCACTCCTATCAACCGCACGCTGCTTCATAGGAATATGCATGTCGCCAGCAAGTTTAATAAGGCTATCACGCGTTATCCCTTCAAGGATGTCTGCTGACTGGTAGGGTGTGATCAGTTCCCCGCTGCGTACCATGAACAGGTTCGCAACTGTGCCTTCTGTCACGTGGCCGGAGTCGTCGAGAGCTATCGCTTCGTCATAGCCGTTTAGAAGCGCCTCGTTCTTCATGAGCGTGGCATTGGCATAGCTGCCGTTGATTTTTGCACGTGACGGAATCGCATTATCGGGAGTCCGTTGCCAACTGGACACGCAGGCATGGACGCCAGTTGCTGGATAGAATGCCGCCATCGGATATATGTAAGCTGAAAAACTCGTCTTAAGTCCATTCGTTTTTGTGCCAGCAATTAGTTCGTCAATAAACAAAGTTGCCCTAATCAATACGTTCTCGCGAATCTTATTTGTAAGCAGCAGTTCTATCATAGTCGCTTGGAATATTTCATAGCTCATTATCGAACGAAAGTCGGTAAAATTCATTATCTGAGCTGAATCACACAGCCGACGGTAATGATCTTGTAACCGAAAGATGTGGAGCTGCTTTCGAGCGGCGTCATAGCGAATATTAAAGACCGTGTACACCGCCAGCCCATACAAAACCGGTGAGCTGGCAATACTGAGATGTGCATCACGGAAAGGGACGAGGCCGTCGCGAAAGTACACCTGTGCCGACTTATAGTCAAAGATGTTCATTTTAGAATTGCTTCAAAAAGTTTGTCTGGAAGGTCTTAGCAGTGCGTGCCTGGGCGGCAAATCGCTCTTCGGCAAAGCGGACTAGTTTGTTCACAAGTTCGACATTGGAGACACCGGCCGCACGCCAGTTATGGGCATACAAGCTGCCTGGCAACGGATTGACTTCGTTGAAGTACACGACGCCGGTTTTTTCATCAATTAGTAGATCAACTCGAGCAATGCCTTCACAGCCGATGGCACGATAGACGGCACAAGCTGTTTCTTCGGCCTTTTTGTAGAGATGTTTTGGCAGATCTGCCGGTACTTGGCTATAGCCTTGGGCGCCCTGCTTACCGCCGCCCATTTTCTTGCCGCCCTTCCCTTGACTCATGTATTTGGTATCAAAATCGAACACGCCGTCGTCTTTGGAAAGCGGACGTTCTACCATCGCCGGTATCAGCGTCTCATTACCCATGATTGGAACGGTTACTTCTATCAGGTTGTGGACACCTTCTTCGACCAGTACTTTGGTATCATAATGCGCCGCGATTTCGAGCGCATTATCAAGGTCTTTCGGTGAATCGACTTTAGTGATGCCAATGCTTGAACCGAGATGCGACGGCTTCACAAACAACGGATACTTCAAATTATTATTCACTGCCTTAGCGAATGCCTCCGAATGACGCTCCAGATCCGTCGTAGTAATAAATTCCATCTTTGGAGTAGGAATTTCTTGTGTCTGCGCAATCAACTTGGCAAGAATTTTGTCCATGGCGATCGCACTGGCTGCGACTCCACAACCGACGTAAGGCACATTTGCCATCTCGAGCAGTCCCATTAAATCACCATCTTCGCCGTGCGTGCCATGAGTGGCCGGAAATACAACATCGATTTTTTTGTAGGCTTTGCGTCCGGCAAACTGACTCGATTTTACAAGCGTAAGACCATTATCGAATAACAGATGAACTTTGGGAGCTTTGCGCAGAAAATCTTCTAATTCATCACCTTGGTAGAGCGATATGTCTTTCAAGCGTTGATCCCAGTACCAAGAGCCATCTTTGGCGATGTACACCGCTTCTACCTGGTATTCACCCGACAGTTCAAGCGGCTTAATGATACTACTGATAGCGGTCACAATTGATACATCGTGCTCCGTGGAACGGCTCCCAAAAATAACGGCGATTGTCTTCATACTTGACAGTGTAGCACAAGCATAGTTACAATTACTAGTCACAATTATATATAATTAATTGTAATATAATGTGTAATGGAGAATTAATGGCAGATTTTAAAAGTTATGTGACGGACTTCGAGTCATTACAGACAATTCCTCAGGCTGACCGCTGGCAACATTACATCGCTAGGGAACTTTTTATGCAGGTACCGATTACTGAAGATCAGCAGGTATACCGCGAGCCTTTGGTGTCCGCAGAAATACTTTCATCGAAGGGCGTCAGTGTCGAACCGATCTGGCGAGACAGCCCTCTTGATGAAGAAGGCGAGGAATATTTACGTTATCTGGAAGACGAGGGGATAAACGACCTGCGCGACAATGTCAGTGACCCCAGTCAGATCGTACCGCCTCATTCGGCTGCGGCAGCCTGTGATGTTATTTTGCGAGATCATCAAGGAGGAAACGTGGATATGGGCGGCGGTTTTACGCTAGGCGACGACATCGTCTGGGCAGCATATCCTCACCTTACATCTATCCAAAAAGACAATCGCGCCCTTCTTAGAAACAGTATGCTGCAGGCTGGCTTTGCGCCTTTAGGAAGCGAATGGTGGCACTATAGGCTACGGCAATCAGGTATGGGCCGCATATTGGGGCCAAGCAAGCGCTCTATACGGACTCTACGATAGTCCCGCGCCCTAATTGTAATTGTCGGTCCAGTCGTTCTGTAGGAGGGCGAGGTCACCTGCTGCCAGAAAACTGTCGAGATTCGTATAAAATTTGAGTGGATCGGCTTCTTGGCGCACGTCACCGGTGTACATCGCTTCGCGCAAACCATCGATAATGTAGTTTGTGACGGAGTTTTTCATCAGCACCACCACTGTTGGACTCGCGGCAGCAATCAACGTGCCAAGTTCGCGGTGCACTCGAACTGTTTCAGGACCTTGGTCGACCAGACCCGGTGTGACATACCATTTACGCACAGCTGGTAGTTGTTTGAGGAGTGCTAAACCAGCGCGCAGGCCCTCAATGTTGCCATTATACGTGTCGTCGATAATCCAGGCGCCACTGGCAAGTTTCCGCGGCTGCATGCGATGTTCGAAGGGCTTGGTTTTGGCAATGCCGGCCTTGATCTGATCAGGGGTGAGGCCAAGCGTTCGGGCAATTTCGGCGGCGGCGGCGATCGGGCCAAGGTTGTGCTCACCCAGCAGCCCAGTGCTCGCCGAAACTGAGGCATTTTTGCCAACTGCCAGCTTAAACACCGTCCCTTCAAGGCCGACTATGACATCAGAAATCACCACTTCGCCACAGCCGGCGTCATTGTAGGCACGGTAGCCTGGCTTATAGAACGAGTGCAGTTTGGGCGATTCAATATTCACATAAACACTGCCAGGAACTTTACCACTGGCTGCGCTCATGATGTCTAAGGCGGCGGCATCATATGTTTCGTATTGATCGAGGTGTGCCGGCGCTAACCCCGTAATGACGGCAATGTCTGCGCCAGCCATTTCGCTAAAACGCATGACATCGCCCGGTTTTCCCTCACCAAATTCAATCACGATAACTTCTTCATCTCCCTTCAATCCACGCGCGAATTTAGCGTGAGATGTTGCGACATTCATATTGGCTGGCGTAGCAGCCACCTTTTTGCCTTCCGAAAGGATAGTGAGAAGGAGTTCCTTCATGCTCGTTTTGCCATAGCTACCAGCAACAGCAATAATTGTTGCTTTGTGCTCGCCAAGAATCCCGCCAGCCTCGGCAAGCGCCTTTTTTTCTTTTGGTTTAGTAACAAACTGCCGCGTCACAATCAGAACAAGCAAGACCGCTGCATAGCCGAAGATAGGTGCAGCAAAAATTAGGATGATGCCGAGGCCAATGAACCAAATACTGTGCACAAAACAAGCCAAAATGCCTGCGAGCGTCACCACGAGTACTGTGACAAGTACGAATAGGCGGAACAATCGGCCGGCCTTCGTTGGTACTAAATCGCGGCGATTCATAACAGATGAGAAATCTTTGGTGCGACGGAACCACTCGACGAAAGCTTTGGGCTGATATTCTACAGACTGCAACATATAAGCTAGCGCTCTGCTATATGTAAACGGATTATAGCGACTCAAAAGGGCTCTCATCAGGCGACAAAATCCTTCATGGCTTTGATGGTTTCGGCGAGCGCATCTATATGCACAAAGTGTCCAGCCAATGGAATGATGCGTAATGTCGCGTTGGGTAGCAGCGTTTCGAAGGCCTTCGCAATCCACAGCGGTGTGTCGGTATCTGCTTCGCCATACACCAGCAGAACAGGAATCTTTATGAGCGGTAGTTCGCCCCTGACGTCTTCGCGAACGACCTTCTTGAAGGTGTCAGCTAGATGTGGCATGGCCAGATAATCTGAACCAAGTTTTTTGTAGAGGGACTTCCGAATTGCCCGCTGATTGGCTTTTGGCAGTATCTTTACGAGCTGTTTGCCGATTTTTGCAGCAAGGGTGAGGAGGGTCGTTTTGAAGGTCTTTTTAGGTCGGATACCAGAGGCAGATAGCAGTATCAGCTTAATTGCAGTAACCTGCCCATTCTCGAGGGCTTTTATGGCTATTGCGCCGCCATTAGAATGCCCGACCAGTACATCAACTGATAGATTCAGCTTCGCAAGAAAGTGCTGTACAAAACTTCCATAGTCGGTCAACGACCAGGCCCCCTCAGGCACGTCAGTGCCCCCAAAGCCGGGCAAATCGAGGCGGAGACAAGTGTAATCTTGAGCAAAAGCAACCACTATACTATCAAAAGTTTTGGCTTCATCGCCCCACCCATGCAAAAACAGCATAACCGGTCCGTTACCGGAGGTTTTGTACTGAGTAATCATGCCATCAATAACTGTTTGCATCATACACAGTATAGCGTAAGCATTGGCTTACTGTAGCAGTCCAGAACCTTCCAACGAACCACTGCTCAATGGACTTTCAACGCGCAACTGATCTTGCAGACCCTGCACCTGACCAGTCAGACCACCCAATAAGTTGACAATATTCGTCGCGCCAGGCGGCTTTTCGACAGTAACCTTATCATCTGTTGGTGTAATGGTAAGCGTCGCACCGACGTTAATCGACTGCCGTCCAGCTGCATTCGTACCAGTTCCAGAAAACGTCAGCGAAACTTTATTAGTAGCTCGATTGAGCGTCGCGCCAATCAGTAGATTTTGCGTACCGCTGGCATTCGTAGACATTGACGTGATTCGGAGCGGATAGTCATCGCCACCGGTATAGTTAAACATGAAGTCGACATAGCTTTTTGCATCTGTTGGGCTGGCATAGATGCGCACGTCGCGGATTGTATTTGTACTGAGGTCGATCCACACATCGGCTGTCGAATAGTCATAATTCTTAGCGTCAATGTTCTTAAGCAGCGAGTCAAAACCGGTCGCTTGTTCGAAAGATTTGCTGCTATTGGGCGCTACAAGCCAGGTGTTTAGCTTTGAGTTCTTCAAGGCATCTTTCATAGCAACCGCAAAGTCATGCAATTGTTGTTTTTGTATCTGCACACGGAGGTGCTGACTTTTGCGACCTTCGAAATCTTCCTTCGCTAGCTTATCTTTTATGACAACAACCGCTTTTGACTTGTTGTCGCTGAAGAGCCGATCGTTTAAGACGACAGCGGCTTTTTTTACGATATCTTGGACATCCTTTTGGATTTGTGCTTGCGACTCGTTGGCTAAATCTGAAGCATTATTTCCGGTACTCTTCAGTAATTGGTCAATCAGTGTGTGATCGGCCACGAGCCATTTACCGTCGATTGAGTCGATTACTGCTGCTTGCTGTCCGCTTAGGCCAAGGAGCGCCGCGATATTTTTGATGCCGCTTATATTGGCATAGACGTCAGACCCGTTGGTGCCGGCAGAAAATACCCGCATTTCAAGATTGGCTCGTATACCCGATACGCCAGCAGTTAGCTTCAGGTCGGCCTTTTTGTCGTCCTTGGAGCCTGTCAGTGTGCCGTCGGCAGCAATCGGCGTCGTCATCTTGAAAGAACCATCTAGTTTGATACCATTTTTGCTTGAAGGCCCATTATTTATAATCGCTTGAAGACCTTGTCGTGTATTTGATAGGCTCGTCTTCCAAAGGTATTCCGGCGTCTGTGCGTAGAGTCCAAAGTAGGCATAAGAGCCGCCACCAATAAGGAGCACAAGTGCGGCAGCTACAGCTGGAAAAATCCAGCGATGCGGAGGAGTGTGTGATGTTTCTACGGCTATTTCAGTAGGCACTTCAGGTACATCAACTGACGGAAGAGGTTCCGGCACTGTCTCCACGACAAATGACTCCTCCGCTGCACCAGAGTTCACGGCAGTAGTCTTGACCGTCTTTTTCTTTTTTGATGTCGTCCGTTGCTTATTCTTAGAGGTACTCGCAGCCATTCAATGTCCTTCCTGTTGGACCATTACATCACCCCCTAGTCTAACACCTTGACTGCGACCTTCTAAACTTTATTTAACAGAGGTAAACTTAAGCATTTACTGAGCGGCTTGGAGGCGCCCCTGCAACACATCGACCGATATGGTTTTTGATGGAAAGCTGACTGGCATAGTGACACCAAAATCATTATAGGATTCAGTTCGATCGTTGAAATTCACCGCTGCCAGCGTATTGCTCTTCATTGCAATAATGAACTGAGCATTCACACGAGCTTTATCGGAATAGCCTGAAGGGTCGAGTGGAGGGAAGCTACCAAAACCGGCTGCTGTAAAATATCTCTGAAGTGCAGAAACATACTTTTTGGTTTGTACTTTTACTGCATATATGACGTATTTTTCGCCATTTATATTCTGATATGTCACGTGGTTAAAGTCTGTTTCATAGACTTGACCGGCTTTCATATCGGCAAGAATTGCTTGACGAGCGCTCGAAGTGAGATTGCCAAAAGGTGCGAGTGTGATGAGTGGTTGCGCATATGTCAGACGATGGGTGTTCAAAGCTTCTGCATCTTTAGCGTCCGGTTCCTTTGCCCATACATTTTTAATCGCATTAAAGTTATAGCTGCTGCCGTCAGATTTCTTCTCTGTCGAGAATATATTGTTATAACGAACGTACTGCGTGACCGGTGTTGTGATTGTTTCGGTCGTAACATTACTTTCCGTAGTAGCGTTCTTAAAACCAACGCTACTGACCTTGTCCTGAGCGGCTTGGGCGCCAAATACGAAGCGGGTCAGTTCCGTCGACTTGTTGCCTGTGCCACCGGTTTCGGTCGAGCGAACGACGCTCGGTGTTGATAAGTTATTGTTGATAGCCATCCAGAAACGACGTTCAGGCGTGAGATAGAGGCGAGTGTAGGCGATATACCCACTTATAACCAATAATAGTGCTGCAAGTGTGAGCGTACGGCGCAGGAGTTTTTTGTAATTGAGTTTTGGCAGACGTAGTTTAGGGGTATATTTCATACCGCTATTGTATCAGCTGTAGGGCGGCACGCATTTTTCTTTTTTACCACACTAGTCGAATCTGTTAAAATCTATACTTGTGTTTAAGGGGATGTAGCTCAGCTGATAGAGCGCTTCCATGGCATGGAAGAGGTCCAGGGTTTGAGTCCCTGTATCTCCACCAATATCGAACATACGTTCCCGTGGACGGGGGTGACGGCCTACTGAGGGTTGAGGTTTGCATTGCACTTACTCGCTTCGATGGCTTGCCACCCCTGTGGTCGTGTATTGAGTCCCGGAAGGGTCGATGCCCTTGTTTGCTGACGAGGGACGGCGATAACGGGCGTCCTCGACGTCCGAGCGGGCGCAAGCTTGACAGACTCTGATACGTTGCCTGGTTAGACCGTGAGCTCAACTGACGGTCACCACAAAGGGGATGGTGCACATGTCGGGGTATGGGTTATGGCGCAGGCGCGTGCGGAGTCTGGTGACAGTGGGGCTACTGGCTACCTCGTTACAGTTGGTCGCAGCAAAGCCTAGTCAAGCCGTTGACGGCACTATCTTGCGCACGATCACCGCTCAAAATTACTCCTGCGGGCTTGGCACGGGCCTTGCCTTTGATGGCACGGATTTACTGTTGTCGTGCTGGGGACAGAATCTAATCACTGCTATAAGTCCTGGGGATGGCAGCTTCCGCAGAAGCTACACAATCAGCGGCGTCAGCGACCTTGGGGCGCTTGCCTACGATGTAGGCCGAGCGAGTTTGTGGGCGTGCGACGCACGTAGTCAGATTGTACTAATCGACCTTGCAACGCAGACAAGCTCGACACTTTTTTCTTCGGATGGATGTATCGACGGTCTCGCCTTCGATGGCACCGATGACACAATTTACACGAGTGGCGACGCTGCGTCCACCTATCAGCACTACACCAGTGCAGGCCTGTTTCTGAGTAGTACGAGTATATCCGGCAAAATTGGTGCCTGCGGAAATAGTGGTTTGGCGATCGGTGGACCATTCCTATTCCTTGCCAACGACGGTTGTTCGCAGATCTACCAGGCCCCCAAAGATGGCCTCACCGATCCAGTACTGTTCGGCTCATATGGAGCTCGGCTCGAAGATATGGAATGCGGCGATTTGACGTTCCAAGGGACGGGCAAAGCCGCGATTTGGTCGAAGGACGCGTACGACGGCGTCCTAAACGCATTTGAACTCAACCCAGGCGATTGTGGATTCGGTGGAAGGCCGCCGGCTGGCACAGCTCTAGCGGTTGCTGATCCAATCGTCAACAACATGGATCCAACGTTACTCAACACTGCTGGTGGTGGTACTGAGCCATCGATCGCTATCAACCCGACGAGTCCGAACGAAGTTGTCATTTCGTCTGGAACTGCGGCGCAGGACCGATGGGGGGCTGGTGTACCAAACGCCCCACTGTTGATTTCTGAAGATGGGGGCAAAACGTGGGAGAAGAAGTTCGCTGTACCCGCCCCGCCTCAACGCTTTCTCGCCGGCTGCCCGTGTGACTCAACCATCGCCTTCTCACAGTCAGGCACTCTGTACCTCACGGTGCTGAGTGTTGCTGGTGACGGATTGATAGGTAAGAAGGGCGGTCAAGACATCTATACCGCCAGCAACTCGGGTGACCCAGGCACCCCAGGAGACTGGGTATGGCGCAAGAAAAACCTAATTGCTCAAGCCACCAACACCACCAAGTACAAGTCGCAGGCAGATCAACCCTGGCTGGTGACGGGACCGAGCCCGACACAGCTCGGCATCGACAATGTTTACGTCGGCTACACCTTCACGAAGAATCCGCAAGTGCGCGTTGCCACATCTTTTCTCGACTCGTCGCCGCCTGACTTCACCAAGGATTCGTATGTAGGCGGCGCGAGTAACGCAGCAACAAACAATCCCGGCCTTCGCCTTACCGCCGATCCGAACAATGGATATCTCTACGCCGTTTGGGCGACGAGCCAGGCGGCGAGTTCCACGGCAGACGTCCTGAATGTCACCCATCACCTCAACCGTTCGACAGATGGCGGACGAAGCTGGGCCTTGAATGGCGCCGCTGGAGGGATAAACGTTGCGACAACGCCAAGCTATCAAGGAGCCGCTGCCGTGTTCGGTGGCGTCAATCAGCTGAGGGGGAGCGTACTCAGCGCCGCCGTCGACCCAGTCACATCAGAGGTTGTAGTGGCGTACGGAGCCGATGGCGTGTCGGGCGCCGGCAACCACATCATGACGCGACGCTTTAGCTTCAATGGTTCAGGCGATGTTACAGGCCAGCCCTCAAGTCTCGTTTCCGGGCCAACTGCCGCATCTGCACTACCTTCCATTGCTTTCCTCAAAGATGGTACAGCAGGTGTTCTCTACACAGTCGCCGACGACGTTGCCACTATAGACAACGCGGTAATCACGACATTCTCCGTACACCTTGGAATTGGTGCGCCGGGTGCCTCGTCTTTCACTGATGTCAAGGTCAGCAGTTTCCAGATCACGCATGGAACCGGAACTCGTGTCCTCGGCGATTATCAGCAGTTGCGAAGCATTGGTGATACCTTCTTTGGATCGTTTGCTGCGTCACGAGGCACATTCTCCGCGTCAACTACTCTCGGTAACACCGTGGATCCTGCGTTCTTCCGATATCAGCCTTGCGCAGCTACTTCCTCATGCGCCGGATAATCGATTGAACATCGCTGTCATCATTCGTTGCCGCCAGCAGTAGAGCTGTAGGTACAGAGTCCATGGTACGGTTCGCACTCGGTGTGTTGCGGCAGCATGGCGACGAGGACCAGGACAATTTGAATAAGCGCAGAGACCGTGAATAATACTATGAACCGTCTACTACAAGATCCTTTGAGGCTCGTGCTAGCTCCGATAAACGTGAGAACGAATCCCGCCATGAGAAGAATCCCGTTCCATGTTAAATCTCTGATGCTCGGAATAATGGGCGCAGCACCGAAACGGGTGCCGACCGCGATAACAGTCACAGACACAACAAAAAGAAGAAGCAGAAGTCGAGATTTGCGGGTTGTTGTTGCCATCGCTGAAATGATTGTCTCATGATTGGTAATCTATGTAACTCCCATCCTGCTGCCTTATTATCACGGACGTGGCCAGCCCCGGCGAAGCCGCATCTGAATCCCGGCACGAAGAAGTTCACGTCGAACAGTGCCGGCATCCACGTCAAACTTGGCACCCAGCGCAGCCAAGGAGTTCCCGGCCACGTAGAGCTGTGCTGCTTCACGAACGTCTACGTCGGTCATCCGTCGAGTATTGCGAGCTACATGCGCCGGCCCGTTGCAGTTGTGCGATGACAGTGGTGCGGTTAATCTCATAGGTGTGAGTCAGCAGCATCACGCCGGACCCAGATTTGTAGTCCGCAACGAGCGAGGACACATTTGGCTCACCCAATCGGTGTTGTTTCTGCAGCTCACGAACAATGCGAGGCTGAGCCCGCTCACGACTGACCGGCCGTTTGAGGATTCGTGCCACGCTGGTGAAAGATTCGAGAGCTGGTGTGGTAGGTCCACCACAATAAAAAACCTATCCACGGATAGGTTTTTATCTTTTAATAGACTTCAGCGTCGGAATCAGAACCGGTACTTCGTTTTTATATTTCTGATATGCCTTATCGCTTCCCCACTTCGTGATGGCAGATTTTTCGAGCAATGGAATGCCGCTTACGAAAAGTAATAAAACGATGATATAAAGTGGGCTGACGAGTGCATAGAGACGGTCCGAACCATGCAACGACGACACGACGTACAGATACACGCCGACCCACACCATGATTTCGCCCAAGTAATTTGGGTGACGCGACCAACGCCACACGCCCGTATCAATCCATCTACCTTTATTTTTGGGTTGGTTATTAAACTTGAACTTTTGAGCATCGGCCATGGCCTCAATGAGTAGACCTGCCAAAAACACCACAAGTCCAAAAATGCTGAGCAATGTCAATGAGGTCACTGTCTGTTTCCAGACGTAGATTGCTGATAGTAAAACGATAAAGACGGTCACGCCCTGCAATATCCAAAACCGTAGAAAAGCAAAGAACTTCTCACGCATACCATCAAATCGGTGGTCGACTTTCATCTTATTTATACGCATAAAAAGGAAGCTACCGAGCCGAATCGCCCAGAGGTACACCATCAGAAACGTCACAAATTGTACCGTGGTTTTGGCACTGTGGCTATAACCAACGACTCCCACGAACAAGAAGGTCAAGGCGTAGGATATATCTGTTAATTTATCTGTTTTCAATAGAAACGCTGGTACAAACATGACGATGTTTATGACAAGCGAAGCGACGAGTGCCCAAAAGATTAAATTCATATCTTTAGTATAGCGCCAAACAAAAAGATTACCGCACGGTAATCTTTTGGCTTTTCGGGCGTGCCCACCCGGCTCTCGGGCTTTTTGTTTTGGATATGTTTATTTTGCGAGAGAGCCTGGAACGCCCGATCAACTGTTATTACACGCTTATGCTTCAAGATTGTCAAGAAATTCTTTGACGGCCTGAAACGGCTTTATTTTTATGTACTCTCTTTTGAAGTCTTGTTCGTTCATTTCGCCTAATGTTTTATTACTGCCTTCCGGAATAAAAATTTGATTCCAGCCGAAGCCCGAATCACCGCGCGGTGCTTGCGCGATTGTTCCATGCAGACCACCAGTAAATAACTTGATGTTTTCACCGTCATAGTAAGCAAATGCGGCGGCGGCCGTTGCACTGCGGTCATCAGTCACGTCGGCGAGGCGACAGAGCTGTGTATCTTTGATTTCTCCTAAAAACCACTTGATGAACGTACCTGGTAGCTTGCCCATACTATGAAATATAAGTGAGCTATCTTCGACAATAACGGGTTGACCGATAGCAACATAAGCAGCCTTAGCTTTTTGGGTTACTACTTCTATTAAGTCAAGGCTTTGGATTTCAGGAGTATCGATTTTTTGATGTGGAATATCCATGCCTACAAGCTCAGAAAAATATCTAGCCTTATGGGCATTCCCCGTCACATAGACGACGCTCATGCGATCATCTCCATTAACTTATCTTCATCCATTATTTTGGTGCTGAGTTTTTCGGCTTTAGCGACTTTACTGCCCGGCTTACCGGAACCAACCACAAGATAGGTCGTGTCTCTGCCTAGACTGCTCTGAAATGTGCCGCCAAGAGCGCGGATTTTTTCGGCAGCGATATCTCGACCCATCGTTACAAGCGTACCTGTAATCACAAAACTCATGCCACTGAGCGGCCCACCAATATGCTCGACATCTTGCGGCCAGACCCCTAGTGAACGGAATTTGGCGAGAAGCTGCTGGTTATAGTCTTCATCGAACCACAATACGACCGAGTCAGCCACAATATCGCCTACACCGTCAACCGCTCGTAAATCTTCGAGTGTAGCGGTGCCAAGTGTGTCCAGGCGTCTAAATTTCGTTGCTAGATCAATGGCCGTTTGCGTGCCAACGTGACGGATACCAAGCGCGTAAATAAAGCGGGCCAGTGGTGGATTCTTTTTGTCAGCAATGGCATCTACGAGTTTCGAGGCAGAGATTTCCGCGAAGCGATCAAGTTCCAACAACTTTACTTTTGTGATCATATAGAGGTCAGCGAAGTCTTTGACGAGGCCAGCATCAACCAGCGCCACGACGTTCTTTTCGCCAAGTGAATCGATGTCCAGTGCACCTTTACTAGCAAAATGCTCAAGGCTTCGTTTGAGCATGAGCGGACCACTTGAGCCCTTCACACGGTAGACGACTTCGCCTTCGGCACGCTCAAATTCCAGTTCCGGGAACTGTCGCGCCAACTCTTTAAAATAAATAAAGGTCTTGGCATTTTTTGGGCGAAGTTCCGGCAAAACGCGCAAGACTTGCGGAATAATATCACCAGCTTTATATATGACGACCGTGTCGCCGATCCGGATGTCTTTACGAGCAATTTCATCAGCATTGTGAAGCGAAGCGTGTTGCACTTTCGTACCAGCTACGACAACGGGATTAAAGAGAGCAACGGGAGTCGCCGCGCCCGTTCGACCGATGTTAATTACGATATCTTTGACAATTGTGGTGGCTTCTTCAGCAGCATATTTATAAGCGACGGCGCCACGCGGTGTCTTGCCAACTGTGCCGAGTTCGGCATAGATTTTTCGGTTGTTCAGTTTGATCACCAGTCCATCAGTATTAAAACGTAGCGTCTTGCGCTTTGTGTCCCATTCATCGGTATAGTGAATCACTTCATCAATTGAATCAAAAACTTTTGCCTCTTTGTTAGCGGTGACACCCAGTGAGCGCATAATCGCATATGCCTCACCATACGACGGCACATCTCTCGGCTCGTCTCGAATCATGTCGTAGGCGTGAAAATGCAGCGGGCGCTCGGCGACAAGCTTTGGATCGAGCTGACGAATAGTACCGGCCGCTAGGTTACGCGGGTTCATAAATGCCGGCTTCTGCTCGGCGACACGCTGCTTGTTTAAGCGATCAAAATCATCTTTGTACATAACGATCTCGCCGCGGATTTCAGTACGACCCCGTAAAAACTTCTCGTACCCTTTTGTGCTACGCAACTGTAATGGAACATTTTCAATCGTCCGCACATTCATGGTCACATCCTCACCGACCCGGCCATCGCCGCGGGTCACCGCTACACGTAAATCGCCGTCTTCATAGATGAGAGAACAAGCCAAGCCGTCCATCTTGACGTCACAAAAATACTGATGCGTGCGACCCGGGGCAAGCTTCTCGGTGCGTCTAATCCAAGCTTCGACCTCTTGGCGGTCAAATACATCGTTCAGTGAGATCATCGGATATTTGTGGGCGACTTTTACGAATTTATCGAGGGCCACACCGGCCACGCGCTGGGTCGGCGAATCAGCCGTCACAAGGTCTGGGTACAGCGCTTCAAGCTGAGATAGCTCATGCTTCAAGCTGTCGGCAGCAGCCTCGCTCATAATTGACTCGTCTAGCACATGGTAATGGTAGCGATAGTCATTTATGAGCACGCGCAGCTTTGCAACCCGCTCGGTTGCCTCCGCCTGGGTCATAGCAGCTCTCTATATATTGTAAAGAGATAGGCATGCAGGAATGTCAGGCTCAGGAGCGTCAAGATGAAATACAGCCACGGAGCTACCGCTCCTAAAAAGTAAATTGCCGGTACGACCAGAAGTATCAGTACGAAGAAAACTAAGAGGGGTAAAACCATTATCTTGCGTAGGATATTCAAGCGACGGGAAAGGACGAGTCCGCGGGCCGTTCGGAGGGCTTTCATCGGCGTCATCTCGGGCAACGTCACGACATACAGACCAAAGAGCGACGAACAAATCATATACGCCGACAATATGACGAGAGCCATGAAAAAAGAGAACCATAAAGCCTTCTCAAAAGCCGATACCGCCAATCCCGCACTCGATACGGTCCTATAAATGGCACCACCGATGACTGCTGGCAGCAACTGGATCGACATAACCAGTAGAACTAGCAAAAAAGGTATAAGCGGATACATCCCCCGAAAGAGTGCCATCTTGGCGGTCGGTTTGTTACCTGCTGCGTATTGCCGAAATATCCATATAAGCGACATGCTCATAACAATCAGAAGTAGGGTTTGATAAACACCACTCGTGTCTGAAGAATTGTTCGAATTAGTACCGAGTAGCAAACCAAAGACTGTCGTTGTTGAAGCAGCCTTATTCCCTGTCTTGCCAAAAAAGCCGCTCAAAGTATTCTTTACCTCAGCAACATTGATAGGGGTCGTGAAATTCCGCACTAATACTAGGCTGAGAACCGTATAAACAATGAATAGTGCCAAGAGCGGCTTTTTGTTTCCCCACAGTAAGCGACGGGTTTTGCCTAGAAGGCGCCAGGCGCTCGGAAGTGGCCCAGCAGGATGCGGTATACGACGTTGTAGACGAAATGACTTATACTTGTTAAGCTTGCGCTTGCGCAACTTGGGTTCAGCCACTGGTATGACATCTTTACTGGTCCGCGCAGAGGATTTTGCCGTCTTTTTGAAAGGTGTCGTCCTAGCGTTTTCCTTTGTCATTTTATTCTAAACCAATCATACCGCGCAGGATCTTAATTCGTTCATCGATTGGTGGATGTGTACTGAGTATGTTGCTGAAAGCGCCACTCTTAAGGGGATTGGCGATGAAAAAATGCGCCGTACTAGAATTCTGTTTTTGCATGACTGAGCCATTATCACGAATTTTTTCGAGGGCACTGGCCAGGCCCTCTGGGTAACGGGTGGTGAGCGCACCTGTCGCATCTGCCAAGTATTCACGTTTGCGCGAGATGGCCAGCTGCATAAAGGTTGCCACGATTGGCGCTAAAATCAAGGCCACAATCGCCAATACGGCCAGAATACTGCCACCTTCGCCATCGTTGTTGTTGCGACGACCGCCACCAAAAAAGCTGATCCGCAGAAAGATATCACAGATGAGTGAGACAACGCCGACCAGCGCAAAGGCCAACATACTGACGCGGATATCATAGTTTTTGACGTGGCCAAGCTCGTGTGACATCACGCCTTGAATCTCTGTGTCACCAAGGACGTTCAAGAGGCCCGTCGTTATAGCAACACTAGCGTGGGCTGGATCACGGCCGGTCGAAAAGGCATTTAACGCGGGGTCGTCCATAATGTAGACGCGCGGCATCGGCAAACCATCTGTTATGGCGAGGTTTTCAACGATGCGCCATAGGCGAGGATTGTCGCTCTTGTGAATTTCCTGTGCGCCGTTAATGCTGAGCGCAGCACTTGATGACGCAAAAAAGCCCCACAACGAATAACCGACCGCAAAAACGGCCGTCAACACCAGAATAGCGTTGTCGTGATACACCCGGGACAATAGATAGCCCAAAACTCCAACTAACAGAAAGAAGCCGAACATCAGTCCGACTGTCTTTCGCTTGTTACCTGCTATCTGATCGTACATTTTGTCCTAGAATTTGACTGCGACAGGATTCTGAACGGCTGCAGCTTCTGCATCGTCGAGCTGGTAGAATTCGCGAGCCTGGAAACCGAGCATCTTTGCGAAAACTACGGTTGGGAATGTGCTAATCTTGGTGTTCAAATCACGTACAGCGCCATTGTAGAAGCGGCGTGAAGCCTGAATCTTATCTTCGGTGTCGACGAGTTCGGCTTGAAGATCTTGGAAGTTCTGGTTGGCTTTTAGGTCAGGATACGCTTCGGAAACAGCAAAGATGCTCTTAAGAGCACCTTCCATCATATTCTCGGCTTTGGCAGTATCCTTGACACCTTGGGCACCAAGAATGGCACTGCGAGCCTCTGTCACCTTTTCAAAAACGCCGGATTCGTGTGCGGCATAACCCTTGACTGTTTCGACGAGGTTCGGGATGAGGTCGGCGCGGCGCTTCAACTGAACGGTGATGTCGCTCCAGGCTTCATCAACGCGCACTTTGGTGCGTACAAGGCCATTATAAATAGCAACAAGAACGATGACGAGGATTCCGACAATGACCAATAAAACGATTAACATGATAACCTCCGAGTTATGCTTACAGTATAGCACTTTGAGTCTGATTTCTTACTGGCAAGTTTTATGTATAAAAAGTAAAAAGACGAGCTATTGACTCGTCTTTTTATTATGGTGCGCGGAAGAGGACTTGAACCTCCACACCTTGCGGCACTTGCCCCTCAGACAAGCGTGTCTACCATTCCACCATCCGCGCGTGTAGGTGTTATTCTAGCATTTTTACGTTGGAATTTCTAGCGGTTAGTTAGTAGCTACGAAAAATAGCACGCGACCAGCCTGTAAGTTTATAAAAAAGATTTGTATCCAGAACATATATATCAAATACCCCATAAGGGAGTGAATTCTTATATGGATGAGGCAATGGCGTGACTCGTTTGTACGATTTAAAAAACTGCCTTGCCCTAATCGAGCTTACTCGCGCCCAATACTCTTGAGCCGCCTGCTCATCTAGATGATCATGAATATGAATGTGACCTCTGAATTTTTCCTCTGGTACGTTACATACTCTACGAAAGAAAGCCATCATGATTCTTATCATTTCTGGGTCTCCATTACTAAAACGGACTAATCGTCTTGTTTTACCTCCTTCAGCCTGATATAACATTACCCCTATAAGATGGAGCTCTTTTAGGCTTATTTTACCTATATCTTCGCCAGCGTTATTAATGACGAGATTACGTTTAACTAGCTCGTTCTTGAGCCTACTTGTTCTCCTTCTTTCGACTGTTTGTAATGAATAAGTGTTCTCTTTCAATTTTAATTGCAGTTCTTCGCTAATCTCTACATCCCTTACCCATGTACTGACACTGGATTTAGCAACGCGAAGTATACTTGCGATCTCACCAATTGATTTACCCTCAGCCCTTAGTAGAATAGCTTTTTGATGTTCAGAAATTTTCATTAAGCCTCCATTGATACTGTTTTGTCGAATACATCTCCTGAGTACATTTTATCATTTAACACTTGTAATTTTCCAATTTTCCAAGTAAAATCTTACGGTATCTTAGGGCGCTTAGCTCAGTTGGCTAGAGCATCTGCTTTACACGCAGAGGGTCGGGGGTTCGAGCCCCTCAGCGCCCACCATGTAGTTCACTCTCAAACCCCCGCGACATACGTTGTCATGGGGGTTTGTCCATTCCGACCCATAAGTAAAGTTCGCGTAGATCCCCGATGTAATCTACTATGAATTCAGTGGGATACTAGTCGAGTTTAGGAAGCTCGCGAAGCGACTGCAATGTATCGCTCGACACGTACTAAATCAAATCACCTTCAGCATCAAATGCGCAATGGCTTATGTCTTGGGTATGGCACTTCGACTATACCCCGTCACGTTGTAGGCCGTGCTTCGACATGCGATCAGTTTTTTATCTGCGAGACTTCTTTTTGCGTCGCAACGGCGTATAGAGATTCTTTAAGAGTTCGCGGCGCTGACCGTATGAACTGATTCCCCGAAAGGCAACAATCGCCCAAACAACATTGATAACCATACTGACATACGCGTGCAGATGCGCTTGATAAATCAACAGCATCAGAGCACCAATCAAGTTATCAAGCTCATACCAAAACGATTTAGAAGACCACCGCCCGATGCTCGTGCGGTAAAAGCCAGTCAAAATTAAAATTGCGCCTATACCACCCGTGATTTGAAAGATGATCGCTGTTGACATATAAGATTACGGCCGCGGCATGTGATCGAGATTTTGACGAGTCGTGTAATTGTTGCGAAGCAGCGGCTTTAAGTTTTCAAGCGATGCGCCAACTTTTACGCCGGGGTTCATGATGTGGTATGGGTCAAATATATCTTTGATTTTACTAAATAATTCGACGGCGCGATCACCAAACTGGCCGCTCATTTCGAGAGCACGGATGCGGCCGTCGCCATGATCTGCCGTCATACTACCGCCGAGCGAAACAACCAAAGTATAGTACTCATCGAGCAAACGGAAGGCTTTTTGACGGTCGCCGATTTGGCTGATGTCCAAATGCGGCAAAACGTGGACGGTGCCGGCCAAAGCACTGCCGGCGACTGAGAAAATAAGCTGATTATTACGCTGCATCATTTCGTCAATACCGGAGAGGAGAGCCAACAATTGGTCGATTGGCACGACGGCATCATCAATTATCGGCAAACTGCGAGCCGTGCCTTCGACGTGTGTCCACATCGTAGCGGCGCTGTCGCGAACAGCTTTGAGTCGATCAATATCGTGCTCTTCACTGGCCAACGCTAAATACCCATTATATTTTTCGATAATCTTACGGGCTTTTTTGGCGAGGCGTTTTTGCTGACGAGTGTTGTCATCATCAAATTCAATGTACAGCAGCATTTCGGGAAGCGGTTCTTCGACGACATCTTTCAGGAGTTGCGGATTGATGCGATTAACGTGTTCCAGTAGGTGCTTATCGATAAAGTCGACGACGGCCGGACCATCGCCCATTGAGCGAAGTTCCTTAACGGCATCGAGGGCGGCAGCTCGAGTCGTGAAGCCGGCAGTCAAAGCAGTAATTTCCGGGTTATATGGTTCGGTTGTAAAAACAATTTCGCTGATAAGTGCAAGTGTACCCTGACTACCGACGATCAGCTGCGTCAGATCGACCGAGCCATCTTTACGTTTTACATCACCAATCGCGTAGCCAGCCGACTGGATTTTGGGCAATGGTGGCAGGTTTTTGATAATTTCGCTGCTTTCTTCAATCAGCGCGTCTAAACTTCGGTAAATTTCGCCTTCCAGCGTAGACAGTCCCATCTTTTTGGCGACTTCACGCTTGCTGATCCGCCCCGTTTCGATCAGTTCGCCATTGGCTAATACCACGCGTAGGCCCTTGACGTAATCGCGGGCACTGCCGTATTTGCCAGAGCGCTCGCCACTGCAGTTATTAGCAACTGCGCCACCGATGCTCGTATATTCTACTGACGTCGGGAAAATCGGCACAAATCGGCCATGCGTGTGCAATGTCTGCTGCAATTTGCCAAAAATAGTGCCTGGTTGAACGGCGACAATGCCGGACTTTGAATCTAATTCGAGAATCTTGTGCATATGGGCGGGAAATACCATGACGATGCCGCTTCCGAGCGCCGCACCACCAACGTCTGTTCCCATACCTCGGCCCGTAATTGGTATGACGCGACCACGTTCGGCCAACTGCCAAGTGAAGCGAGCAGTTTTTCGAATATCATTTTCATTACGCGGATACACCACCAGAGCGGGTACGAGTTGTAAGATACTGCCGTCGGTCGCAAAATAGGCGCGCGTATCAGCGCTGGTGAAGACTTCGCCAATCAGGTGCTCTTGCAAATAGTGCGCAACCTTGTTCACCGGATAGTTTCTTTCATGATTTTTAGCATAAGTTCTTAGTGCTTATGATAGCACATCCACGCTCGCCTTTTAACCGATATTTTGCTAAACTCTAATCTGTTGAGTCCCAGCCGCGGTGGTGAAATGGTATACACGCTAGTTTCAGGTACTAGTGGGGGCAACCCTGTGGAGGTTCAAGTCCTCTTCGCGGCACCACACTAAAAAACCAGTCTTTCGACTGGTTTTTTAGTGTGGTGCTACTTTGCTTACTTAAGGACATGATCCTGAAGGACAGTCCACTTCTCTACATCATTAAATCTGTCGACAGCACTCTGCATGTGCATGGCATCAAAGCCCTCGAGTTCACTGCGCGTAATATATAAGAATCGCGGCTGGTACAAAGCAATCGCCGGTGCATCATCTTTCCAGGCAGTCAAGAAGGCTTTGTATTTGGTGGCACGCACCGCTGGGTCGGTTCGGGTACGGCCCGACTCTAGTGCTTTATCGGCAATCGTACTTTTATATTCCGATAGATTTAAGCGGCTGGAACTAACAGTTGCCTGCGAGCTATCCCAATAGGCGAACACGTCCGGATCTTGGTTCATCGAGATGCCATAGAGCAGCACATCATAGCCGTGATTAATCAATACGTCACTTTGAATATCATCTTCTGTTCGAAGTTTGACGTCGAGATCGACGCCGACAGCCCGCCACTGCTTCTGAAGAGTCTGTGATAATTCTGCGTAGTCACCGAGGCTTTGTGACACAAATGCCAGTTTAAGCGGCTTACCGTCCTTTGTTCGGACGGCACCAGGGGTTTTCTGCTTCCAGCCAGCAGCATCAAGCAAGGTAGCCGCATCATTCGCAGAATATGATCGTTCGGTGAGCGCTGGATCATAGCCAAGTTGACCTTTTAGGAGCGGTTCACTACTGTCGAGCACACTAAAGCCAAGCTTTTTTAGCAGCTCGGGTCGGTTCGTTGCCGCTGTAAGTGCCTGACGGACCTTCGCATCAGCCAGTGCCGATGAAGTATTGTTAAAAAATATATCGACCGACCCGGAGAGTGGCACATTGTAGGCAACAGCCGTTGCGTCATTGGTGACATAAGTTGGAATTTCTGTCACCCCGACTACAGTCGTTAACTCACGCTGCGAAAATGCTTTTAAGGCATTCGCTTCATCCCGATACGTCTTGAGGACGTAGTGTTCGATTTTCGGCGCTCCGAAGTGATACGTGTTATTGCGGCGCAAGGCGACTTGTTCGCTACGGTTTTCGCGCGTCGTTCCCTGTACTGTGACCGATTCCCACACAAACGGACCCGTCCCGATTGGATGAGTATTGAACGGCGAGCTCCGTAACTGACTGACCGGTGTTCCTCCAAGCAGATGCTTCGGCACAATACCGTTCGTCAACGAATATGGAAAAGAGGCCAGTGCACTTGGCAGTTCAAATTTGACAGTAAATTCGTCTGACGCCGTTACTTTGACCCCTTGCCAACTCGGAAGAAGCGGTGATTTTGCGTCCGGATTCTGGATTGTATGGTACGTAAAAATGACATCGGCGGCAGTAAACGGGACGCCGTCACTCCACTTGATACCCTTGTGAAGCTGTACGGTATACACTTGGCCTTTTTCATCTGACGACCATTTGTCGGCAAGATCAGGCATCAGCTGATTGTTGGTATCGTGTGTCAGAAGGCCCGAAAACACTAATTTTGTAATTGAACTGTCCACTTGATTGGCAGCATACAGCGGATTAGCGGTCGAAAACGTGCCAACAACACCTTCTCGCAATGTGCCACCTTCGGAGGAGGCAATTTTTTGATAATAGGCACTGAGGCCGCGAGCCTGCAAACCAACGCTGGCAATCAGCAAAATCATGAGACCAATCCACCCAAACAGAAAGCGCCGGACACTGTATAAGTGAGACAAGCGTCGGAAGAAATTTCGCTCTAAGCCCTGCTCAGCCTGATCGGCCGCGTCTAGGGCAAGTTTTTTACGCCGCCGAACGAGGCGCCGCAAGCGAAGTTTTAGTTTGTTCGTAGAGATGGAAGACCCCACTGACTGCCCCACCCTTTAAATGTATGTCGTCTGTCTAGCTGGTCAATAGACCAATTAACAGAGAGACTGCAAAAATAATGCTGACGATAATTGTCAGGTTGAAGATGGTTTTATCTGAACCACGGCGCACCATGTTGACATCGCCACCACCACCACCCAAACCAGCGCCCAAAGAAGCACCACGGGTCTGTGTAAGCACCAAAATCGTCAGAATCACAGACGAACCGATTGTAATGTAGCCCCAGATATTCATGTTTTCTTAATCCTACACAAGTTCATTAGTTAGACTTCTCGTCTATTATAGCTGTTACAAGGAAGTTTGTCAGCCCAATTACGATGCCAGCCACAATTGCCACACCAAAGTTCTCGACTTTCAACTGATGATAGAAATGAGCCGCTACCAGCACCATAAAGCCATTGATGACAACCATAAAGATACCAAGTGTCAATAAAACCGCCGGCAAAGAGAGAAAAACGACCAAAGGTTTCAGGAGCGTGTTAACGATTGCCAGTACTAAGCCAGAAATAACCACGACGCTGAATTTATTGTTGAAAGAGATTTTATCAGTGCCCACCAATGCCGCCGCCAGCCAGAGACCAACAGAAGACACAATCCATCTGACGATAAAACTTGAAGAACGCTTTCGCTTCATTATTATTGTAAGTATAACAGGTTATCAGACAGTCGTGCAGAGAGATTTTCTGCGCCTGTTTTCGTTATGAGAATATCGTCTTCGATCCGCACACCAATCTTATCTTCTGGCAGGTAAACTCCCGGTTCAATAGTGACGACACAGCCTTCGACGAGTGGATCATCATACATACCCGCGTCGTGCACATCAAGTCCTAAATGATGAGATATCAGATGCGGATAGTCCTTCTCGTATGCAGCACGGCGAACCTCTTCATATATTCCGGCTTTTATGAGTTCATCGACCAAGAAAGCCACGACTTCCCTCTGATACTGGCGGATGATAACACCAGGCCTCAACAGTCCGAGCGCAAATGTATGAGCAGATTTGACTGCATTATAGACTGCTTTTTGACGGTGCGTGGCTTTGCCGATTACCCATGTCCGTGAGATATCTGCCGCATAGCCCTCGTAAAGCGCTCCTACATCCATAAGCAGCAGGCTATTTTGCACAAGTGGGCCATCGTTCGTTTCATGATGAATCGTTGCCGCGTGGATGCCACTGCCAACGATTGGATCGTACGCATGACCGCTGGCACCACGTAGGCGGAATTCGTGCGACAGAAAGATATCGACATCGCGTTCGCTTTTCATGTTACCAATCTCACTTTTAAGCGCGGTGAGACTATCGACCGTAATGTTTACAGCATGCTTAATTGCGTCCAGTTCAGCGGGTTGTTTAACTTGGCGCAGACGAGCCATGTCGGTGCGGATATCGACTAACTGAGCCGTACCGAACATTCGGCGTAAGCGATTACGGAAGACGATCTTGGTCGGACTCAAATACATGCCATATGCTGCAAGATAGGCGATGTCGGGGACGATCGTACCGATTTTAGGCTTTTTTAGGGCGGTAGCCTTCAGGAGCGTGGTGCCTTCTGCCGCTTGTAACACCGTATCGACACCGCTCGAGCGACACAGTGCTTCTGTATCAATGGCACCCTCCCACAGATCGCGATGCTTAGCTCGTTCGGGTAGAATGATTGTATCCTTGCCACTTTTTATATCCATAAAAATAAGGCCGTCGGCAATCTGCGAGCCGGTCAGATACCAAAAGTTACTATCCTGACGAAATGGAAATGTAACATCGGCGCTTTTTTGGATCATGCCGTTCGCACTCAATAGTATGAAATCGGCTGAGCAGTCTTTGCGCAAGCGCGCGCGATTGCCGCTAAAAAACTCGGGAGTAAACATTATTCACCAGTATACCTTACCGAGAGGTGTTATTGCTGGATTTTGTAGGCAGCCCAGATGCCGGCAATACCCCCAACACCACCAAGCATAATACCCCACAAACCGAGGGGGCTATGATCAACCATTGAGCCAATGACGCTGCCGATGGTGCCGCCGATCGTT
Source organism: Saccharimonadales bacterium (SeqCode) (assembly GCA_038211855.1). Taxonomy (GTDB): domain Bacteria; phylum Patescibacteriota; class Saccharimonadia; order Saccharimonadales; family SZUA-47; genus JBBQVE01. Next base: position 59,558 of record JBBQVE010000007.1, read on the forward strand.
GCACCAATCCAAATGACTGACTTATTCATAAGCGTATTCTACTACTTATATTTCTTTTCGGCACGGATATACTGTCGTAACAGCGCGGCTTTTTTGGTGCCGATTGTTTCTTCAAGTTCAAAATCGCGGGCCTGTAATACACCTCGCGCACTGCCAAAAGTTCTGATAAGTTTCTTCTTTGTTTCTGGACCGATACTGGGCACCGATTCGAGCCAACTTGTTATCTGTCGTCCTCGTTTCAAAACCGTGTGATAGCTCACCGCAAAACGATGCGATTCATCGCGGATACGCTGCAGAAGCTTGACGATATCCTCATCTTTCGGCAATTCAACCGATACAAAGTCCTCTGTTCGACGCACATAACCACCTTTATCGAGGGCGTAGGCTTCATTCAAGACGACGGTACTGTTTTCAGGATGTATGACAATTTCTTCTTCACGTTTAGCCAAACCAACCATCGGAATGCGGCTGTACCCAGCCTTGTCTCGGGCTTCGAGTGCTGCACTCACCTGCCCTTTGCCACCGTCGATCAAGAATAATTCGGGTAACCCCCAGGCTTTAACGTTTTTCTCACTTAAACGGCGAGTAATAACTTCGTTCATATGGGCAAAATCATTGTTACCAGGAATGCGCATCTTGAACTTTCGATAAGCAGTTTTATCAGGAATCCCTTGACTAAAGACGACCATGCTAGCAACGGTATCTGTACCGCTCATGTGGCTGATGTCGTAGCCTTCGATGCGGCGCGGTGGTTTTAGCAGTCCCAACAAATCTTGCAAGCCAGCCAGTCCCCTGTCTTTTGACAGATCAAGGAATTCACGGTCGCTAAAGATGATCTGCCTGCCAAGCCCTTTGATTGCCAACATCTGATTGCGCAAAATGGCCGCCCGCTCAAAATCTTTTTCTTTGGCAGAAGCCTTCATGTCTTTTTCAATCTCTTTGACGACGGTCACGCGCTGACCCCTGAGGTACTGGCCTAATTTTGATAAGTTGGAACGATAGACTTTGAGTGAGGTTTTACCGCTTTCGACGCCTGGGTCTAAACCGATCTGCTGGTACAAAGTGCTGCCCAATGTGCCCTCCTCTTTTTTGATGGCATACGGAAAAATCCGTCGCAAATATTTGAGGGCTTTTTTGACCTGCCAGCCATTTACGTATGGGCCGTAGTATTCAGCACCGTCATCAAGTGGCCGACGCGTGAAGGTGACGGTCGGATAGTCGCTTTTATGATCTATCCGCACAAACTGCAATGACTTGTCGTCGCGTAAAAGTATGTTGTAGGGTGGCAAGTAACGCCTGATCATTTCGGCTTCTAAAAAGAGGGCGTCGATTTCGGTTTCGACTTCAATCCAGTCGGTATCAACGATTTCAGCTACCAGGGCATCGGTCTTTGGGTCACGCACTCGACTGGCATAAAAATATTGACGGACACGGTTGTTCAGAACGGCTGCCTTACCCACATAAATAATCTTCCCTGCGGTATTTTTGTGAAAATATACGCCGGGGGTTTTAGGGAGGGTCTTTAGTTTTTCCTGTAAAGCTTTATTCACTCTTTAATTATAACTTGCGAGCAGTCTCAGTTGTAGCACAAGTCTCACAAAGGACATGCAGTTTGCGACGGACGTTGGGGGAGTTCACCAAGTGGCTGGTTTTTGTGCCGCATTGTTCGCAGATACCAATGTCTTTGGCTTCTTTCGAGAAGCCCATTTTCATGCGGTCATCAAACACAAATAACTTGCCTTCCCACAGACCATTATCTTTATACTTTTCGCCGTATTTTACGATGCCACCATCCATTTGGTAGACCTCTTTAAAACCGCGATTTTTCATCATCGCACTAATGACTTCGCAGCGAATACCGCCGGTACAATACGTCACGACCGGTCTGTCTTTGTGTTTGGCAATTTCGCCTTCTTCTAAGTCCTTTTTGAACTCACGACTGGTGGTTATTTGAGGTACGACTGCGTTTCTGAACTTGCCGATCTGCGCTTCATACATATTGCGGCCGTCATAGAAAATAACGTCGTCGCCACGCTCTTTCACGAGCTTGTGAACGGCAGCTGGTTTGAGGTGCTTGCCGCCATTTTCGATGCCGTTCATACCCACGACGATTTCATCGGCGGCGTCAAAAGTGACGATTTCGGGCTTGATTTTGACGCTGAGGCGCGGGAAGTGCTCGGTGCCGCCGTCGCTCCATTTGTAGGTGATGCCATCGAAAAGTGTGTGGGCCTTCATTTCGCGGGTATAAAACTTTAAGTTCATCAAATCGCCGCCGAGTGTGGCGTTAATGCCGTGCGGGCTGATGATAATGCGACCCTTCAGGCCGAGCTTTTCGCATAAAGCACGCTGCCAAAACATAACTGACTCAGTATCAGCAATCGGCACGAACTTATAAAACAGAATTATTCTTTGCATATCTTCGAGAGTTCTTCTCTGTTATTATACCATGATGAGACGCAAAAATCAGCCCCTTAGCATCGACCGTGAAACGCGGCGCTTCTACTGGCGTTTTTCAAGGCCTTACAAAGCACAGATCATCATGGCGCTTATTTTGCGACCGATTTACTTACTCGCGGCCTATACTGGCACGATTTATCTGGTTAGCGTTGCACTCGATCGCCTGACTAAACCAGTTCATGGCAGTTTTTGGCATGACTTCGGACCGCTCGTACTGGTTGCGCTGGCAATGGAGCTTATCAGAATTGTGGCAGAGCAGGTCAGTTTGAGCGTCATGTGGAAGGTACAGCTCAGAGTCGAAAACGACATCGCGGCCTATTGTAACGAAAATCTGACATATCGCGACGCTGATTTCCTTGCAAATCATTTCACTGGTAGCCTCGTGAACCAAACCAACAAATTCATTGGTGCCTATGCGCGCATTACCGACACACTCTACTGGCAGGTCTATCCGTTGATAGTATTCGTTCTGGTGACCATGATAGTCTTATTCATAAAACTACCGGCTTTTGCCTTTGTGCTACTTATTACTATTGTCCTATACCTGTACTTGTCATACCGCGGTGGTAAGCGAAACGCTCATTTGAGTGCCTTGCTCGCCTCGCAAGAAAGCCGCAATACAGGGCAACTGGCTGATACGCTCACCAATGCGCTGGCTGTAAAAAGCTATGGTCAGGAACGCTATGAAGTAAAGCGCTATGGCCTGGGGTTAGATAAGATTTTGGAAGCCGGTGATACATTACGACACTTCGTCACGCGTAAAGACTACAAATTAAGTACGCTTATTTCGTTTATGACAGCCACAGCTCTGATCATGAGTATTGTCGCTGTTTTTCATGGCTATGCGACCGTGGGAACGATTGTCCTGGCAACCGCGCTCACCCGCGATACCTTATCGCGACTGCGAGAATTTAACACCAACATGCTCCGCACCATGGCGCGTGCGATTGGTGATGCTCGCGATATGACCGAAATATTACTCACAAAAACAGGCGTCCCAGACGTCCAACTGCCGGCCAATTTTGAAGTACACGACGGCGCGATCGAACTTAAGGATGTCGATTTCTGGTACCCTGAAAAGACCGCCACCCTAGCGCTCTTTAACAGCCTCAACCTTGACATCGCACCAGGAGAAAAAGTCGGCCTTGTTGGGCCAAGTGGTGGTGGCAAAACGACTATCACAAAACTGCTGCTACGTTTTATGGATATCCAAAGCGGCAGCATCAAAATCGACGGTCAGGATATTGCCAAAGTGCGTCAAGCTGAGCTGCGCCGTGCTATTAGTTACGTACCACAGGAACCGATGCTCTTTCACCGTTCGCTGTCCGAGAACATCGCTTACGGCAATCCTCGAGCGTCGCAGGCTTCCATTGAGGCAGCAGCCAAAAAAGCCAATGCTCACGATTTTATCGTCAAGTTACCGAAGGGTTATGACACCCCTGTGGGCGAACGCGGCGTCAAGCTTTCCGGCGGGCAGCGGCAGCGTGTCGCGATTGCCCGGGCGATGCTCAAGAATGCTCCTATCCTTGTGTTAGATGAAGCCACTAGCGCGCTCGACAGTGAAGCTGAAGCGTTGATCCAGGACGCATTATGGACACTTATGAAGGGCAAGACTGCCGTAGTAATTGCCCACCGCCTCAGCACAATTCAAAAAATGGATCGGATCATTGTGCTAGATGAAGGCAAGATCGTGGAAGAAGGCAGCCACAAACAACTCCTCAAAAAGAAGAACGGCTTGTACGCTAAGCTGTGGAAGCACCAATCAGGCGGCTTCTTGCAGGACTAGATCAAACTGAACCGGCTCTGATATCTCTCGAGCTACCGTATGTTGACTATATACCATCGTAAGAACGAGCACAGCATCATTGTCGCTGTCGGCAGCCGATACCTGAAATGCCGTTTTGCCTATTCGCGTCACGACATGTCCGTCAGATGGCCGGGAATTCTCGTGATCGTAATATTCATATTCTGAAGCCATGGTCGTGGCACCCGGTAGGTCCCTCTTAGGCCAGGCGTGCTTACGGTCATCTGCTTGTAGTCGGTTCAAGTAAACATGCAACTGAGCTGGTGTCAGCCCAACGGCGGCTTCGTGAGTAATTTCAAAATGAGGCGTCGTAGATTCTGTTGCATCCGTCCAGATACACCATTCGGGCATTATAAGTCGTGGCGTAATAAGGCCGCCAACTGATGAAAATACCTTCTGAGGTGTATAAAATCCAGCAAGTTTATCTTGGTACCAGACACGTTCATCTACTCCAATGATCTGTGCGCTCAATTCAAATGAGCGTATCGACTCCTTTGCTGTGAGATTCATTTTAGACACACTTTCTGTTTCATTGTTTGTACTTAACATTATAATCCTCATGTCAAATAAAAGAGAGCGCCTGAATGGTTTTTCAGACGCTCTCAAGATGCATTTCTGTGGATATGTTAGGCTTCGGCTTTTGAAGCTTCGCCACCATTGTCAGATGGGACTGCATCAGCTGCAACTTCTTCTTCAGCAACGGCTTCAACTTCGGCGCGAGGCACAATCACGCTTACCAAAATCTGGTTCAGCTCAGTGATAAGCTCCAGATTCTTAGGCAAGACGAGCGCTTCAGCCTTGATATTGTCATCAGCTTCGACAAGTGATGAGATATCAAGCTCAATCGCATCAGGCATCTCGCCTGGCAGACCCTTCACGACGACTGATTCGTTGTTCTGGTGAATGATAAGTCCGAGCTGGGCAGCTGGTGAGTTACCAATCAGGTGAACTGGAATTTCGGTTTCAACTTTTTCGTTCATCTTGATGGCGTGAAAAGCGACGTGTGAGATTGTGCCTTTTACTGGATCAAGTGTCATGTGCTGAATAAGCGTCGGACGGTTCTTCTTGCCGTAGCTGAGGTTGATGACATGGTGTTTGCCGGCTTTGTGCCAAGCGCGCGCCAGTGACATGTAGTCAAGCATGATGTTATCGGAAGGTTCACCGCGTGCGTAGACGACAGCAGGAACTAGTCCATCGCGTCTCAATGACTTTACTTTTTTTCCGGACACTGTCCGGTCTTGCGCCGTAAGGGCAACTGCCTCTGAACTCATAGTAACTCCATAATTTACTCTATTATAACAGATAAGGTTATGAATTAGCCAGTCCCGCATATTTACGTTACACTTAAACGTAATGAGTTTAGACCCTAAAAGCTTGATAGAAAGTGGCGGCCTGCTGGCGATAGGTGGCATAATTTTTTCAGAATCAGGATTGCTGATTGGATTTTTCTTGCCAGGCGATACCCTTTTATTCAGCGCCGGTTTTTTTGCTGCACAAGGCAAACTACCCCTAGGATGGTTGCTTTTTATTGTCATGTTCGCCGCGATCGCCGGCTATGAAGTCGGTTACGAAATCGGTAGCCGGTTTGGTCGTAAATTATTCGAGAAAAAAGACGGCATCATCTTCCGCAAAGAATACATCGAAAAGGCCGAAGCGTTCTATGAAAAACATGGCGGCAAAACGGTCATTTTAGCGCGTTTTGTGCCGATTGTGCGCACCTTTACTTCTGTTGTTGCAGGCATCAGCCGAATGGACCGCAAAAAATACCTGACATATAACATAATCGGTGCTGTGCCGTGGTGCGCCGGCATTACCCTTCTCGGCTACTGGTTAGGGAGCAAAATTCCGAGTATCGACAAATACCTGTTGCCCATTGTGGGTGTGGCAATCTTAGCAAGCTTTGTACCGCCGATCTACCATATCCTCAAGGATGCCAAAAGCCGCTCGATGTTAAAAAAATCACTCCGCAAACTATTTAAAAAATCATAGTCCAGCGCAGATAGCCTCAGTCTTATCGCGCAGCCAACCTAAAAACACCTCTTTTGGTATGCCAATCGCCATGGCTTCTTCGTATGGTGTCGTGGCACCTTTGAACACTTCTCCAAGTCTTACCGCAATCACTCGACCGATACAACGTGCAATATAGGGGCTCGCATCAGGCCGCACCCAGTACCCGACTTCTTCGGCACGAGGTATATATCCCTCAATCGCATCCATGTAGACTAAATCGCGCGCCACAGCATTTAACTGATCCGGATTCATACAATCTATAACATCTTTTTAAGAAACATACCCGTATAGCTAGCAGGATTTTTGGAAACTTGTTCCGGCGTGCCAACTGCCACGATCTGACCGCCACCACCGCCGCCTTCAGGGCCCATATCAATTAGATAATCTGCCGATTTGATGACGTCCAAATTATGCTCAATAATCACCATACTGTTGCCCGTATCAACTAGCGCGTGCAGGACTTCCAGAAGACGTTTGACGTCGTCAATATGTAGCCCGGTCGTCGGTTCATCCAAAATGTAGAGCGTCCGGCCGGTTGCTCGGCGGCTCAGTTCGGTAGCCAGTTTCACGCGTTGGGCTTCGCCTCCAGAAAGCGTGGTCGCCGACTGCCCAAGCGTCATATAGCCAAGACCAACCTGCACTAAAGTGATGAGTTTGTTGGCGATGCTTGGCTGGTTCGAGAAGAACTCATTGGCCTGCTCGATGGTCATCGCCAGGATGTCGGCAATCGTCTTACCTTTGAAAGTAATTTCCAATGCTTCTCTGTTATAACGCTTACCGACACAGACTTCACACGGCACATAGACGTCCGGCAGAAAGTGCATTTCAATTTTTATCATGCCATCGCCCTGGCAGTTTTCACATCGACCGCCGCGGACGTTAAAACTGAAGCGTCCGGCTTTGTAGCCGCGAATCTTTGCTTCTGGCGTGGCGGCGAATAGTTCTCGGATTGGCGTAAAGAGACCCACGTAGGTAGCTGGGTTGCTACGTGGCGTACGGCCAATTGGTGACTGATCAATAATAATCGCCTTATCAAGGTTCTCGATACCCTCAATGCTGTCATGACGGCCGGCCGGTGCATGCGCACTATGCAGATGTGCGAGCAGTTCTTTCGCTAAAATATCGTTAATAAGCGTGCTTTTGCCAGAACCGCTGACACCACTCACGACTACCATTTTGCCAAGCGGAATTTCGACATCGACGTTTTTCAGATTGTGTTCACGGGCTCCTTTAATAACGATGTTTTTACCGCTGCCGAGGCGACGCTTTTTGGGCACGGCAATGCTCTTGCGACCGCTCAAGTATTGCCCCGTAATGCTATCTTTAACTCTGGCAACTTCTTCTGGCGTGCCTTCGGCCACGACATGGCCGCCATGAATACCAGCGCCCGGGCCAATATCTATGAGATAATCAGCGCTGCGGATTGTTTCTTCGTCATGCTCCACCACAATCACGGTATTACCCAGTTCACGAAGATGTTTCAAGGTGATAATCAGCTTATCATTATCACGCTGGTGGAGGCCGATCGATGGCTCATCGAGCACATACAAAACGCCCTGTAGCCCACTGCCGATCTGCGTCGCCAAACGGATACGCTGCGCTTCTCCACCACTCAATGACACCGCGCTGCGCGCCAGAGTAAGATAACCGAGCCCCACTTGCAGCATAAAGTTTAACCGAGCTTTGATTTCTTTGAACACCTGCTTGGCGATTTCCTGCTCTTTTTCGGTTAATTTTAGACTGTCAAATAAATTAATGGCTTCATCAACTGGCAGTTCACAGATATCCATAATAGAATGATCAGCAATCGTGACGGCAAGCACTTCTGGTTTGAGGCGCTTACCGTGACAGGCCTGGCAAGGTCGTTCGATCATAAAGCGACCGATTTCACGGCGCATAAAGTCGCTGTCGGTTTCTTTATAGCGGCGCTCGAGATTCGGAATCACACCTTCGTAAGTAGCCTCAAAATGACGAACACCACCAAGTGAAATGCGGTAAGTCTTACTACCGGTTCCATATAAAATCTTATCGAGTTGGTCTTCTGTGAGTTCGCGCGTCGGCACAGAGACTGAAAAGCCATATTCATCGGCCACGGCGGCAATTTTCTTCATATTCCAAGCATCCGGCGCCATGCGGTTATACGGCCGAATTGCACCTTCTGAAATACTCAAATTCCCATTCGGCAAAACCAGCTCTGGATCGACTTCGAGCCTCGTGCCAAGGCCAGTACAGACCGGGCATGCCCCATGAGGGCTATTAAAGCTGAATGTCCTAGGCTCCATTTCTGGTGCTGCAAAATCAGGAAAATCTGGATTGTAATAGCGTTGCGAAAACGGTACTTCTCGATTGTCATCATCAGCATCAACAACCGTTAATTGGCCTTCAGATAAGCTTAAGCCGGATTCTACCGCTTGGAAGATGCGGCTGGCCTGATCCTCACTGTTCACGACACGGTCGACGACGATTTCGATGGTATGCTTGAACTTCTTGTCGAGCGCAGGAAATTCATCTAAGGCATAAATCACACCATCAACGCGGGCGCGGGCAAAGCCCTGGCGAATAAAAAGCTCCGGTATGTGGGCGTGCTCGCCTTTTTTATCTGCAACTACCGGTGCCAGAATCATCAGGCGATGACCCGTTGGAAGCTTAGCAACACCATCGGCAATTTCTTGCACCGTCATGCTTTTGATTGGCTTGCCATCTGGTCCATGCGCAATGCCGATACGGGCATACAAAAGACGCAAGTAATCATAAATTTCGGTGACCGTTGCGACGGTACTGCGAGGGTTGCGACTGGTTGATTTCTGGTCGATAGAAATCGCTGGGCTGAGGCCATCAATCTGATCAACATCTGGTTTTTCCATCAGACCCAAGAACTGACGGGCGTAAGCGCTCAGACTCTCTACATAGCGACGCTGGCCCTCGGCGTAAATCGTATCAAACGCCAAAGAGGATTTGCCGGAGCCCGACAAACCCGTAATAACCACGAGCGAATTCCGAGGAATCTCAATATCAATATTCTTGAGATTATGTTCGCGCGCTCCTTTAATAACTAACTTCTCACTCATAGGCAACACACCATTATACCCTGATATGGCCTGATTGTCATAGTACCGCTAACGAAAATACTAGGATCGTAAGCTAAATTCAAGTGGCTGCATTTCTACTGTCGACGGAAATACATTGGACCTTTGCATGGTTTCTATAAATTGTTCTTGTCCCTCCGGCAAATGGTCTTCTGAGACTCTCAAGAATGGTATCACGAGGGGTGGTTGCGGAATAGGCAGCGCACTGGCATAGCGTGATATGCGCTGAAGAGTATCTTCGGCCACAGCTTGCTCTATCTCGGCCACTCTGTATGAATCAGTCGACATATCTGGAGTGAGGGCATATATGACTTTACCTGGGTACGATATTTCGTTTCTAAAGCTTGTGATGCCGCCACACACCAATTTGAAGGTACTTTCGGGGAAAATCTCGTATTCCGATGTCGCTGTGCGCATCAGGTCTTCGAGTGGAGGTACGATGTATTGTGGAAGCAGACCCGTCTTTTTTGGTTTGGTTTTGTCTCGCACGCCGTCTTCTAAAGCAGCACGCGCTTTAAATAACTTACTGCCTGCATATTTGTCGGCTTTGTCGCCCTTCGCAATGCGCCATATATAGCGCAGATCAACATTCTCTGCATCATAGGTTTTGGTATTTGGTTCAGTGATTTCTTCGGCAGCATTCGCGAGTGCTACAAGAGGTGGGCGAAGTGTCATAATGCCCACATGTCTTTCCCCAAAAGCTACACTCGCTACTTTACGAACACTCGGTAAAAAATGCGGATCCAGAATCCTTACTCTTCGGTGCACACTCAGTTCAGCACTGTGTTCTCTTGCTACCATACACCATACTTTTACTTACTATGAAATATATTTGTAAGTATAGCAGAAGTGTATCAATATTTGCTATTACGAATTCCGCTGTTAATCATTTCGATTTATGTGTGCTACAGGAGGTCCAAAGTCTGCATATTCAGGCAGAAATTCGGGTGGATGAATCCTGACTGTGCCCAGCGCAAATTCTGTACTATACATAGTCATGTGCGGTCTCATACCCTGACTGCGGGATTCCATGAGCTGGGGCTTTAGATTGTAATCGCGTAAAAGCGTATCGGTCGCTTGCATTTCATCTATTATGACTTCGTCACCTGAAAAGATTACTCCCATTTTTGTTTTTCCAAATTCTTCGAGATTTGGTTTTGTGTGGAGTCGTGCATAGCCCCACCACTGTGGCATATCATCAAGATTAACTTCATCAACCGTCACATCATCATCTCTGTTAACGGGTAAACTTAATGCGTCAAGTCTCGCACCCAGGAGCATCTCACGTTGTTCAATAACGTTTCTGCCTCGTTCTCTTACCATTTGTGTATAATCGCTGGCAAATCGTCCCATAAATCTAAGCAGTTCACTTCTTTTGTCGGGTCGTCCTAAGCCAGGGCGACCTTCATCTAGCATGCGCTTCATATCCATATCACTTACATAGGTTATATGTAATAAACTTCGAGCCGCAGGTGTTCCTCTTCCTCTATTTTCTAGTGCCATTCCATCAATAGACTGTTGCCATTCGTAGATAGTGTCTCTTTGTTCTCTTGTGGTGTCGTGCAGAGATACAGGTCTGAAGATGCGGAGTTGTGGCGTGGGAATTGGTCGGTCGGCACGTACTTGCTTTTGTCGGCGCCGTTCAATACGAAACTCCAACACGTTAGGTGTGTCATCGTAAAACGTTTCCGATTGCGCCATCTTTGTTTCCTCTTGATAAGTGCGTCTTCTATTGTGATTCTATGCTTTTTCGGAAAAATAACAAGACTTTTGTACTATCTGTTAGCTTAAGCTTTTATGGAATCTTATTGACATTTAAACAATTTAATACTATAATGCTTGTAATTACTTTTCCCTGTCCACAACCCTCAAGTGCGACAGGTAAGGTATTGCGAGACAACGAGCCGTTAGGCTCGTTTTTGTTTATGTAGCTATGCATTTAGTGCCTCCTGTTGGTTTGCTAGGTATACTTCTCGTGCTGTTTTGTAGTCTAGA
>JBBQVE010000008.1:0-66275 GCA_038211855.1 Saccharimonadales bacterium (SeqCode)
GTGTTAAAAAATCATATGCTACGCTAAATATTATTATGGAAAATTATGTATCTAAGATTTATGGGGTTGTCATAACTATGCAACGTTCCCTCGATACTGACCCTGCAGCTCAGGACACTGTGAAACAGCAAGCTTACTCTCTCTGTTTAGATGCTGCCGTACAGTCAAGCGATGCCGCTGCTAAAGAATTTTGCTATAAAAAAGCAAAAGCAATAGCACAAGCAAATCCAGATGAGCGAACGAGGCAGGAGCTGACTAAAAAATTAGATGAAGTGTATAGCGGTACTGCATATTCGGAAGGGTCTACCAATGACGGCAAGCCGCAATAGTACCTTACGCCTTGCGGGACTATTCATACTAGCATTTAGTGCCTCACTACTGGTCCGGTTAACGTTTTCACACGGAACAGTACATGCCATTAGTGGCGCAGCTACAAGTTTTTATCCAGATCTTAACCCTGATGGTACAACGCATGATATTCAGGCAATCGTACAAATTGTAAGTACTAGTGAATCCAACTGGGCGACAAAAATGAAGGCTCGTACGACCCTCGCTAACTTATACGTCCCGCAAAGTATGATCGGACAATTAATTACAATTAAAATCGTTGGTGGTTGTGACGGATCGCCAAGGGATGATAACTGGTGGAATGGCGCATCTACCACATTTTTCATGGCAACCGATGCTTCCAGCCCGCTTGCTACATCAAAAGACTGCGGATTGTCAGCCAATAAAGATATTATATATAGTTTTATTGCTCAAGCTACAACGAATCCAGCGCCAATTCAAGACACTCCAGGCGGTCCACTGTACTATATACAGACGCTTCAAGCCGACGCGACGGGGGTAGAAACTGGTCGATTTTCACTCAGATATTTAAATGCCTTTCAAATTGACGCGTCATTAACTCCAGGTGTATTTGCGGGGATATCGACAAATCCTGTACCGTGCTTTATTTTCGCCTATCCTCGGTCGTGTCCACCAGCAAATCTTCAGGTACCGCTCGATGTAAACGGCAATCCGATGACGCAAACAAGCTATTCATATTCCTCTTTTTACGGCGCAAGTTCGCCGACCAGTTTACAGGCGGATGTTAAGCTTGGATGTAGTGGTGGTAAGGGTCAGCTATTTGTTTATGACCTAGATTCTAATGATTCCTCATTAGGTCAGAATCTAGTTCTATCGTTGAAAGATTCAAACGGAGGCAGTGTAAGCGTCAGTGATCAGGCTTTCATCACATCAATAGGTGGTGGTAATAACCAAGTCATTCCATTTCCGATACCTCAGCTACCACAATATGGCTATCCATCATTTAATTATGCTTCAGGGGTGAACTATACATTCAGAATTGACGGTCTCTCCGTAAACAACGCATTCCAGATTCTTCCTACTTACTACCCTACAACGTGTGGGCCGCCACCAAGTTGCAACATTACGTCAATAGTTAATCTTACCCGAGGTGGTAGTGCCTTCTATCCGAACGACCAAATAGGCTTCTATGTGGATCTTGCAAACATACCAGCTGGTGACCAAATGGGAGCGAACAGCTACGGAGCAGATGGTAATGATCCAAACGCGGGAGTATATGGTAACTATTTGGTACCAGCGAATGGGGCGTATGTGAGAACGCCAGTGCCGTCGGGGAATACAAATGGATTCCTTGTGACAGGCGTGCAATACAACGGTTCAGGTGGCTATAGTGGCATAAATGCGCCGGGCAGTCCGGGAGGACCTTTCTCGTTCAACTGGGGAATTGTGGGGTCAGCTTGGGAGAACTCGTGTAACTCATCGTTCTCGGTATCCGCACCGATGGTAACAATACAAGGCTCATTCTTGAATGCCGAAGATATATTCGCAGATCGGTCTCCTTTTGCCGGTATCGGCGTGAACATAGGCTGTAATGGTGCAGTTAATATCGTTACCAATACCGTTGGTGATGGTAGCTTCAGATTTTCAATAGCTCAGGGGGCAACCTTCTGTGTTTCGCCTGCGAGCCTGCCTGCTCATGCACTCGCCGCCTATACAAGGCCTTATGCAGTTGGATATGGTGGTAGTTGTCCGGGTTCTTATGGCAATTACAATCCGAACTACTGTGCGGCGGGCGGCAACGCCTACGTCGCTCAGACAGCCGGTGTCGACAACAATAATGGCTTTGATCGTTGGTTTGGCAACGGGTCTACGTATGATTACGGGTATGATTTTGCCTTCGTCATTGCAGATACTGCCAGCTGTAGCGCCATGACGATTACCAACTTACCCAGCCAAGCCTACCCCAACAATCTTTACCGTGTGACATACAGTTTTGTTAACACGGGCGGTAAAACGTGGATACCCGGTCAATGGAATTCCGGCTATCATGGATGGAACTTCCCAGGCATTAATACGAATCACTACCTCAGTAATGGAAATCCTGGCTACGATCTGCGCATACCCGAACTAACTGGCGCAGTCGGACCGGGAGGTACTGCGACCTTCCAGCAGGATATTCAGACACCGAGCGTCTGGCCGGATGGGGCGAGCTATCCGTTGGAATACCGTATGGTGCGTGACGCTGGGCCACCGAATGGCAGTGGTGGCTATTGGTTCCCTGACGGTGGCAGTAATACCTGTGCGACGACGATCGGTGTAGGTCAGGGTCATCTGTTCGAGACTTTCAATACAGCTAAAAATGTGTCCGGGCTGGTCGAGACCTGTCGCGGCCAAGTACGCACTGATCCAACTGCTTCTGGCGGTACAGGGGGCTGGTTCAGTTTTGTAGTCAGAAAAGACGATTACTTTTGTGTGCGGGCAGACACCAGCCTGATAGGTGCTTCGGACCGCGCAAACGTCTATCCATATGGTGAAGGGTACGGCACGACCGGACCATGCGCGGCGGGAACATGGTGTTCTGGCGTGCCTTCATACGAGTGTCAAGGCATGACGCCGAATGTCGTTTGTGGCACTGCACCAAGACGCGTCAGCAGGCTAGGCTTTGATATCGGTCTTTCGACACAACCAATCGTTACATGTACGGGCATAGGTATTTCGGGCACGATTAACGTTGGCGATTCATATAATGGTCCGGCTGGCGTGAGCAGTGGGGGTGGAACGAGATACGCAGCACCATCCGTGAATGGCACAGCTACAGCCGTAATTTCACCAGTCCCACCTGCAGGAGGACTAACGCCGACAAATACTAACTCAGGGGCTATTGTAGGCCTGGCGCAAGGTGGCACAGCTTCGACGGCACTAGCCCCACCAATAACCTTCACTCAGGCTGGTACCTATAATTTTGCTGGTAACTTCGCGTGGTCTGGTGGCGGCTATGGGTCAAGCGCTGGCTGCCCCAGCGCGTCGGTCATCGCGACAGAGACTCCATACATGCGCTTTTACGGAAACGATATATCGGCTGGCTCTGGATTCAAGAATGTTGGCGGCACTTGCACGGGTGTTTCGACTGAGTCAATCATTACCAAAGCGCGGTTCGTGAACGGTGCCTACCGTGGATCTGGGACACAGCTTGGCGCATTTGCCAATGGCTCAATTGTTACAAATGGGTTCCTCACGCTTGCTCAACAATCGGCTGACCCCGGATATACACCGACAATTAGAGCCTTTTCTAACATTGCAACGGCGCCCGGGCCTGGAAACTATGGTGCAAACGTCTGCGCGCCTGATTACTGGAGCAGTCAGGATCCTACAAGGATTACTCTGAGGCCAGGCGGCACGATCTCTATAACTGGTCTTGGTAATGGGCAGTACAGCTATCCGAACGGGACTATCATGACTTCAAGCAGTGTCAGTAATCGAATTGCAGTCTATATCGATGGTAATGTCGCCATAACGGACAACATTACCTCGGCATCCACCAGTTGGACGGATGTTGCTCAGATCCCTTCGCTCTACTTGATTGTTCGCGGTAATATCTATATCTCCGCAAATGTCAGTCAGCTCGATGGCGTCTATGTAGCTCAGCCGAAGTCGGGTATAACTGACAGCGGGCGCATCTATACCTGTTCTGATGGAGCTTTCGCGACACCGAGCAATGCGACAATCGTCAGTGCCGGGGCCGGCGGCTGTGGCCAGAAGAACCTTGTCGTGAATGGTTCTTTCGTGGCACAACACGTGAACTTCTTGCGTACCAAGGGAACGCTACGGAACGGCGCAGTTGGTGGCGATCCATTTACGAGCGCTAACATCGCCGAGATCTTCCGTTACACCCCTGAAACATATATGGCAACACCGCTCGCACCAAACCCGATTAACGGTAGTGGCGCACTCGACTCCATCATCGGCCTCCCGCCGAGCCTTTAACAGTTCAAAAAACGCCGCCCTAACAGTTGTTCTCATAATGCTTATGCTATATACTTGAAACCAATGGGTATCCTAACAGGCGCGACTGACTTCTTCGGTCTCGACATCGGTACCACCGCAATACGAGTCGTAGAGCTTCATGGGGGTGGGAAGGTGCGAGGTTTGGCCCGATACGGGCAACTTGCTATTGACCCGAAAATTTCTCAGAGTGACTCAAAAGCTGACGAGCAGAAGATGGTTCAGGCCATCCGCCAAGTGATTTCGGACGCCAAGATTACGTCACGCAACGTCGCGGTCGGTGTGCCAAGTGGCCGTACCTTTACCGCAGTTATTGATATTGATCGTTTGGCACCGAACGAACTCGCTAAAACAATCAAATACCAAGCTGATTCGCTGATTCCAACACCGCTGGCCGAAAGCAAAATTGACTGGGCTTTGCTCGGTGATTCACCAAAAGAAGCCACCAAAGTCGAAATCTTACTCTCGAGTATTACGAATGACTTTATCGAAAAGCGCCTCGACATGTTGGAGTCAATCGGTCTCAACGTGATTGCCTTTGAACCGGAAAGCCTGGCACTGACCCGCGCACTCATGTCGCCTGATGCTGGTGCACCGCAGATGATTCTGGATGTTGGTAGCCGTGCCACCGACCTCGTGATTGCCATGGGCGGAGCACCACGTTTGACGCGTTCAATCCCAACCGGCAGTGAAGCCCTGATTAAGGCTGCCATGCAGAACCTTGGTATTGACGAGACACAGGCCACGCAGTTCGTCTTCAAGTTCGGCCTCAGCAAAGACAAGCTGGAAGGCCAGATTTATAATGCTATCAATGGTACAGTCGAGGTGTTATTTGCCGAAATCGAAAAGTCCATCAAGTTCTTCCTGACTCGCTATAACAATGCGAAGCTCGAACGCATCATTGTGACCGGCGGTGCTTCGGCATTACCGGAGTTCCCACTGGTGATTGCCAATAAGTTTGGCCTCAGTGTTGAAATCGGCAACGCATGGCGCAATATTGCTTTTCCGGCTGACCGTCAGAATGAACTATTAAGCCTCTCGAACCACTTTGGTGTTGCGGCAGGGCTCGCGGAAAGGATCGAGTAGGGCTTATGATTCAATTCAACCTGCTACCAGATGTAAAACTCGATTATATCAAAACCAGACGAACCAAGCGTCTTGTGGTCATTGTTTCGCTCACTGCCGCAGCTATTTCTTTAGCAGTACTTATTATTATGTTCCTGACCGTCCAAGTCGCCCAAAAGAAGCACCTGAATGACATTTCAAAGGACATTAAGACGCAAGAAAAAACTCTGACGTCGACAACTGACCTGAACAAGATTCTAACAATCCAGAATCAGTTAGGTAGCTTGCCAGCGCTTCATCAAGGGAAGCCAATCTCATCCCGTTTATTGGGATATAAAGATGATAAGGGCGTCGCGCAACCAGGGTATATTCAACAGGTGACACCCGTACAAGCTAATATATCGAAGCTTGACGTAGACTTCGTGTTGGATTCAATAACGATTACCGGCTCGGCGGATGATCTCGCGATTGCTAACAAGTATGCCGATACCCTGAAGTTTGCAACATTCACAAACAGTACGGTGACCAATGGCAAGCCGTTCACGAACATCGTTTCAACACTGAGTCGTGATGATAAGAAGGCGTCATTTATCCTGACGTTTAACTTTGATCCAGCCCTATTTTCGAATACCGAAACACCTATTTTGACTGTGCCAAAGATTACCAGTACAAGGTCGGAAACCGAAAAACCTGAAGCAGTCTTCAAAGCGAGTACAACTGACAAAACAGGAGGCATAAGGTAATGGCGGGCGTACCAGGACTTAGTGGCAAGCGACTCATGATCGATAAGGCCAATGCCAGTATGATGATTGTGATCGGCATCACATCATTTATCGTCACATTCTCACTTATCGCTTGTAAGGTGCTGCTCTCACAGAGCGGCTACCAAACCCGAGTCATAAAAGAGAAAAATACAGCTCTGAAGCAGCTCAAGACAAACAACAAGAGTGTCGCAAGCCTCGTCAGTAGCTATAAGACATTTGCTGAGGCACCAGTGAACGCTATAGATGGCAATCCAACGGGATCTAGTGCACGTGACGGCGATAACCCAAAGATCGTCCTCGATGCTTTACCAAGTAAATATGACTTCCCAGGCCTTATCAGTTCGCTTGAAAAGGTTCTAAAAGACGGTGGCTATGCGATTGATTCAATTGGCGGTACAGATGATGAAATTGCTCAACAGAGCGCTAACACAAGTGATCCGCAGCCTATTGAAATACCGTTACCGATTGGTGTTTCGACTGACTATGCTGGTGGCGAAAAGTTACTGCAGACGCTTGAAAAATCCATTCGGCCATTCTACGTGTCGCAACTGTCTCTCATAGCAGGTAGTAATCAGCTTCGCGTGACGATGACCACCAAGACATATTATCAGCCAGAAAAGACACTCAAGATTGGTACAAAGGTAGTGAAATGAAGCAGAAAGATATAGCACTGATTGTCTTTATCGTTGTTGTAAGCGCTTTTATCTCTTATTTCCTAAGCGGCATTCTTATCTCTTCGCCAAAGAACCGCAAAGAAAGTGTTGAAGTCGTCGAGTCGATTAAAGCTGATTTCCCGACCGTCAGCCAGGATCCATACAGCAAATTCTTCAATAAAGATGCCATCAACCCAACCCAGACCATTAAAATCGGTGGCGACTCTAACAGTAAGCCATTCAGTGGCTCAGGCCAATAAGGCCCAAAAGGGAACAGTATGAGCGTACTGTCATCTGCACTCCAGAAGCAGGTCGAAGACACCCTTATTAAAGATGGTGTCCTGACACCAGAAAAACTTCACAAACTACGCACTGATTCGTCAGCCAGAAGCATGCCGCTCTTTTCCTATCTCGTCGCCGAAGACGTCATTAACAACGAAACGCTGACCAAGACGATCGCCCACGTTACAAAGGTGCCATATGTCAATTTGAGTGCTGCCCACATTGATCCAAAAATCCTCTCGCTTTTGCCAGAAGAAGTAGCGGAACGATATATGGCCGTGCCACTTGGCGAAATGCAGAATCGACTTGTTGTTGCCATGCTCGATTCCGACAACGTCCAAGCCGTCGACTTTTTAAGTAACAAAATCGGCCGTCCGCTGAAGGTCTACGCCGCCAGTGAAGAAGGTATCCGCCAGGTCTTGAAGCAGTACCAGATGGACCTCGACAAAGACGTGGCCGGTGTACTTGATACTGAGCAGCAGGAAATCGACCTAGCCAATGGAACGGCCGATGGTAAGAACATTAAAACCATCGTGCAGGATTCGCCAATCAGTAAGGCGCTCTCGACGATTTTGGAATACGCCGCCAAAAACCGCGCCAGTGATATTCACATCGAACCGCTCGAGAAAGAACTCAAAATCCGCTGTCGTGTGGACGGCGTACTGCGTGAGATTATGAAGCTACCCAAGACAACAGAGGCACCGCTGGTGTCTCGCATCAAGATCTTGAGTAACTTGAAGATTGATGAGCACCGCATTCCACAGGATGGTAACTTTACGATTCAAGTTTCCGACAAGGCGATTGACCTACGTATTTCTATCAGTCCAGTCGTGTGGGGTGAACAGGTCGTGATTCGTCTTTTGGACAAGAGCGGCACGTCGTTACACCTTGAGGACATGGGCTACCACGGGCGCGCGCTCCGGACCATCCGTGAAGGCCTGAAGCAGTCCAGCGGCATGGTCCTCACCAGTGGGCCGACCGGTTCCGGTAAATCCACTAGTTTGTACGCACTTCTTTCGGAAATAAAAAGCGACGAGATAAACATCGTCACTCTTGAGGATCCAGTTGAATATAAGATGAGCGGTATCAACCAGATTCAAGTGAATGCCGACGTTGGTCTAACGTTTGCCTCTGGACTGCGCTCGATCTTGCGTCAAGACCCGAACGTCGTCATGGTGGGAGAAATCCGCGATAAAGAAACTGCCTCGTTGGCGGTGCAGGCGGCTTTAACGGGCCACTTGGTGTTCAGCACGCTGCACACTAACAGCGCGGCCGGTATCTTGCCACGTTTACTCGATATGGGCATCGAACCGTTCCTGATTGCTAGCACGGTGCGTACGGTGATTGGCCAGCGACTGGTGCGACGTGTGGTGCCGGGCGGCGAAACGTATGAGAGCAGTGCACCTGATACAGCGGCGATCAAATCGGTGCTGGGGGCAATGTTGCCGCAAAGCGAAGCCGAACTCAAGGCCGCCTGTGAAGATTTGGGCTATCCAAGCTTGCCTCTTGCCACGCAAAACGCTTATACTTTAACCAAGGGCAAGGTAGACTCAGCGAGCCCCGATGGTTATAAGGGTCGGATGGGACTGTATGAAGTCTTCAACATTAGTGGAAACGTTCAGGATTTAATCCTGAAACACGCCACAAGTGCTGAGATTCAGAAGGCCGCCGAAAGCAATGGCATGATAACCATGCGCCAGGACGGGTATCTCAAAGCGCTGGCCGGTGCCACCACAATTACAGAAGTAAACAGGGTGGCAGCAACCGATGCGGCATAAAGAAACAAGGACGAAAAAGGTGGCAATAGCATGAGTGCACAGGGACAACCGCGGATCGAAATTCTTCTGGAAGAAGTGTTAAAGCACAAGGCATCGGACCTTCACCTGCAGGTGGGACTCCCGCCAATGCTACGTGTCGACGGGGCATTAGAGCCGGTTGGCAGCGCTGATGTTCTGAATGAAGAAGCCGTTGAAACACTTGTGTTTGCGGTGCTTGATGAGGATCAGAAGCAAATTTTGCTCAAAGATAAAGAGTTTGACTTCAGCTTTGCCTTTGGCGACCTTGGCCGTTTTCGTGTGAATGCCTTCCACGAGCGGGGTAACATTGCCGCTGCGTTGCGTCTGATTCCAAATGAAATTCTTTCGATTGAACAACTTGGTTTGCCGCCGGTTGTCAGTAAGTTTGCTGATTATCCTCGCGGTCTCGTTTTGGTCACCGGGCCAACTGGTTCTGGTAAATCAACGACGCTCGCTTCGATGATCAGTAAGATCAACCAAGAACGCGCCACGCATATTATTACAATTGAAGATCCGATTGAATTCACTCACAAATCTGCTAAGTCGGTGATTGTCCAGCGTGAAGTCCACTACGATACGTACAGCTTTAGTGCTGCCCTTCGAAGTGCACTGCGTCAGGATCCTGATGTCGTCCTGATCGGAGAAATGCGTGACCTTGAAACCATCTCCAGTGCAATCACAATCGCTGAAACCGGTCACTTGGTCTTTGCGACACTGCACACTAACAGTGCCGCACAGAGTATTGACCGTATGATTGATGTGTTTCCGCCGCACCAACAGCCGCAGATCCGCTCCCAGCTGAGCAATATACTGATGGCGATTTGCTCCCAGCGCTTGATACCGACCATTGGTGGTGGACGCATCGCGGCCGCCGAAATTTTGGTTGCGACGCCTGCCGTCCGTAATATCATTCGCGAAGGCAAAACTCACCAGCTCGAAGCTGTTATCCAAACTGGGGCCGACCATGGCATGCAGTCGATGGACAAGACGCTGGTCAACCTGATTCATGCTGGCACGATCACCTATGATGAAGCTCGTAACTTTGCAATTGATGTAGAGGAGCTCGACCGTCTGATGCGGTCGTAATAGACGATGTTAACGTTTACTTACACAGCGCGTGACCCGTCCAGCGGTCAAAAGATAAAAGCCGAGGTCAAGGCCGAGAATCAGCAAGCGGCGGCTCGCCTTATTCAAAAGGAGGGTTTAGCGCCGCTTGATATCAGCGTGAAAAATGCCGAAGGCAAAGGCATTAAAAAGATTTTCAACAGAGTAGCCACGAAGGATAAGGTCATCTTTTCGCGTCAGCTGAGTACGCTTATTAATGCCGGCCTTCCACTCGTTCAGTCATTAAGAAGTGTTGCCGCTCAGACGAAGAGCAAGCCGCTCCAGATTGTCATAGCTGGCATTATTAGCGACGTCGAGGCTGGTAAGTCAATGAGCGATTCGATTGGCAAGTATCCTAATGTCTTCAATCAAGTGTTTGTAAGTCTGATTGCAGCCGGTGAAACATCCGGAACGCTCGATTCCGCCCTCGAACGTCTTGCTAACCAGCAAGAAAAAGATGCCGAAATCGTAAGCAAAGTACGCGGTGCTATGATCTATCCGGTAATCGTCCTGCTCGTCATGGCCGGTGTCGTCGGCTTCATGCTCGTGAGCGTGCTACCACAGGTTCAGACACTTTATAATGGCCTACCAGGCACCCAGCTACCGGCGCTTACAAGGGTAATGTTGGCGATTTCCCAGTTCATAATCAAGCGGTGGTACTTTGTGCTTATCGCCCTTGGTATCCTTAGTTTTATCGGCTCACGTTGGATTAAGACGCCTAGTGGTAAAGCTTTCCTTGATAAGGCTAAGATGCGTGCCTGGCCAGTCGGTCCGCTCTTCATGAAGCTGTATATGGCACGATTTGCGCGCACCGGTACGACATTGGTGTCAACCGGGGTGCCATTGATTCAGATGTTGCAGATCACCGGCAAAGCAGTTGATAACGTTCATATTCAGAAGTCTATCGACCGTGCAACAGAGCAGGTGAAGGGTGGAAAAGCACTGTCAGCAACACTAATGGGCGACCCGAACTTCCTCGAACTCGTACCACAGATGCTAAAGATTGGGGAGGATTCTGGTGCGATCGAGCAGATGCTTGAAAAAACCGCCGATTACTTTGAAAAAGAAGTCGACAACCAGATTAAAGCCATCTCGACGATTATAGAGCCTGTCCTGATGGTGGTACTTGGCGTTGTTGCGCTCACTATTGTCGCCGCTGTTTTGTTGCCGATTTATGGCCTGGTCGGCAAAAACGTTATCAAGTAGTATTTTTACGACCCCAGTCATTTATAGATAAAGTCTTGCAATTTAAGTGCGTACTGCTTATGCTTAATTCATACAAAGTATCTAACATACAAGTAAAGGGGCACCGGCTACATGTTAAACAAAGTACGAGAATTTAAAAAAGAGGCCAAAGGGGCGAAGGCTACCGGCTTTACTATCATCGAAGTTATGATTGTGTTGGCAATCGCCGGCCTTATTATGGCAATCGTATTCGTGGCTATTCCACAGTTGCAGCGTAATACCCGCAACACAACTGCGAAAGATGTTTTGAACCGCGTAAAGGCCGAAATGGACTCGTATTCAACCAATAACAATGGTAACTATCCAAAAAACGTCGCTGAATTTGGTAACGTCGTTGGTGGTGCTGCAATTGCTGCTGGTACGAGCTTTACGAGTCACTATCTTAGTAACGTCGGCGTGACCGACCCTAAGACTGGTACGCCGTTCGGTTTCAACTTCATCGCTTCTGGTACCTTCACACTACCTATAGACGTAACCGCACCCGCAACTGCTCGTGTTGTTAACTACTACTACAACGCGAAGTGTTCGGGTGAGACTGTCATTCTCGGTAGTGGTACTGCAGTCGCCTCTCGTAACTACGCAATGGCTGTCTACCTTGAGGGTGGCGCTATCTACTGCGCAGACAACCAGTAACCATAGACTCGAGTATCCCAAAAACACCGCCTCCGGAGGCGGTGTTTTACTTGTAACGCGCTATAATCATGCTCATGCATATACTTATCAGTGTTTACTTCTTCATCATCGGCCTTTGCTTCGGTAGCTTTGCGATGGCCACCGCTTGGCGTCTCAAGAAAAACAAACCTTTTGGTGGCACCCAACGCTCGGTTTGTGAGTACTGTAAACATAAACTGGCGGGTAAAGACCTCGTGCCACTTTTTAGTTGGCTCTCTTTACGCGGCACATGTCGTTATTGTCACAAGAAGATCTCTATCGGGTTGCCGTTAGCAGAACTCGCAGGCGGACTTGTGTTTGCGCTTTCCTATCTGTGCTGGCCGGATGGCTTCGTCGGCTGGCTTCAGATTGCACGTTTTGCCTTATGGAGCCTGAGCCTCATTCTCCTGCTTATCCTCTTCTTCTATGACCTTCAGTGGTATATCCTACCGAATAAAGTCATCTATCCGCTCTGGTATTTAAGTGCGACTGACTTTGCGCTCCGTTTTATGCAGAAGCCAAGTCTGCACACACTCCTATTGGGGCTAGGGGCGGTTGTCGTCGGCTCAGGACTGTTCTGGCTGTTTTACACGGTGTCTAAAGGTACATGGATAGGCTATGGCGATGTGCGGCTCGGTATCGCCATCGGTTTATTGATTGGTACACCGGTCATGGCAGCGATAGTCATATTTGCCGCTTCACTTATCGGGGTCGCTGTGGCTTTGCCGGGGCTGTTGAGCCGCAAACGCTCCCTCACGAGCCGACTGCCATTCGGTCCCCTTCTCATAATCGGTCTTATTTTGGTCCGGCTTTTCGGACAAAAAGTTATAGATTGGTACACTGTCCATCTTTTGTTGATGTAACAGGGATAATACTCGTATCCCCCCGATTAAGCTTATGGTATACTCGAGAGTATGATACAAGAGGGTGGCCCTGCAGGGTATACCATCATAGAGGTTATGGTTTTTTTGGCGATAACTGCTGTCCTCTTTCTGGCTGCAATCACGGCCATCGGCGGTCATCAGGCGCAGGTTCAGTTTTCGCAGGGAACACGTGATACCCAAAGCAAGATTGAAGAAGTGATCAATCAGGTTGCCAGCGACTCCTACCCAAATACACAAGACTTCTCGTGTACCGTCGCAAGCCCAAGTAGCCCACTTTCGCCACCGCTAATCAACCCGGGCGGTGATGTCCAAGGTACAAGCAACAAGTGTATATTCCTAGGAAAGGTGCTGCAGTTTACGACGTCCGGCGGCGCAGCTGGTGCGGTTGATTACAGGTTATTGAGCGTTGCCGGCCGCCGTACCAACAGTACAGGCCAAGAGGTTACCTCGCTCCAGGAGGCCCTCCCAACTCCCATAGACAGTTTTGGCCAGATTGGGCCGAATGTGACCGAAAAAAATATCCTTCAATTTGGCATAAAGGTCACGCGTATTATCGCGCCGGCTTTGCCATCGAGCAACGGTGTCTATCCGGCGCTCGCAAACAATAATAAGTATTACGACACGATTGCATTCTTTAGCAGCCTTGCTAAATTCGATGCAAATACAGGTAGCTTGGCTTCTGGGGCGCAACATGTGAGTTTCGGAGTCGTTCCACCGCAGATAGTCGGCGCAATCGGCGTTAACACCGAAAATACTGCAATGAGCAACATCATAAACCTCACTGATCAAATACCGACACCGGTCGGCAAGAACTTAATAAAGATGAATCCGCCATACGGCATCGTCATATGCCTGGCTGATCAACAAAATAAGGAGAAGGCTATGTTAACTATTGGCGGTAATGCGAGCCAGACGTCAGTCGCACTCAGTGGCGATGCAACCTATAGTACGGTGATATGCCCATGAAACGCACTCAACGCGGCGATACTCTTGTAGAAGTAATGTTGGCAACTGCAGTCATCGGCTTGGTTATCGGCTCTTCATATGCCACGGCAACAAAAGCTTTGCGTACCGGCCGTTTTGCCCAAGAACAGACCGAAGCACTGAAGATTGCCGAAAGCGAGGTCGAAAAACTCAAATACATTGCCTCACTTGGTACATCGGCCACTGCTTCACAAAATATTTTCCCATCAGCACCAGCACCATTCTGTATCGATGATACTTTCCAGGTACAACCGATCACAAACCTGAGTGCATGTGCTGGCCTTAATGGGCTCTACAGCCAACAGATTTCGTATACAGCTGTATCCATAGGTGCAACCGATACCTTCACGGTAGCAGTCACCTGGACACAGCAGGGCAGTGGTAATCAAGGTAACGTACAAATAGCATATCGGTTGCACAGCAAGTAATGAAGCGGTACAGACACTCCAGTAAAGGCTTCACCATCATCGAACTTCTGTTTGCGACTCTCGTGTTTTCAGTGGTGCTCCTGATGTGTTTGACGGCACTGGTCCAAATCGGCCGGCTCTATTACAAGGGCATTACTACTTCGCAGACGCAGGATGCGACACGGAGCATTCTCGATGAGATTTCGCAGGCAATCCAATTTACCGGTGACAGCGTTACCACGCCAAGCCTCGTAGCCGGTCCCGATATCCCTGTTACGGGTGGTTCGGCGACGGCAAATGCAATCGGGTTCTTTTGTATCGGCTCAACACGGTACAGCTACGTGATCGACCGCCAGCAAAGTGATAATCCAAGCACCAACGTTACGCTAGACAGGCAGATTCGACACGTCCTGTGGGCAGATGTCATGCCAGCCTGTGCCGGTGCGACGGGCATTGTACCAGCCAACCTGACACTCAGTAATCCAAGTCAAGGATCTCTGGGTACGAACGGCCGCGAGCTCGTCGGCGCAAACATGCGCATCAACCGACTAAAACTGATCAGCCTGTCGCCAGATAACTCCACTTGGCAGGTACAATTAAGCGTCGATTACGGCGACGAAGACCTGCTGACTGTCTATCCAGAAGATTTAACACGCAAAGTTTGCAAAGGCTCACAAGTGGGGACGCAGTTCTGTGCGATTAGTGAGCTAAGCACAATCGTAAAAAGGCGTGTATTATGAGAGGAGTGAATACGGTAAAACGCGGTGAAGAGGGTATGGTAGCCATTATTGTGGCGACGATCGTCATGGTGGTTATGACGCTGATTACGCTTGGCTTTGCCCGCCTGATGCAACGTGAACAGCGCCAAGCGCTTGATCAGTCACTCAGTACGCAGGCATTTTATGCTGCAGAATCAGGCGTCAATGACGTGGTGAGCTATATCCAAGACCCAACGCACGCTCCTGTCAGCAAACCAAATTGCGATGTATCAGCGAGCAATGGCACACCGTTTACGAACGGTACGATTTCTAGCAATTTAAGTGCCTCATACTCCTGCCTTATCATTAATCCGACTCCGTCCACCCTTGTATATTCACCGGGCCGTATTACCGCCGACACGTCAACAACAGTACCGATCAAATCGTCGACCGGGGCAACAATCTCTGATGTTAAGCTTGCTTGGGATCCGTATCCAGCCATCTCGACCCCAACACTCAATAACAGTATCTGTAGTGTATTACCGGTGAGTTTGCCGGCACTCAGTGCGTGGCCTGTAACCACACCGGGTATGATGCGTGTCGACTTGGTACCAGTCGCTGCCGGCAGCTTTACAAGGGATTCACTTGCCAATGGCATGCTGAGTTTGTATCTGTATCCGGCGGGTGCCTGTGGAACGAGTTTGGCGACCCTTGGTGTCACCTCAACAGGTAGCATTGTTTTTGTAAACTGTACGTCAGGTACGGGCGCGCGTTTGTGCGAAGCCACCATCAAGACCGGTGCGACGCCAGCGCCAGCGTACTACTTGCGGATGCGGTCACTCTACCATAACTCCAGCGTGACGGTACGCATCTTCAATCTTGCCACCCAGCTCAATCTAGTTGGCGCGCAGACAGAGGTAGATTCGACCGGCAAAGTGAATGACGTTATCCGCCGCATCCAGGTACGTGTACCGAACAATAAGAGTTATCCGGCACCGGAATTCGTCCTACAATCAATGGACTCAGTTTGTAAGCAGTTAGCGGTGGCACCACCAAGCTCTGTCTTTGGCCTTTCATACGTTGTCGGCGGTACTGACACCCCCGGCAGTTGTAACTACTAGTTACTGAGTCTTGTCGTGAAACTTCTCGTGGATCGCTTTAAGGTGCGGATCGGTGACGTGGGTGTAAATCTGTGTAGTAGAGATGTTGCTATGGCCCAACATGGCCTGCACACTGCGTAAATCGGCGCCGTTCATAAGGAGGTCGGTGGCAAAGCTATGGCGTAGTGTATGGGGTGACACGTGTTTGGTGATGCCGCCTAGTAGGGCATAGCGGGCAATCAGCCGCTGGATGCTGCGAGCAGTCAGGCGGTAGAAGTTGCCACTGAGGTTGATCTGTTTGTTGCCGGAGTAGCGGATAAAGAGCGGACGTGCGTTGTCTTGGCGTTTTTCAAAGTAAGCATTGATCCAATCGGCCGCAACCTCGCTCACAAACACCGGTCGGTCTTTGTCGCCTTTGCCGCGCACCATAAACTCGCGGCGCTTCAAATTGACGTCTTCCCGGTTAAGATTAACAAGCTCTGAGACGCGCAGACCCGAGCTAAAAAGCAGTTCAAGAATTGCCCGGTCGCGGAGTCCCTGCAGCGTGTCGGTCTTTGGTTGTGAAAAGAGGGCTGCCAGCTCCTCAGTATTCAAAAACGTGACCTGCTTACGTGTGGCTTTGGCGAGTTCGATCTTGTCGGCGCTGATGGCCGGAATATCACGCTTGGCACAGAATTTTAAGAAGTTACGTAGTGCAATCAGGTGATAGTTCTGGGTGTTCTTTTGCAGTTCATCGCTGGTGTTCGTACCTAGTCGGTTCAACCACAGTCGAAATTTTCTGATTAGTTCTGGCGTTATGTCGGCCACTGTTATATCACCACCAAAATCAAGTAGACGAGTCAGATAATGGTCGTAGTTTTGGATGGTTTTTTGCGAACGGCCTTGCTCAATCTCGAGATATTCGAGGTAATCAGTTTTTGCTTTCGCCAGTAACATAAGCCTTATTGTACGACATGCAGACAGATTGTATACAAAATTATGTACTCGGCTCGCATCATCGCTCCCTATCTGTTAAAATAGGGGTAATTAAATAGGATTACACAAAAAATCATGGAACGAACCCTTATCATTGCCAAGCCTGATGCGATCCAGCGCGGTTTGATCGGCGAAATCATGTCCCGCTTTGAAAATAAGGGCCTTAAATTGCTCGGTATCAAGATGATGTCACTAGATAGCGCGATTCTCGCAGCTCATTACTCACATCTTACGGACAAGCCGTTTTACGCTGGCCTCGAAGAATTCATGAAGAGCTCACCAGTTGTTGTCATGGCCTGGGAAGGCTTTGAGTGCGTCGCATCAGTCCGCACCCTTATCGGCGCTACCAACCCTCGTGAAGCCCTCGCAGGCACGGTACGCGGTGATTATTCTATCGGTACCGGACGCAACTTGATTCACGCATCTGACAGTCCTGAAAACGGCATAGCCGAAATCGCTCGTTTCTTCACCAAAGAAGAACTCTTTCGCTACGACAAGTCAGAGTACATGCACATCTACGAGCCATACGAGCGCGGCTAGAACATGCCTATCTGGCCACGTGTTAGTCGCAGCCAGTCCATGGGTTCTTTTGAGCGTGAGTTTCAGCGCCAAGAACAGAGAAAAGTAGCAAAACAGCTCTCGCCGTATCAGTATCTCGCACTTCTTTCAGGTGTTGTCGTCGGTGTGCCGATTGCTGGAGGTGTACTTGGTGTTCTGAGTGGACTACTCGTGGAGAAAATAAGCGATGCGCCGCATGAAGTCGCCGCACCACCCCACTACGACTTGAATATTCGCGGTGTCGCGCACCGATCTGATGGGATCATGGTAGAGTACCAAGCACTTGTGACAGAAGTATGCACTGATTTAACCGTTAGTGCCGCCACAGTAGTGCTCTCAGGTGAGCTCATTATCGGTGGTGCTGGGATCCAGGAAGGTGCTCATTTTAAGGATGTAATGGCCGACACGACCGCAACAGACTGCAACAATGCGATCAAAGAGGCTCGGGGTAACCTAAGCTATCAGAGTCCGATTGTACGAGCGGTTGGGCGTGTCGCAACGGACTACGATGGCGCTGAGTACAGTGTTTCGCAGGTCCTTGGTATTGTTCAAGATATGGGAACCTATGCGAACAGCGTGGAGCTTGTCATTCCGGATCTGCAATCTTAATGTGGTGATCCGGGCAAGAGTCGAACCTGCAACCTTTTCCTTAGGACGGAACTGCTCTATCCATTGAGCTACCGGACCACGTAAGCAGTAGTATACCTTCTTTTCTTTCGCCCCTAAACCATAACAGTTATAATAGGTGACACATGGACACACCGCAGAAATATTTTGCCGACCAGTACGACGATGAAGAAGTCCTGATGGTGTTCAATAAGCACCCTGTGGTCATGCGCAAAGGGCTGATTTTTGGCATGGTGGGGATCATGCTCGGCACCATTCCATCGTTCATCAAGCCGGAGATGTCGGTGTTAGGCCTTGGCCTGCTCGGTGGCTTTGTGCTCGGGGGCTTGGTTTTTGCACCATTTTATGTGAACTGGAAGTTCAGTGTCTACATTGTGACCGACCAGCGCCTCATCCAGATTACCCAGAAAGGTCTCTTCAAGCGCAGCGTCGTCGATCTCAATCTGAATCAAATCCAGATGGTGAACTATGAAATCAACGGTTTTCAGGAGACGCTGCTTGGATTTGGTACAATTATGATACAAACGTACATGGGCGACTTGGTTGTTCACGACGTTCACCACCCGGCTAAGATCCAGAAGAAGATCCTGCTGATACTTCGGGACAGAGGAATCGTTACGACGACCTTTCCAAAGGCAACAGTCCGCACGAACGAGGAAATTGAAGAAGAACTAGACGAAGAGGACGATGAAGAATAAATTTAAAAATCTGCGAGAAAAACGCAGTGCCAAAAAGGCCTTCAAAGCAGAGCAAGCCGACCGTTTGCCGCGCATTACCAATGAAACCGTAGCCTCACACCGTGAAGAGGTGCTTTCTGGCGCCCGAAAATACATCTATCCGCTCCAACACAGCAAGCATAAGGTGGTCGTCTTTACGACGACGCTGTTCATCATCGCGGTTCTCAGTTTTGCCTCATATTGTGTGATTGCTCTCTATAAGTTGCAGTCGACTTCGACGTTTGTGTACCGCGTCACGCAGGTCATACCATTGCCAATAGCCCGCGAAGGCACGCATTTTATTTCGTACGAGAACTATTTATTTGAACTGCGTCACTACATGCACTATTACGAGACCGAACAAAAACTGAGCTTCTCGACTGACACCGGCAAGCAACAGCTCAACAGCTACAAACAAAGTGCCTTGCAGAAGGTTGATGATGACGCGCGGATCAAGCAGATTGCCAAAGAAAAGGGCATGAGTGTGTCTGACGGCGAAGTCGATGACCAAATTGCGCTGGCCCGCGAACAAAACCGCCTTGGTGGCAGCAGTCAGGTTTTCGAAGATGTGATTCGTGAGTATTACGGCTGGAGCTTGGGTGACTTTAAGCGCTCGCTGCGTTCCCAGCTGCTCGAAGAAAAAGTCAATGCTGCACTTGATACTGGTGCTTTGAGTCGAGCGGCGACCGCCGAAGCCGCCATAAAGTCAGGTACGTCGTTCGGAGATGTTGCCAAGACGTACTCAGATGATGCCTCAACGCGGCCAAACGGCGGTGATCTCGGAGTTGTTGATGCGTCTAATACTGCTGCTTCGCCTCAAACAATCGAAGCATTGTTTAAGCTGAAAGCTGGTGAGGTCTCGCAACCAATCATCGTTAGTTATGACACTGGGTTTGCCTTTGAAATCCTACAGAATATTGACGGTGGTACCAGCAAAGCCAAAGCTGCCCACATCATCATCCGAATCAAAGACATCCATACGTACTTGAATGACCTCAAAGATAAACACCCAACTCGCCGCTACATCAGCGTCAAATAACTTTTAGTCTGTAATGTTACTGCCGATAAGCCGTTTTCGTAGGAAAACGAAACGTAGGCACACAATCAGAACGTAAATACTCGCTCCCTCCAAGACGCCCGCAACGATAATCGTTGGCACGCTACTGAAGGTTATTGGTGACAAGGCAGCAGCAAACACGTGTGTCAGATACGGCGTCATACTGCGGAGCAAAAAGAAGAGCCACACGATACTGGCAACAATCGCCACAAAGCGGATCAGGCCGCGCGCAATTGCCGTAAAAACCTCGCCACTACGGTCATAGCTGCGCGGTGTCAGGAAGCCATGCAAGGGCAGGCTGTCTTCGCGGTAGGCCTTGAAGACCGTTGCCACGAACCAAATCGCTAGATACACCAGGATACCGCACATCATCCACAGTATGAACGTCAGAATCGTGGCCCAGCGAGGCGTGTCCAAGAACTTGAGGCGCACATCTATGAAATTTTTGGAAGTGGTACTAAAGAAGCTATAGTTGCGGACATCATAGTCCCGGGCAGCACTGAGAATCACAATCACCACCAGTAGGCCAGCTCCTATGATACTAAGCGACACCATCTCGTAGACGGTTGGAATGTAGATTCGCTGCGTACGCTTTGCCATCACTAAAAAGTATATAGGAGTTTCGCTTATGCTACTATCTATAGGAGTATATAAACACGTGTTGGTAGGATATGTTATTCGGTAAAAAACGCTCATTGTATGGACGCCTGATCTTCTTAGTATTAGTAGTGGTGCCAGTGGTGATATGGCTCGTCGCAACAGGGGTAGGTACGCATTTTTCCACTGCTGGAAACATCCTGAAATCGATCGGCAAAGCTTGTGCATTTATGGGCTTCGCGACCTATTGTTTGCAGCCAGTACTAAGTATGCGGTTTTTTATTGTAGAAAAGTTGTTCGGAGGTCTCGACAGCGTCTATTTACTCCATAAACAAGCGGGTAAACTAGCCTTCTACCTCATCTGCATCCATCCGATATTATTGGCGGCGGGTGGACTGCTAAATGGCGTCGGCTTCCTCGGTATTTGGAACTGGGAATCAGCGTCGGTGCTCATAGGTGTTTTTGCGCTGGTGTGCCTCATTCTACTGACGGGCTTTACGGTGTATGTACATACGAAACACCAAAAATGGGTGTATGTGCACCGCTTGTTCGGCTGGCTGCTTCCCGTCATCGTCCTACACGCGCTGCTTGCCAATGCGCAGATTACACATATTATCCCATTGTATATTTACATGTTGCTACTGGCAGAGATCGGCTTTGTATCGTTCCTGATCCGTTCGGTATTTGGTATTTTTATTCATCGCTACCGCTATGTTGTTGCCGAAGTACTTACCGTCACCCCGGCAGTTACAGAACTAGTATTGAAGCCGACCGGTATTCCGATGAACTACACACCTGGCCAGTTTGCCTATCTGACGCTTAAGAGTAAGGTTGTCGATAGCGAGCCGCATCCGTATTCATTCACGACCGCCAACAATGGTCCGTATATCCGCTTCGCTATAAAAAATCTTGGAGATGACAGTGCAAAGATGAAGTACATCACGCCAGGGACGCCGGCGCTGTTGGAGGGCCCGTATGGCACGTTCTCACTGCATAATTCCAAGCGTGCCCAGCAGATCTGGATTGCCGGTGGGGTCGGCATCACCCCGTTCCTCGCCATGGCACGCTCGCTGAAGCCGGGCGATAAGCACCACATCCACCTGTTCTATGCGGCCGATAAGCTCGATGATGCTGTGTTTATGAGGGAGCTCATTGCAATTAGAAAAATGCTGCCTGATAACTTCGAATTCAATCTGGTAAATAAACAGTGGAGCGGCTTTGTAACTGCTGATGTTGTCGGTAAGAGCATTAAGAATTTTGCTGAAGCGGACTATTTTATCTGTGGCCCACCGGGCATGACAGCGGCGCTCAAAAAAGGCCTCACCGCCAAGGGAGTCAGTGAAGAGCACATCTTCAACGAAAATTTCTCAGTCATGTAACAATAATTATGCCTATGCTTGCGCGCGAGCGTCATAGGTGTTTTTATAGTAGTAATATGGCAGCACCGGGACACTTCGAAATAGCTTTTCATCAGGACCTACTCAACGACATGGCGGTGATTTATCACGGCCAAGAAATAGTGGTTCTTGATAAGCCATTGCGTGTAGGACCAATCGAAACCGTCACGACATCGATTACTACAACAGAGATGGTCGATGAATCAGACCTCCTAGGCTTGACCTCATCCGTTGAACTGCGTGAACCTCTAGACCAGCGTCGGCTTTCTGCTCAATTACATGGTCTATTGGCTCTCGATGGTGAATGCACAGTCGAAAGCCCTCTTAGATTGTTAACGCCACTAGGGCTCACGATAATTCGCAACACTATGATGGATGACAGCATAAGTTATGTCGCTCCATCATTCGGCGGGCAGAGATGGACGGTCAATTCAGTTCGTCACCGGCCGATGGAGAGCGTAAACCATGCAGCTGATAAGATGGATATTGAAAGTCTGCTTAAGCAGCATTTATCTGTGTTGACGGGCTTAGTCAGAGTTATATTTGATACACAAAGTGTCCCTATCGATCAGATGGGACAGCTACTTTTAGCTATGCCAGGTCGTGTACTCGAAGGGTTACCTCCAGAGGTACAGGCAGACGCATTTGAACAGTTCTTCGGTATTGACGATACGGTTGCAGAACTTCGTAAATTTGTAAAAATCGCAAAAAAAGACCCGGAGTTATTGGCGAAGCACAATGTTAAGCGCGCTCAAGCAGTTTTACTCTATGGTAAGTCCGGAACAGGAAAATCAGAACTTGCCGAGGCACTCGGTAAAGCTCTGGAAGCTGAAATCGTATACATGTCGATAGGTAATACATCAGGTATGGCAGTGGCGGAGTGGGCGCAAAAACTGAACAAATTCTTTGAAGATGCCTACACCAAACAAGAACCGGTCCTGATCATCGCCAACGAGATGGAAACACTTATAAGAAGTGGTAACTCCCAAGTGACCGATAATCTCACGGGAGTCTTAAAAAACCAATTTGAAACAATGAAGCTGCACCCACACGTTTATTTCATCGGTACTACGAACAACAAAGGGGCAATTGATCCTGATGTGCTGGTTCCTAAGCGTATACCGCTCCAACTCGAAATCAAGCCACCCGCCACGATAGAGGCTCGGAAAGCCGTCTTTTATCATTTCTTGGCACTTGCAGCTACACTTCTTGAACCCGATCCCGAGACCGATAGTATTGTGCAGACACTGATGCAGTATGATTGCACCGACTTTGCCACCAAAACTGATGACTACACGGTTGGAGACATTCAGTCGATTTTTGAAGATGTTGCCCGTCGCCGACTTTTGAACGCCGAAGATGACGAATCGATGCTGACAAGGTTATTCACGCCAAGTGAACTCAGTCAAGGTATCGAGCGCGCTAACAAGCAACGTACCGAGTAAGAGCATTAAGTAATTAGATGGACAAAATAGCAATATTGTGCTAATGTTTAAAGATGGAAACCGCTCCTCATCCTGTTCCTGTCGAAATTCCCGTGCCTTACGATGGTTATGATTATTCAAATTTAGGCCCAAAAAACATATCCAGTGCGGATCCGGACTTCGACTATGGGGAAGTACCGCCTCAGCTACAGGCTCTCAATAAACTCACACAAACTCTCGAGGATAATCCTGATACCCACACCGATGGTGGCTATATGCGTGCCCGCGGTTCTGCAGCGGTCCACGCCGCCATACGTCTCGCAATCGACGCCCAAGAAACAGATGGTCCAACTGACGAAATAGTTGCAATAGAGTCTGCCATGCGGGCAACAAAACAGGCCTGGAATGCCATGAGCTTGACAGTCATGCAGGCCAGAAAAGAAGGTGACTTGACTCGTGCCGCCATGTGGGCGGAGCGTCTCAATGAGTCGATAGCAGAAGTGTATGTACTCCCAGAACATGATGCCGCCGCGCAAATGATAAGCCTTGAACTACAAAATAACGAAAATGTTAAAGCAGTCTATGTAAAATATCTTGATATGAGCAAACTCACTGTGGCCGAAAGTAATCCTGAGGCCTCATTACCAATCGAAGAACGCTATAAAGAAGCCTTTGCGCAGAAGCGTGCAATCATCTTAGAACGTTACGGCGAAACGCTTGATTTAATTCCGGAAGGTGACCGGATGTACAGTGCAGAGGAAGCAGCTGATGCAATAGAAGCAGTCCTAGAGCATCTACAGTTGAACGATAAAACTGTTGCCTGGGATAAGGTAAAGACGTATCGTGACGTTGATGAAAATGTTTTCTCAACCGATTCGAGCCTCAAAGGTGTGACAATTAATGTGCCAATGGCTGCCGAACCAATCTCTGCCAACAGACTCCGCGGTATGGTTGCCCATGAACTCTTGAAGCATGCAGCAAGTGGTGCGAATGGTGCGGCAACTGGTGACGAGATGCAGGCACGTGGCATGCCGGGTTATCTCGGTTTTGAAGAGGGTGATGCCATTAGTTCAGAGCTTGCCGTAAGTGGTGTTGCGGACGAAATCTTCGCCGATCGTTTCACAGATACAGCCATTGCGGCAGGTGTTATCGATGGTGAACGCCGTTCACGTCCTGAGATGATTAAAATGGTTTACGAACGTGAAGCTGCTCGACAAAACACAACTGTTGAAAAGTTGAGTGAGGGCAGAAAAAGGGAACTGAACACGCATGTAGGTCGAATCTATGAAGGTGGTCCTGGCGATGAACATGTCGAAACGGCTGTTATCTTCGCAAAGGATGCTCAATATTGGGCTGGCGTCCTGAAGCACCTGACATGGTGGGAAGCTGGCATCAAAGCTGGTCGAACCCCTCAAGAACTCTATGATGAAGGCCGTAGGGGCAAGAATGACCTGACGCAGCCTGAGCATGTTGCATACCAAGCGCAATTTGCCGCGGCATCCTAGTATATAATTTAGACTCGTGGATCAACCGCACCGACTGCCAAGAGTTCAACGGATGGATCGAGCGTCTGACGTATTTCTGTCAGAAGTTCAGGGCTTATCATAGTAGCATTTGAGCCAGCTACAAGACCCAACCTTATAATCACTGGCGTGATGACACCGACTTTTGCAGGTGTGCGGTCTACCGCTCCTATTGTGCTACGAGCGTTTGCCTTCTCGCCAGCTATAAGCACGCCGTCCGCGTAGAAACCATTTGAAACATCAGTCAATGCAGCTTCAATAGTAAGGGCGCGATTTTTCTTATGAAGGGAGAGTCTTGTGAGCCGTAATTTAACCGAATTTCTTGCGGACGCCTCCTCTAAGATTCCACGCTCAATTAAGTCGTCCGAGAGACGCATTATCTTGGCATGTGTAGCCAGGTCTTGAAAGCCGAGTCCATTTTTAGCACGTAATGCCACCCAATCATCGGTGCTAACATAGCTGACTCCTGGTAGTCGACGTGGTCTCAAGTGAGAGCTAGGCGGTAACTTTCGACGGAAATTTTTTATGAAGTCATGCATCCATTCACTGGCTACCGGTCGTCCAAGAGAGGGCTCCAGATGTTGTTCCTGCGCAAAATTACTTTGTTCAGGGTTATATTGCATAGACATAAATCTAATGAGCCCGCAAGGCGCTAATAATCTGTTTGCTAAGAGCTTTTTGACCCTCGGCCGTGGGGTGGTAGGGCGCTTTGTTGCTAAGCCCTTGGACCCATGGATCGGTCGTGCAGAGTTCGTGACCGCTGAAGTCAATTGGTATGTAGGTCGCAATGCTGTGCGCAGCGACGGCTGTCTGAATGGTCGTATTCAGTGTGGCTTGGAACTGCTTGCCCCATGCGAGCTCGCTGGCATCAATGCCGTTTAGGTCGGTACAGCCGGCACTCAAATTATTCGGGAAGACCTGATAATAACCCGTTACAAGCACCCGCGGCGCGTTGGTGGTGTAGTGAGATTGTAACTGCTCAAGTAGGGCATTCAGACTGGAGCTGACGGTGTTCAGACTAGCGGTAACCAGATCGCTATCTTCGGCCGACCCGCACTCGGCGGTGTAGCATTTGCCCAGCACCTGAGTCCAATTGGCGTCGTTGGCACCAATTGTAAGGCTCACGAGCTTTGGGGTTGGCAGGGCAAAGAGTTGCGTCAGCTGCGGGTCAACTAATAAATTGTTCACGTCCTGTTTGCCGGCGATGCCCGCTGGTATGGTAGCGCCACTGCAGGCGATATTCTTAAGACTGTAACTGAGTCCCGTAGCAACCTGATTGGCATATGATTGTTTGCTGCGCTCACAGGCGCTGGAATCGCTCGGCTCGTCCAACCCAACCCCGGCGGCAACGGAATCACCAAGGGCAACGTATGAGCCCCTAGAGTCGGTACTTTTAGTTGATGGGGAAGTTTTATGCCTCGAAACCACTAGTCCAATAAGAATAGTAACTACCACAAGAGCGCTCACAATATATCTCTTCACTGCTCTAAGTATAAACCACCAACGATACTTCAGGCTGGGATTGCAATCTTACCCCTGTAATGGTAAGATATCGAAACGTAGTGACAAACAATTTGAAATTACGATAACCACTGGGCTTGTGGTGTAGAGGCCTAACATGCCTCCCTGTCACGGAGGAGATCGCCGGTTCGAATCCGGTCAAGCCCGCCAACTAAAGAGAGTCGCCTTGAGCGGCTCTTTTTAGAGCCAGCCCCATTATCGCTCGAATTAGGCAGGTCTAAGCAAATCTAGCGCCACATGGCATGACGCAGGATTGCTGCGGCTCTGTCGGCAACAGCTTCTTCAACTAGGATGATTTCTTCGTCGTGTGTGGCCGAGACGGCCTTAGCGTCTATGCCGTTTTCAGACAATACTAAGAGTGGATAGCTAATGCCGGCAACTTCTTGGCCGCTGACCCGCTCACGAGTAATCACGAGTCCGGTCAGGTTCACATCCTCTTCTTTATAATCACTACTTCCACCCAGCGCGAGGAATTTTTCACGCACGAATTTTTCCATCACCAGTACTACATCTGTATCAGCTCGGATAACCGCAAAAAAGGGCGCATCGAGTGTTTCATCAGATTCGAGAGCCGCCAGTAGCTTAAAATATTTCACAGATGCAGGTGCGCGGAACACTGATATGTTCGAGATAACCTTCACACCGCGCAATCGGCCGATGAGGTTAATCAATTTATCCTTGTCTCTGTAGTGTAACCGCTGCAAGGCGACTGCTATTGCACCGACGCTGACTTTTTCACCGATGGTAGCCGAAATCTCTGGCTCCATATAGCGCGCCAGGGCTTTGTAGTTAAACAGGCCAATTCTGAGTAATTTCGAAATAAAGGGGCTTTCGCGCATCTTATCTTCGACGTGCTCACTGACTGTTTTCATGGATTAATCGTATCATATGATACAAAAAGTAGATTTTCGTGTCTATAATACAAACTTTGGATTTATTGGTCGGATTTCGGCAGAATATGCTCGTATAAGGAGTAGATTATGATCACATACGAATTCTGTCAAGAAGTTATAACTGAGGTAATCGCACCATTGGCCGACATAATCGTCGCTAGAGAACTGGCCAAAGGCCGCCAAGGTAGACACATCGGTAGTCTGCTTATCGCTCAGTCAGTAACGAAGGCGTCAGATATGAGCAACACGGACTACTACAGCCACCATGTTATTTACGAACACACCTTCGGTGATAACGAGATTGGCCCAGATCAGCTTGAGGACGATACCTTTACGGTTGATATCGCCTATGCAGGCTTATGGTTCTGTCACGATTTGCAGCTTACCGAAGCAACCGCCTCTGTTCTGCAAGCTGACATAACAAGACGGGGTTTAGGGGATTAATATAAATGATATGGGCAATTGATGGTCCCGGCGGAACCGGCAAGTCTACTTTGGCAGCGATGCTAGCGAAGGCTCAGGGGCTTGATCCGGAAAGACAAGTAATACACGGTGATCACTTCTTCGAACCAGCTGAGATGGGCGGTGATGTGGTGGCCGGTATACCAGCTGGCTTCAACTCTGGCCGGTTCATGCGTGAAGTCGGCAGCGCATTGCTGTCCGGCAGCGACATACAGGTTCGTGAGTACAATTACAAAGAAGACTACTTCATCGATCGACCGCAACCCGACCGACGCCAGCCGATTATCATAGAAGGCATCAAGCTTCTGCAATTACCCATCAAGTGGGATGTAAAAGTCTGGGTTGATACGCCGCGAGAAGTGCGCGAGGAGCGATTTGTGCAGCGGCAAAGCAAGGATAGGCGAACAGCCATATCCGATCCTGTGCTTATTAGAGAACGCTTCCACCTCTGGGCTAATGATGCTGAAGCGTACGAGGAAAGCATCGATCCGCACCACAGCTCCGACATAATCGTCATCGATGGTATGGCGCCTGCGCACAAACAGTTCCTGCAACTTAGTCAGTTCCTGGTAGTGGCTACACTCGAAGCATAACGCCAGTGCGAACGCAGTACCTGAAGTGCGAAATTCTGACAATTTGCA
The DNA here is from genome assembly GCA_038211855.1 of Saccharimonadales bacterium (SeqCode). Classification (GTDB taxonomy): domain Bacteria; phylum Patescibacteriota; class Saccharimonadia; order Saccharimonadales; family SZUA-47; genus JBBQVE01. Next base: position 28,336 of record JBBQVE010000008.1, read on the forward strand.
CAATTTGCTATATGATAGGCACTAATGTACGACCCCGAAACAAACACGCTTATGGATGTTATAGCAAAGTTGCCAGAATCCTTAGCGCGTCCGCGTCAGAGATTTGATTATAGGGCAGTGCGCAATGGTAGCAATTGATGCCGTTTGGGTGAATGAGCAGGACGAAGTCAGAATTGATAGCTCAGCACCGCTGGTGGTAACCGAAGAAGCCGAAGAAGAGGCTGGAATGACTGAATTCGTCACAGTCGTTATGATGTCAGAAGGTATCGTCGTTGATGCTTTGCGCTCAGTCACATGCGAGCCGTTTGGCGTGCGTTTTATGCAGCAGACTACTTCTAGCGCGATGTCCGATGAAGACTTTCAGCTTGATGAGATGTAAGATGTTAAATGGGTTATTGCCGAAACGGAGCCTGATCGCGAGCCGCAGTCGACTTCTAACGAAGACTAACAACTGCTTATGCTTGCAAAGGTCGGCCCATACACTTACATTGAAAGGATAAACCAAACTGGAGCAACTATGGCATCACCTCACCTCGATCCAAACCACTTTAATATTGGTGACTGTGTTGAACAACTTGCATTTGACCAATTAACAGATGTATCGATTACCATCCCTGAACAGTACGGCGTGGTGATTGGCTCGGTGTTTTCATCGGCCAAAGGACATCATTACATGGCCATTGACCGCGTGGAGGCTGTACCACCCGTCGCGTCAGGCGAATTTTCAGAGAGTGTCTTCAATGCTTTTCAGCTGACTGGCAGTGCTGTAAAAAGGGACGGTCAAATCAATCAAGGCGGCGGTATTGCAAGCCATGATGATCGTATCGTAGCAGTATGCGGTTTTGAGTCATCAGCCATCAACCAAAGGGTCGCTCAAGGCATACTTGCTTCCGTGATCTTTATAGAAACTGATTTTGGTCTTGTTCATGAGGCGCCTGTAGAAGGGTAGAACAATGCCAAGACTAGAAATAAGCCTCTGGGAAGTCAAAGACGTACTGCGTTGGCTTGAAAGTACTCAGCCGCGCTACACATTTTTTACACCCGGAAGCTTCGGTATCGTCATAGGTGTCGAAGAAGAGGTAGGCGGCGAATATGGCTTTCGGGCAATCAAGCGAATCGCAGACGGCGAACATGGCGGCCAGGCAATGCATGATGCTGAAGCTTTAGCTGGAATCGCAGCCAAAGAGGATGAAGATCTCGGTATGTATGCGTCCCGTGAGGGTTACGGTGTTGCGTCAACTGGTTTTGAGTCGGACAACCTCCTTGTTTCAAGTGCGATACTTGAGATTGTACTGGGAAGTACACCGACCACCTACAAAATATAAAGGCGCAACGCGAGTTGTTTCTGCTATACTAACCTCTGTAATTTGCCGCCTTAGCTCAGTTGGTAGAGCGTTTCATTCGTAACGAAGAGGTCCGGGGTTCGAATCCCCGAGGTGGCTCCAAAATTGTTGTTTCTCCGCAAAGAATTCCGAAACTTTGCGAGCGAGCGGGTATAGTTTAGTGGCAGAATGTATCCTTCCCAAGGATGAGATGCGGGTCCGATTCCCGCTACCCGCACCACAAACGAACGTAGTGCAAATAGGTTGCACAAAGTGCCACCAACGACTATAGTAAATTTATATGGCGACAACCCAAGGTATTAAACTCGATGATGAAACCCAAAAACGTCTTAAGGCTTTGGCGATTAAGCGTGATCGTTCACCACACTGGCTCATGCGCACCGCAATCGAAACCTACCTCAATCATGAAGAACAATACGAACTAGAAAAAAGTGAAGACCTGCGTCGTTGGCAGCAGTATGAATTGACGAACGAAGCAGTTGATCATAGTAAAGCTGCGATCTTGCTCGAACAACTGGCGCACGGCCAAACGGATTTATGGCAGCAGTAAAATGGTTACCCGAAGCACTTGGTGATATCGAGCGACTACATGCTTTTTTGTACGAAAAAAGTCCCAAGGCCGCAGCTGGCGCTGCACAGACAATTTTAAGCGCCGGTTCGTTGTTGCAAACAAATCCTCGAATCGGCCGTCCAATGTCTGATGAGACCGATAGGCGGGAACTTTTTGCTACCTATGGCGCTGGTGCACATGTCCTCAGATATAAACTAGTCGGCGAAGACCCCTTCATTATACGTGTATGGAACAATCGAGAACAATGAACAGCGTAAGAACGATTTTTGGTATCATAGGGACATGCTCGTTTATCCAGCCAATCCACAGACTATTTCTTGGCAGAGACGTCTTACTCCTTGAAAACCTCGTCAATCTGGATAAGATAGCTGGCAAAAGCTTTAGGCTCTACGCCTTTCCGCTAAACTTCGACCTCGAAGCCACCCCAGCCCGTGTCGTCGCTGAACTATAATGAAGCCGTCTCGAATGAAAATATCTGAGAATTCCATCACAAAACGCCTCTTGATGATGAAATTTGCCAGTGAATGTATCCCAATTTACGGGGTCTTTACAATCATGTTTGGCGACCGTGGCGGAGTAGGTGCCGCCGGCATTGGATTCATCCTCGCCATTGGCTTTGTGTTGGCAATCCTGTTTGAGATTCCAACCGGTATTTTTGCCGATAAAGTTCCCCGAAAGTATGTCTTACAGATAGCGGCGGCCAGCAAAGGTTTTGGACCACTGACATGGCTGCTGTTTCCATCACTCTGGGGGTTTGTTGGCGGAACCGCCTTCTTTGCGCTCGGTACAGCGCTTGAATCGGGAGCACTCCAAGCCTACCTCTATGGAACTCTCGGGACAGAAAACAAAAAGGCTTTTGGAAAGTTCTGGAGCCGCATGACAGCTATGGTCATGGTTTCTTATAGTATTGCCTATGCGCTTGCAACACTCATTGGTGTGAACTACCCACTGTTGCTCGTTTTGAGCACGCTATCATGCGTGATTGCTATTTCTATAGGTTCAACTTTACCGAAAGACACGATTATAACTGGGGTCGAGGTGAAACCAAAGATATTTGCCAGTGCCATAGGGCACATCGCCAAATCGCGCGATTTGATCCGACTCCTCATGGGTTCAATCCTGATAATTGCGCTGGCTGACATGATGATTGAGTACATGGCGTTGTATTATCATCAGTTGGGTGTGCCGACGCGTTTTGTATCCTCAATCTTTATTCCCGGCAACTTTCTTGGGGCAGCTTTGTTTTGGACGATGCATTCGTGGGAAGGCTTTCTTAACAAAAATAAGGTTTTGCTACTCCTCGGCTTTACTCTACTTTTCGTCAGTACCATCAACGCACCCCTAGGAATTGCGCTCGCCGGCTTTATCATCTTCTCGAGGATGATTCGCGTTTTACAGGTTCAGTTTGAATCGAACATCCAGCATCTTGCCAGCGACGAGGCTCGCGCCACCATCACCTCGATCGGAGCATTTATATCCAAACTGGCGACGGCGGGTGCCGTGCTGGCAATCGGCCTATCGGCGCACAATAACACGATCATCTGGCCGTTTCGCATCGCGTTGTTGGTAGGCGTGGCCATATTTATTATGATTCAGCTGGCGTTCCGCCTAAGAGATTCCCGCGCTGCGAACCGCTAAAATCAGCATTTTCTGCTATACTAACTCCTATGAGTCAAGATGAATTCACAAAGCTTTTCAAATATATGTCTGAGCGTTTTGACACTGTTGATGCGCAGTTTAGTAAGGTTACAAGTCGTTTTGACGGGCTAGAAAAAATGGTTGATAAAGTAATAAAGAACCAAGATATAGATGGGGATGAGCGACTTATTATGGGCCATCAACTAGACAGACTAGACCGCTGGGTTCACGATCTGGCAGACAAAATCGGCTACAAACTCACCATTTAAGCAATGAAGATTCCTAAACACTTTTTTCATGACCGTGCGGTACTCGCTTTCGTGGGAATCAACACTGTACTGACGCTGTTCTCGCTCATGTACATATTTTTTGGTGTCTTGCAGAGCGTCAATACAACACAAATTATTCAACACCGTGATATTTTCTCGGCTCGGGCCAGCGCTGATACGAGCGGCTCGATTAACGAGTTCCGTTACTACGCACTTTTCATATTTTTGCAGTATGTCTTTGGCCTGTTGCTCAGCATTCGTGTGTACGTGCACCGGCGGGTTCTCTCTGTTGCGATCTTGGCTGGCGTGAGCTATCTAACGATTCTCGCCATAATTGTCGTTAACTTACTGCACCTGCAACGAGGCTAACCATGAGAGTCCAAGACATTGAGATTCCGCAACCTGCTGACCGACATGGCTGGTATCGTTTTTATGAAATTCTACCCGGCGCCCTGAGCTGGACGGTGATTATTCTGCCATTTTTGTTGGCTTTCGTGAGCATCACCGCCTCGGCTGCTATCATGATTGCCTATCTGTTGATGTGGTTCATTCGGGCCATCGTTTTGAACGTTCGGGTCATACAGAGCTACAACTTGCTCGTCGAACATCAGAAGATTAACTGGCAAGCCCTCATCGATGATGTACAGAAGGGTGAGGCGACACATCCTTCGGCCCCAAAATGGCACGCTGCCAATCTGGCGCGTATCGCTCGTACCCCCAACGGCATCGATCCGCGTGAGACGGTGCACGCCGTAGTCATTGCAACATATAACGAAACTAGGGAAATTCTCGAACCGACCGTCAAAGCCGTGCTCGACAGCGACTTTGACCATAAAAAAATTATTCTGGTGATTGCTTACGAAGGACGTAATGGTGCACCTGCCGAAAAGCCTGTCCTCGACTTGATCAGAGAATATGGTGATAAGTTTGCTTTTGCGATTGCCACCAAACACCCGCTGACCGATGGTGAAGTCAAGGGCAAAGGTGGCAACATTACGTTTGCCGGATACAAGTTGGCGGAACTTGTGAAACAACAGGGCATCGACCCCTCGAAAGTGCTTGTGACGACACTCGATTCCGATAACCGCCCGCACAAGAAGTACCTGGCCGGCCTTACGTATGTCCACAGCGTCTGCCATGATCCAAAACACCTCTCGTTCCAGCCGGCGCCGATGTTCACGAACAATATTTGGGATGCACCGGCGTTGATGCGCGTGATCGCTACCAGTAACTCATTTTGGATGCTAGTGCAGGGCACGCGCCAACATATGTTGCGCAACTTTTCGTCACACTCTCAGCCGCTCGATGCGCTGATTGAAATGAATTTTTGGAGCACGCGTACAATCGTGGAAGACGGCCACCACTTCTGGCGTAGCTACTTCCGCTTTAACGGCCACCACGAGGTCATTCCAATCTTCCTCCCGATCTACCAAGACGCCGTACTCGCCAAGGGGTATCGTCGCACCCTCAAGGCGCAGTTTATCCAGATCCGCCGCTGGGCGTGGGGTGCTTCCGACGTCGCTTATGTGGCCAAAAACACCTATTTTTATAAGAATGATAAGCTGAACAAAACCGATGCGACCTTCAAGTTTCTGCGCCTCCTCGAAGGCCATGTCAGTTGGGCAACGAGTCCGTTAATTTTGTTGTACGGTGCCTTTGTGCCGAGCCTTCTTTATCATAAGAACCTGCTGGCCAACCAGCTGCCGTTCATCGCCAGTAACATCGAGCGGATTGCCCTCGCCACCATCCTCTTGTCTTTGTATATGAGCTTTAAGATCCTACCGCCAAAACCCGCTCGTTACAAGCACACACGCACCTTCTGGATGATCGTGCAGTGGATCCTTCTGCCGGTCACCACTCTCTGCTACAGCGCTGCTGCAGCCATCTACTCGCAAACTCGTCTGATGTTCGGCCATTACATTGGTTCATTCGACGTCACCGAGAAGGCTGTCAAAACCGCCGATGGCGACACGATCACTTCGGAGAAGTAATATGATTAAACACCCTATGGCTGAGCGACTGGCAGAGTATGTACCACCTGGAGCGGTGGCAGAAACATTTGTGTATGGATCGCTCGCAATTGGCGTGCTTGAATCAGTCCGAAGAAGAAGCAAGAATCCGATTGTAACGGTTGGTACGGGCTTCGCATTTGGTACTGTTGGTGCGGTCCTCAACACCGTGATTAATCATCGTAGTGGGGCGCATCATTCGCCTCGTTTAAAAGATTGGGTGCATAAATCAGGACGTATTGCCCAGTCATTTTTAACAGGGATTGATGTGCCAACTACTGTTCCCGAGCACAAGATCCATCACGCACACACTGATCAGCAACTTGACCCACATTCTCCTGTGAATGAGGGTCGGGTAGGTGTCGGTGTTCATCTCATCGAGCTCATCAAGACATATGACGAAGAACATCACGATGCAGTCGTTCGCCATCAGGATGTGCGAAGCCACCCAATGTGGTCAGACAATAAGATGTACACCGCACTCGGTATCGCCGGCACGCACTTCTTCGCCGGAAAAGCCCTTGGACTTCCACTCTCGCATAGGCTTATATCAGCAGGGCTGCACATAAGTACTATCTATATTCAGGACGCGACATTTACGGCCGATTCACACGCAGACGGTCATACCCAAGACGTTCCACTTACTCCACTAACTAATATTATTCCGGGAGGAGAGGGGGATCACTTACACCATCATAAACATCCGCTTGATCCTAGGCATTCAAAGTTTGATTCAGGGCATGTTGCCATTAGGGCACTCGAAATGATGGGCTTAGCCAACCCTCATCCTACGGATCCAGCCTGGGCTGCGTAATATTTTACGACGTGCGTGCTTTGTAGACGGCGGCGGCAGTTTTATCAAACCGGCCTAAAACCTGCAGGGCGGTTTTTTTAATTTCGTTGGCAGGAATGATTGCTTCGTTTTTGGCGAGCAGCTTTTGCAAGATGGTGTCGCGCAGGGCTGCAGCGTCTGTCACGGCGGTTTTTCTATGCTTGAGGGCTTCGTAAAGGCTGATTAACAGGGTTTCAGCCTGTAACTCGTGTATCGAATCGTCCTTGGAAACACGGTAGGCTGAGCGGCTTTCTGGGGCCTCCACGGTGGTCCAGAGCGCACCGCAATCCAAACATTCACGACGGCGCCATACGCTGTTAGTGCGTTTTTGCAGTCGGGAGTTTGTAACATGGCTTTTGCGGCCACAATATATGCATACCATGTCAACATAGTGTCATACTGGAAGAGAAAATGCTAGTGGATAAACTCCCTAAAACCAGGGTATAACTGCTAGAATGATAGATATGAGCGATGTAGCTGACTGTCCATTCTGCAATCTAAAAGAGAGAGTCCTACTGCAAAACGATCTGGCAGTAGCTTTTTTGAGTGATCCGCGTAAAGTGAAAGGCCACATGCTGGTGACATCGAAGCGGCACATCGAAAAGCCTTGGGAGGTCACATCAGAAGAGTTACAGGCCGTATATGGCTTGATTAACGACATTGAGCAACGTTTAGAAGGTAAACTCGGTGTCGGCTTCGATATTCGCCAAAATTATCGCCCGTTTCTTGAAGAAACTCGCCTGACAGTCCGCCACATTCATTTCCATGTGATCCCACGCAGTAAATACGATCATATATATGAAGTAGCCGAACATTTTGATACGGTGTTATTCGAGAAATTAACAGATCAGGAACGCGAAGAAGTCACGAAACTTTTCTAAACAAAAAGAGGGCCACGTCTTTCGACGTAGCCCTCTAGTCATTCGTCCACTTAAGCTGCTTCCGCAGATATCTGAGGACGAACTCGTCGGATTCGCTGACGAAGTGGTTCTGCCGAAGTTAATTCCTCGTAAAACAACTTAAACTCGTCGAGCGTACTCGGGTTGTTACTCAAACTCACCTTCGCGTGGACTTGCAAGCGTCAATAACCACCCGGTCTCGCAAACACGCGCCTCTCTGATTAACACGCTTATGTTAACATATCACAAGCATTTTGTCAAGGTAACGCTTGATGCTTACAGAGGTGGTCGTAGCAAATTCTACATAGATTACAGATTAAAATTCTGGGATGTCAATTTTAGTAAGATCGATTGCTTTGAAAAAATCTATGGCGAATCTGCGACCAGTTCCATTTTTTGCGGAGTGAAGCGGTCTTTTAGAGGCCATTCTGTCCAGATTGTTTAAGGCAAGCACATCTCCTACGGCCGCATGTGATTGTTTATACGAACCATGATGCTTGATGCCAAGTCGCCATCCCCCATACGTATAATCCACTTCACCAGTTGCGACAACGATGAAGCTGATACCTGGCGCAACCATGCCATCTCTGTGAGGCTGAATACCATGCATTTTAACGCCAACCTGTATAACATGTGAAAAATCTCCTGCCTTTTGTGTCGCCATAGCTCCAAGTCTTTCTAGCACTAGCTGTGAATGTGTATAGGGTTTTTCTGCATCAAATAGACCTGCGATTGTCACATCAATGAGCCCAGGGTTATGTCGCCCACCCGGGATAATCCGGTCGGAGCCTCTTACGAGCTCTGTATTGAATCTGTTCATCTCCTCAGGAGTAAATACCGAGCGAAGCAAGTCTGCACGGCCTCTATTGGGTAGGGCATGCATGAGTGGAGGATTCAACAAGACGTCGGTCATTACTAGGAATTGTAAACCCGATTTACGAGGTTTGCAATCGTGCTATAATTATGTCTTATATGCATCTTTTTAAAACAACAGGAACTTTTGGTGAATTTGGACGTGTGGGTGAGTTTAAAACCCGCCGTGGAATCGTCAAAACACCGACTTTTATGCCAGATGGCACGCGTGGGGCGGTGAAGTGCCTGACGCCTGAACAGGTCTATGGAACAGGGGTGCAGGTGGTGCTCAACAACACCTATCATTTGCATTTGGCACCCGGAGAAGAGACAGTGGCGGCACTTGGCGGTGTCCATGGCTTTGGCCGCTGGGACGGCCCGATTCTGACCGATTCCGGCGGGTTTCAAGTGTTTAGTTTGAGCAAACTTCGTAAAATTACCGAAGAGGGCGTCAAATTTAAGCATCCTATAACCGGTGAAATGCGCTTCATTAGCCCCGAAATCTCCATTCAGGTCCAATTGAAGCTAGGTGCAGATATGATCGTCGCATTCGACCATTTGACCGGTTTGGATGACGATTCGCGCAAGGATACGCTGGAAGCTTTTGAGCGAACACATCGATGGTTGGCGCGCTGCGTGATTGAATTCAAAAAGTTGACTCAAGATATGCCGGTAGGTGAACGACCACTGTTATTTGGCGTTGTTCAGGGCGGATTAGACTTGGAGTTGCGCCGCAAATCTTTGGAAATCGTGCAGGCATCGGATGTCGATGGCATCGCAATTGGGGGCCTAAGCGTTGGTGAAACCCGCGAGGAAATGTTCACCGTCTTGAAGGCTTTGGCGCCGCTGTACGACCCAAACCGACCACGCTTTTTGCTGGGAGTCGGCACGCCGGAGGACCTGCACTTTGCCTACGAACAGGGCATTGATATGGCCGACTGCGTGTTGCCAACCAGAAACGCCCGTCATGCTACTGTATGGACAACCGGTGACGCCAAAATCCACTTAACGAATGAGAAATATACCAAGGATCCCGAGCCGATCATGGTTGGTTGTGACTGTTACGCTTGTGCGCACGACTTTAGTAAAGCCTTTTTACGACATCAGTTCAAGGTCGGTGAGCCACTGGCTGGCAGTCTCGCTAGCATCCACAACCTCCGTTATTTGACGCGCATCTGCGACGAGTATCGCGCTCTTTCCTGAGTGCGACTATTATTTGTGCTTCGCAATTGACAGGACAGCCTGCATCGCTCGGTGGTCGGAGTTAATTTTGAGCAAATGACTGCGTATTTCGGTGAAACCTCTTGTCATTAAAGCATCGAGCTGGGCGTCTTTGATTCCGATTCGCCTGAGGTAGTTATGCTTCGTTTCGCTCAAGATCACGGTTGGATCCGTCACACCGACTTGTTTCAGATTTGATGCAGTCGCCAAGTTTCTGTCGACTTTTCTCGGGCCTGGATAATGATTTCCATCGCTGCCATAAATGAGCAGGCCTTCAGGATATTCACGAGTTAGTACTTGAGAGGTGGTTTTGACTTGTCGAATGCGTGAACGGTAGCGTACAAAGACGATTGGGTGACCGGTGGCAGCAGCAATTTTGTTACCGTCGTTATCTGTTAAATGAGCAACAAGTAAGCTGCGTTTGCGCAGGCGAGGGTTAAAGCCCATTGCTTCAGCGCGGTTGGCAATTTTACTCCTTGGTTGGACCTCGTAGCTTTCCGAACCTGCCACACGAAACTTATCAGATACGGCGACCGCCAAACCCGCCTCTTCATCGATAGCGGCTATCTTAAGACCAATACGTCCCAAATTAGCTTCAACTTGGCCCTGATCAATCTTAAGGACTTCTTGCAGGAGTAAAATATCGGTTCCGGCAAAATCCTGTGTTGTTTCAGGGGTCGCAATCGCCTGGTTGTAATGGGTATTGGCCGTGGTGACAGTGAATTGATCGGCTTCGCCCGTCATTAATGGTTGCCATCTGCATCGGGCCAAGGGTAGGGCATCAGCTCTGAAATCGGTACGAATTTTAGCTCGCCGTCTTCTTCGAGAATAATCTGGACATCGATGCGAGAGCGGACGGCGCTTTCCCAGATGAGTTGTTTGCAGATATGGCAGTTTGGACCGGTGATAGCCACGATATCTTTTTCACCATGGGTGGCGGCGATGGCAAGCGCGGTAGCTTCGGAGCGCATGGTCAGGGTTTGGGTGTCGGACTGGTAAGAGACGCCTTCATAAATGTTGCCAGCTTTCGTGAGCACACAGACGGCAAAGCCGTTGCCAGCCTCTGGATAAGTGTTTTTTAGGGCTAGTTTGGCACGCTCCAGCATCTGTCGGGCGATTTTCTCATTCACGAGAAGTTTCTGCATTGGTTTCATGCTCAAAGTATAACAAATTAAAAAGCCCACCTTACGGTGAGCTGTTTAATTTGGTGGGCCCTGGAGGATTCGAACCTCCCACCTCCACAACGTCAATGTGGCGCTCTAGCCAAATGAGCTAAGAGCCCAGGTAACAGGGATGAAGTATAGCTGATTCAGGGGTGATTTTCAAGATAGCTTGAATATATACCGCATATGATATAAAAAACCAAGCGCTAGCAGGATAATCATAGTGGAAAAGTGGCTGTGTAAATGTGTACAAAATTACGTCAATTATCGACTAGCATTAAACCGCTAGCATGATGTATACTAAGCGAGGTTGGGTTTTGAAAGGTGTTTCACCTTTAGCCGGTCGTCCTTATTTGCGAGAAAGGATGACCGGCTTTTACGTTTAGCCGGACGTGACAAAACAACAGAGGCGGTGTATCATATAACAGAGTAAAGACGCGGCCTCACCACCCGTACCAGCTCCGCCACTACTGGTAAGCACAGGCGTAAAAAGGAACTTGCACGAGTTAAAGACTTTGGTGGAACCGTCCGGATCCAAACATCCAGACCCAAGGCGCTTACGACTGATAATGTACGACACGTACGTTGCCAATCGTTAGCGCCTTTTTATATGTAAAGCCGCGGAGGCAAAAAATGAGTGAATATGAAACCAATATGGTCGTCGTCGCTTTCTTAGTTCGAGGTGGTAAAATTTTCATTGCCAAACGCGCCAAGACCAAAATGTTCTTTCCTGATCGCTACGAACTTGTCGGTGGTCATGTTGATATGGGCGAGCAGCCCGAAGAAGCATTGCAGCGCGAACTCCGCGAAGAGATCAACCTCGAAGTTACAGTCGGCAATCCAGTTGGTGCTTTTACTTTTGAACAGAATGGCGAGTTCAAAATAGAAATAGCCTACTTCTGCTATCCAATAGACGGGACCGAGCCGACACTGAACCCTGACGATCACAGCGAGTCGCGCTGGATCGGCCAGGGCGAACTAGACAAATTCGAGAAGGAAGATGAAGAAACTGAGCTGTTACGAAAAGCATTCAAACTACTAGAAGGAGAAAAATAATGAGCGATCAAGATAAACTTAAAGCCCAGCGTCACAGCCTCGCTCACATCATGGCGTATGCCGTGCAGACACTCTGGCCAGAAGCCAAGTTTGGCGTCGGGCCAGTCGTCGAGAACGGCTTTTATTACGATATCGACCTCGGTGAGACTAAGATTTCCGAAGAAGACTTCAAAAAGATCGAAACAGCTATGCGCCAAATTATCAATAAAGACTATCCGTTTGAGCAGTTCAACCTGCCCGTAAAAGAAGCTTTGGATTGGGCCAAGAAGAACAAGCAGCCATATAAAGAAGAGCTGTTAAACGACCTGATGCGCGCCGGCACGACCAGCGCCAAAGATTTGGATGGCGCCGAACTTGGCTTGCCAAGCGGTGACAGCAAAGTCGAAGACGTGTCTTTTTATAAGTGTGGCGACTTTACCGACCTTTGTCGTGGTCCACACGCGCCATCAACTGGCAAGACGGGTGCCTTCAAGCTGATGCGCATCGCCGGCGCCTACTGGCGCGGCAAAGAGGGTAATCCGCAGATGCAGCGCCTGTATGGTGTCGCATTTGATACAAAAGAGCAGTTGGCTGCCCACCTCACTATGCTCGAAGAAGCCAAAAAGCGCGATCACCGGAAGCTAGGTGTAGAGCTCGACCTTTTTACATTCTCAGATTTAGTAGGCCCTGGGCTTCCGTTATTTACACCTCGTGGTACTACAATTCGCACCCAACTCGAAACTTTTTCGCAGGAGTTACAGCAAGCTGGCGGCTACGAACGCGTCTGGATTCCTCACATTTCGAGAAGTGAACTGTACAAAGTCTCTGGTCACTACGACAAATACCCAGAACGATTCATGGTAAGTAGTATCGAAAGTGATGATGAGTTCATGATGAAGCCAATGAACTGCCCACATCACTCCCAGATCTACGCTAGCAAATCACGAAGTTACCGCGATTTGCCTATTCGTTATATGGAAAACACCACGATTTATCGTGATGAGAAGCACGGTGAGCTGCACGGCTTAAGTCGCGTCCGCGCTATTTCCCAAGATGACTCACATGCTTTTGTACGCCCTGACCAGATCAAAGACGAACTTTCCAGCATTATGGGTATGGTTCGAGACATGTATGCGATTCTCGGTCTTGAATGGCACGCAGTACTCAGTTTGCGAGATGATTCCGACAAGTATCTTGGTGATGAGAAAATTTGGAAAACAGCCGAAAAAGCTTTACGCGAAGTATTGATCGAGCAGAACGTTGAGCATACCATCGGAGAAGGTGATGCAGCCTTTTACGGCCCTAAGATCGATATTATGGTCCGTGATGGTCTTGGCCGAGAATGGCAGTGTGCAACAGAGCAGCTCGATTTTGTCCAACCAGAACGATTTGGCTTAGAGTATATCGATGAAAAAGGCAATAAACAACGACCGGTCATGGTGCATAAGGCTCTTTTGGGTAGCGTCGAGCGCTTCATGAGCGTCTACATCGAGCATACTGCTGGTCGCTTCCCAGTCTGGGTAGCGCCAGAACAGATCCGAATTTCCAGCGTTAACCAAGAAAAAGCCACGCTTGATTTCGTGGCAAAACTCCGCGAAGAAGCCATCAAACACGACCTTAGAGTCGTCGTTGATAATGGCAACGAATCAGTCGGCAAAAAGATTCGCGACGCCGAAAAAGCCAAGGTGCCGTACATGTTGGTGGTTGGCGAAAAAGAGATTGAATCAGGCGATGTGACGCCTCGTATCAGAGGTGATTTACAGGTCCAGGAGCCTCAAGCAATGCCTTACGAGAACTTCTTTAAATCGGTCAGAAACGAGGCCAAAAGCCGTGTCAGCCGGAGCAGTTTGTAGGTGTCAGAAAAGCTAGGCTCGAAGAAGATAATCGCTGTTGATATAGATGATGTTTTATCTCGTTCATCAGAGGTGATTATTCAGTTTGGTAACGAACGGTTCAATATCAACCTCAGTCAAGAAGACTTGACCGAGGATCTGTCAGAAATGTGGCAAATAAGCCGTGAAGAAGCTGAAGAGACTTGGGTTGAATATCTCGCGAACGGTGCCATGGAACGCTATGATGTTGTGCCAGAAGCAAGGGATGCGCTGCATAAACTCAGAGCAGATTACACGCTCATTGCTGTAACTTCGCGTCGCAAGGTGCTCATGGACATATCCCAAAAGTGGTTAGACGCGAACTATCCAGGCTGCATAGATAAACTAGTGTGTGCACAGATCTATGGGGAGGGAAAGCAAGATGCTCATCTGTTAACGAAGGCTGAGGTCTTACAGGAACTTGGCGCAGAATTTCTGATTGATGATCAGCCGAAACATTGTATTGGAGCGGCCTCCGTTGGAGTAAAAGCTGTACTCTTTGGCGGTTATCCTTGGAATAGAGACGTTGATATTCCAAAAAGCGTTGTGCGCTGCAATAACTGGCCGTCGGTCGTGGAATATTTTGATGGCCAACGCGGATAAACAATTCGCTGAGAGGGTATATGCGCTTGTTGCCCAGATACCGAAGGGTAGGGTGATGACGTATGGCCAGATTGCGGCCTTGTGTGGCAGTGCGAAGGCTTCGCGCATCGTTGGAGGGATTGCGCACTTTGGACCACCAGATTTGCCGTGGCAACGCGTCGTCAACAAAAGGGGCGGCTTGGCGGCAGGTTATTACGGGGGTCGGGCCGGGCAAAAGCGTGACCTAGAGGCTGAAGGCATTGAAGTCCTTGGCGACGAAGGCAGCTACCACGTAAATGTGACTGAGTTTCTATGGCAACCAGGTGTGTAATCAGATGAATTTATCGGCCTTCCTCGCAATTAGCTCCGGAATAATGCAGCTGGGAGCTCATATACCGATTTTAATGGGTATTTTTAAGGGCCGGACGAAGCCTAGTTCCACCGCAACCGGCATATGGACATTCGTTAGTTTTGCACTGCTTGCCAGTTCTTATTCCACTGGTGTACGTACGAATTTGCCGTTTTTGATTGCTGGCTGTCTGTCAACTACAACTGTTTTTCTATTGTCACTCAAATACGGCTACAGAAGGTGGTCGATCATTGATCCTCTCTGTATAATTTTAGGTGCGGTGAGCCTGATTGCATGGGCCTTAACCAGGCAGGCGAGCTATGCAGTCTATCTGTTGACGTTATTAGATTGGATTGCTATCTTGCCAGTTATTTATAAAAGTTGGTATGATCCGAAAACGGAAAACAAGCTCGGTTGGTCGATTAACTTGATCGCCACTATCCTCCTAGTGCTTTCTATCCGCGATTGGCGGCTCGTCACGGTCGTCGTGGCGTTTACGCAAATCGCTCACTCTATTATTATTAACACCCTCATTCGACTTCCGACTCACCATAACAAACCGATTGGTACCATATGAACGTAAAAACATTGTTTATTGTGGGGCCGACGGCCAGTGGTAAGACAGCTTTGGCGCTGCAGTTGGCCGAAGAACTCGGCGGGGAAATCATCTGTGCTGATTCGCGGACGATTTATAAAGGCTTGGATGTGGCGACGGCGAAGCCATCAAAGGCTGAGCGTGCACATATTGCTCATTATGGTCTCGATTTAATTTCTCCAGACCAGAAGTACAGTGCCGGGAAGTTCCAAAAGGACGCCCGTGGCTGGCTCGAAGCAATCCACAACAAAAACAAAATCGCTTTGGTGGTTGGCGGTACCGGCCTTTACATCGACGGATTGTATTACAACTTCACTTTCAATGAGGCTTATGATGAAGCATTGCGCGCCGAGCTAGAGTCCAAATCAATCGAAGAATTACATGACTACATGGCAGACCGTTCCATTGCCTTGCCAGAAAACAGCAAAAACAAACGCTACCTAATTCGATCAATCGAACGCGGCGGCGAACTAGGCGGGAAGGGTGATCCATTGCCGGATTCGCTGATAGTTGGCTTGCTGCCAGAACGAGAAATTTTGGACGACAGAATCCGCCTGCGCGGCCATGCCATGATTGCTGCCGGTGCTTTGGAAGAAGCCGAACAGTTGTTTGAACACTATGGCTATGACGTGCCAGCGGCTTCCGCGCCATTTTATAAAGCTTTTGCACCATATTGCCGTCATGAGGCTGATGTAGACAGTTGTTTGGAGCGTTTCTATCTGAACGACCGGCAATTATCGAAGCGTCAAATCACTTGGTTCAAGCGTAATTCAGACATTTATTGGTTCGAAACTGCCACCAAAGCGAGTGAATTTGTTCATTCTGCAATTAAGCGCTGACGGTTGACAGCCTTCTTTGGTACAATAGGAGCACGAAGGGTAGAGTTTCATGATTGAACAATTGTTCGGAAGTAAGACACGCGTCAAACTGTTATATCTCTTTTTCGGCAATCCGAACCGGCCTTTTTATGTCCGCGAGATTACCCGCAAAGTCGATGAACAAATTAATTCGGTCCGTCGCGAACTCGGCAATCTGCTGAGCATCGGCATCATCAGTTCGGACACCTCCAATAACAAGCTCTATTACGAAGTCAGTCAGACCTATGAATTCTTCAAGCCGTTATCGCAAATTTTTGGCAACGCACCGGTGACGGGTGAGGCCAGTGAAGACACGATCGGTGCGACGCTCGAATCTGCTACTGCCAAATACTGGCAGACGGCCGGTAACCTTGAACTGATCGTCTACACGGGCGTCTTCACGCGCGATCAGCATGCTGGCGTCGACGTGATGTTGGTGGGTGATGTGAATCGCCCCGCCGTTCAGAAACTGATTGAGGGGCTCGAGAAGCAAGAAGGCAAGGAGCTGCGCTATACTGTCATGGACAGTGAGCAGGCACAGTACCGCAGTCAGATCAAAGACCGTTTTTGGGCCGACTTAGTGGATGCAAAAAAACAGATTATTCTGGATAAAAAGGGTTATTTTAAACAAAAGGAAACAGAGGAAGTTTAAGATGGATATCGAGTTTTTTGGTGCAAATTGTGTGCGTTTAACCACAAAAAAGGCTTCAGTTGTGGTTGATGACAACCTGCCGCACATCGGTGGCAAGAGTATCACCAGGCCGAGCGATGTGACGGTGAGCACACAGGACGTGCTGGCTGTTGCCGCGAGCGACCAGCTCGCTATTAAAACGCCAGGTGAGTTCGAGGTCATGAATGTATCCGTTCATGGCATTGCAGCCCGCGCGCATACTGATCAACCTGGTCAGATGACCGCCACGATGTACAAGTTCATTGGCGATGACAGCCACATTTTGGTGACCGGCCATATTTACCCAGAACTCGACGACAAACAGCTCGAAGCCATCGGCCGTGTTGATGTCTTGATTATCCCGGTGGGCGGCAACGGCTACACACTTGATCCACTCGGTGCGCTCAAAATCATCCGTAAAATCGAGCCAGGTGTTGTGATCCCAACCCAGTACACCGTGACGGGCCTTAATTATGAAGTGCCAGCACTGTCCCTTGAAGATGCCATTCAAAACCTCGCTATGCAGCCAAAAGACGAGCCGATCGACAAGCTCAAAGCTAAGGACGTCACGATCGGTGAATCCACGTCTTTGGTCATCGTTCAAAGTTACAAATAACAGATAGAAGTTATAAAAAAAGCGGCTCCACGGAGCCGCTTTTTTTACGGAGAGCTGACTAGACCAGCAGGCCTTTTTTCTTCAGTGTGCGGATGGCTTGGGTTGAGATTTTGACTCGCACTTTGCGGCCATCAACCATCAGTGTTTTCTTCTGAAGATTTGGCTTCCAGACCTTTTTGGTACGGCGCAAAGAGAAACTGACATTGTTGCCATACTGTTTGCCTTTACCGGTGAGTTCGCATTTCATCATAACGTTGGTCCTAAAATTTAACAATTGAAGTTAATTATACCTTTTCACCCCTTATAAGTCAACGAGCAAGGTATACTAGGAGTATGTCGAATGGCTTTAGCTTGCAAGAAATCATCATCTTCCTGGGCGTTTTGTTCTTTTCTACGTCTTTGCATGAGCTGATGCACGCTTTGGTGGCGTACAAGTTGGGTGACGATTTGGCGCATTCCCGCGGCCGGATTTCGCTCAACCCGATGGCTCACATTGACCCGTTTTTGACCATCCTTCTACCGCTGGGAATGCTACTGCTCGGTATACAGCCGATCATGGCCGCCAAGCCGGTGCCGATTAATGGGTCGCGTCTGACCGAAGCTGAGATGGCGTTGGTCGGTGTGGCTGGCCCGCTCACTAATTTGGCACTGGCCATCATTGCCGGTGGTATTTTGCGAGTCACGAACTTTGGTGGTCTCGCCTTTGCTATTGTCTCGGCGTTTCTCTTCCTTAATATCGCTTTGTTTGTGTTTAATATGATCCCGTTCCCGCCGCTCGATGGTTCACGCGTACTGTACGCCTTTGCGCCCGAGTCAGTCCAGCGGGTCATGCAACAGATTGAAGGCTTCGGTATCTTTGGGGTGATTATCTTGATTACCGTTTTCTCTTCGACTCTGAGTCCGCTACTAGGATCAATCGAGGATCACCTGATACGTCTACTATCGGGGCGTTAGTGTCGTGCCGCAAAAGCTATTTGGCGAGAACTATCCCGGCCTTCTATACTAAGGGGAGCTAGCGCTGGGTAGAAATATGATTTTCTGGATACGAAAATCAAGGGAGCCACTTTAGGCCGCGACCTTGGTTGCGGTACAGCAGCTCCCACCTTGCGTTTATGCCGGGTAAATCATTCTATCCGCCGGTCTGCTTCGGTAGATCGGCCGCTAGCCTTTTTTGCGGGGATTGGCGCAGTTGGTAGCGCGCGCGGCTGGGGGTCGCGAGGTCGTGAGTTCAAGTCTCGCATCCCCGACCATCATGTATACTTAGTGCTTATGAATTCCTACGATGCAATTGTTATTTTAGGCTCGCAGCCTGATCCTGACACATGGCAGTTTCCGTCGTATATCTATGATTGCTTGCAGCGTGCCAAATTAGTATACGATGAGGGCACTGCACCGCTTATTATCACCTCTGGAAAGTGGAGTATTGCACTCGAAAACAAAGGCATAAAACAACCATTCCGTGAATGCGATTTGGCGGCCAACTACCTGAAACTCATCGGTATGCCAGAAGACAAAATCCTCAAGGAGGGTGAGTCGAAAGACACCATTAGTAATCTCTATTACCTAAAGACTGAGCTGTTCAAGCCGCGCGCCATGCAGCGACTTTTGTTCGTGGTGGCAGATTTTCGGGTACCAAGGCTCAAATTTTTGTGTGAACGTATCTTGGGATCTGATCACAAAGTAGAGTTTGCGTCGCTTGCTGCAGAGATAAGTGAGTCGTATGACGAGCCAAACACCATGAAGGTTCAAAAAGAGTTCCTCGAACCGATGAAAACGGGTAATCATGAATGGCTGGCTGACAAATTTTACAGCGCGCCGATGTATAAATATTGGGCAGAACACGACAAGAAGCTATGAAGATTTTGATTACTGGTAGCCCAGGGTCCGGCAAGTCAGCTGTCGCTTATGCCTTAAAAGTCGCCGGCTATGCTTCATATGATGGCGAAGAAGTGCAGGGTCTTATTCGGCTTGAGGTAAAAGCAACGAGCGAGCCAGCAGACTGGCCGGGCGGACACATTGACTGGAATTACTATGCCTGGAACATCCAAAAAGACGTTTTAAAGGATTTATTAGCTACACATCAGGATGTATTTTTAGCCCTTACCGCGAGTAATATCGACGACTTTTTACCTCTCTTTGACAAAGTGTTGGTGCTTTCCGTTCCCGACGATGAACTTAGCAGACGACTACGGGCACGTACGACGCACGAATATGGTCAAGACGACGCTGACATAACGCGATGGGTGCGGCACAACCAAAAGGTGCTAAGCAGCTATATAGAAAAAGGTGCTATTTTCATTGATAACTCGGGTGTTCTAGATATAACTGTAAGCGGTATACTAGAGCTGTGGAACAATACAAACAATTAAAATTTGAGCATCAGCAGGCCTTAGATATTCGGTCGGGGCGTAAGTCGGCAACTTTTCGATTCTTTGATGACAAGAACATTCGTGTAGGTGACTCCCTCGAAATCATTGATAAGGTCGAAAGCGATAATCCGGCATCATGGCAGAAAATCGGTACGATACGCGTCACGGAAGTCCTCGAAAAACTCGTGCAAGATATTTATGCCGGTGACTGGGCGGGTACCGAAACGTATTCAAATTTAGAAGACTTCTTGCAGACCATGCGCGATCTATACAAGCAGCCAATCGAACTCCAAACGCCCCTGAAAATCATCCGTTTTACGTTTGAACCTTACCAAAAGCCGTTAGCGTTTTTGAATGAAGGGCAGGACGCAGGTCAGCTTCCAGACGAAGTAAAACTCTACGCTGATGGCGGTTCGCGTGGCAATCCTGGGCCTTCAGCCGGTGGCTTTATCATCCTCGATATGAACGATGTGGTGCTGCGAGCCAGTAGTAAATTCTTAGGTATCACCACCAACAACCAAGCCGAATATCACGCCCTCAAAGGCGGTCTAGAACTCTGCCATAAAGATCACGCCAAAGTAGTGCATGTGTATATGGATTCGCTACTCGTCGTAAACCAGATGAAAGGCATTTTTAAAGTTAGTAATAGGGAACTCTGGCCAATTCATGACGCCATTAAAAAAAATGCTGAACAGTTCAAGTCTGTGCAATTTACCCATGTACCTCGTGAACTGAATCGTCTCGCTGATGCCGAAGTTAACAAAGCCCTCGACGCCATCAAAGCAGAGAATTAGGGTATACTGTAAAGGTCTGCCACGTGGCTTATCGCGTGCCGCAAGGTACGAGGAAAGTCCGGGCCGCATAGGGGAAGACAGTTGCTAACGGCAACCGGGAGCAATCCTATGGAAAGTGCCACAGAAACGACACTGCCCACTGCTTCTGCAAAGAAGTAAGAGCGATGGTGAAAAGAGTGGGGTAAGAGCCCACATGTTGTGCAGGTGACTGCATGATACGGTAAACCCTGTCTGCTGCAAGGAGATATGTCAACAATAGGTCCCCGCCGTTGGCAGATCATAAGATCCGCTCGATCCTCGGAGCAATCCGAGGGCTAGATAGATGATAAGCCGACCGGTGTAAAAGCCGGCTGACAAAACCCGGCTTATAGCGTGACAGACACTAAAAAACCTCCTACAAAGGAGGTTTTTTAGTTCACAAAAATCTCTTTATTTAGTTGCAGCTTTGAGGACGGCTTCAAAAGCAGCCGGTTCATTGACGGCAAGTTCAGCCAAAACCTTACGGTCGAGGTCGATCTTGGCGTCTTTCAGGCCTTTGATTAAGGCACTATAAGTAACACCATGGATGCGGGCTGCGGCATTGATACGGGCGTTCCACAATTGGCGGAACGTTCGCTTGCGCTCACGGCGGTCGCGGTGGGCATTCTCAAGAGCCTTAATAAGACTCTGGCGACCACGCTTAATACTGACACGGTTACTGTGGGTAAAGCCTTTGGTGCCTTTGCGGATCTTATTGTGGCGGGCGCGGCTGGTGACACCTCTCTTGACTCTCATTATTTGGCTCCTAAGCGTAGTTTCATATTCTTCGCTGTCTTTCCGGTGATGGTCGACAGGCCGGCAAACGTTCGCTTGCGGCTCTTGCTTTTGTGCTCCAGCAAATGATTGCCTGAAGCGTTACGGCGCATGACTTTACCGTTCTTGGTGATACGAATGCGGTCTTTGGTGCCGCTATGCGTTTTTAGTTTTGGCATTGTTGGTACTCCTTATGACGAATCCTAATTGTTTGCCGGCGAATTGTGGTTGTTGGTCGACGCCGATGGTATCTCCGAAACTTTCGATGATACGGTCGGCGAGCTTAAACCCAATTTCTTTGTGAGCCAGTTCGCGTCCACGGTAGACAACCATTATCTTTACTTTGTGGCCAGCATCGAGAAATTCAGTAATCTTTCTTCGCTTGACCTCAAGGTCGTTGTCGCTAATCTTCAAGCCGAACCGCATTTGCTTCACATCAAAAGTTTTGGCACTGCGTTTGTTCTTCTGCAGCTGCTTGGTCTTCTGGTAGTTGTACTTGCCCCAATCGATGATCTTGGCGACTGGCGGACTCGCGTCAGGGGAAATTTCGACTAAGTCGAGCTCGGCGGCACGGGCGGCTGATAAAGCTTCCTCGCGGCTAAGCACCCCTAATTGCGATCCGTCTTCACCGATCACACGGATTTGCTGGGCACGGATTGACTCGTTGATACGAGTGAATTTGTTAATGGTCAATGACTCCCACGGCGCTTACTTTTTATTCCTCATGATTTTAACAGATTGACCACCGAATGACAAGGGGGCAGAGCACATTGTTTAAAAGTACCAAGGTGACGCGTTGAGCGACGCCAGGGTCATAAAGTAAATTAGGACGACAGTGAGAATGAGAGTCAAGACCAGAAGACCAACTGCGCCAGCAATACTCCAGCCCAGTCGTTCTTTTTTGCTCCTCAGATAACGCGCAAGGAGAAATAACAAAATTACTCCCCAGACAGCAGAGGTAACGTTCGTTGCATGATTAGCACGTAGTTGGTCGTTAGATGGCGAAGTCAATGGGTTGATACGCGTCCAGTCGTTGAGAATGACGAGCCACATAAGTTGCGCCCCGAGGAGGAAAGGTGGAATTATTCTGGCTACCGTGCGACGCTTCATTACAGTTATAGTAACAGGCTTTTTGGTCGATATTGCAAAGCTTCGCCGATATGGGCGGTGGTGATGACTTTGCTTTGTTCTAAGTCGGCAATCGTACGAGCGATTTTGATGGTTTTGAGATAGACGCGTGCCGACAGCTGTAATTTAGCGGCGGCGGTGTTCAGTAGGGCTTCGGCGGTTGTCTCGAGCTGCGCTAATGCTTTGATTTGGCGCGTAGAAGCTGAAGCATTCAATGTCTCATTATTTTTGTAGCGGACGGCCTGAGCGGCTCGTACGCGTTCCACGACCGAACGCAAACGAGTACTGTCAGTCTGAGCTGTGTTGTTTTTGAGTAAACCGTCATGTTCGACCGCATCGACCGTCAGATGAATATCGATACGGTCTTGGATTGGGCCTGAAATCTTTTTGTTGTAGTGCTGGATTTGTGCAGCCGTGCAGGTGCATTCATGTGAGCTACCCAGGTAACCACAGGGACATGGGTTGCGAGTTGCGACCAGCATGAACTTGGCAGGGAATTCCACTGTTTCTCGGGCGCGGGCGACGCTGATGATGCCATCTTCGAGCGGCTGACGGAGTGCTTCAATCGTAGAACGGCGAAACTCCGGTAGCTCGTCCAAAAACAACACGCCGCCATTGGCCATGGTAATTTCGCCCGGCTTTGGATTGCCGCCGCCGCCAATAATCGCCATGTCACTGGCACTGTGATGGGGTGACCGAAAAGGCCGTTTGTAGATAACACCAAGTGGTTCTTTGGTACCGAGACTGTGCAAATGGGTGATTTGTAGGGCCTCCTCACGAGAGAGGCCTGGCAGTAGTCCGGGCAGTGTGCGCGCCAACATGCTCTTGCCCATGCCCGGCGGCCCGCTAAACAAGATATTATGTCCACCTGCTGCAGCAATCAATATCGCTCGTTTGGCTCGCTCTTGGCCGACGACCTCGGCAATGTCGACTTCAACCCGCTCTTGTTGGGCCGGCGCTTCATACCAGCCGGCATCAGTTTCGATGAGATCTAGTGGATCTGCGCCCGTAAAATGCAGGTAAAGTTGCTTGAGCGAAGTAATTGGTAACACGGTGAGTTTTGGCACAAGTCGGGACTGCGACAAGTTTCCTTCCGGGACGACCATTACTGTCATGCCAGCTTTACGGGCAGCCAATAGTTTGCCAACGATGCCGCGGATTGGATGCACAGTACCATCAAGGCCAAGTTCACCAAAAAACGCTGTTTCGGCAGGACAAGTAATGGCTTTAGTTGCCTTCAGAAGAGCAGCGGCAATCGCCACGTCGAAACTACTGCCAAGTTTCTGTAGATCAGCCGGTGCTAGGTTGATTGTCACGCGCTTTTTTGGAAATTGCAGATCAGAGCTACTAAACGCCGCCCGCAGACGTTCTCTTGATTCGTCGACGGATTTGTTGGTCATACCGACAACGGTGACGTTCGGTAACCCGTTCGTTATGTGACATTCTATGTCGATTAGCAGCCCTTCGCCACCGACAATCTGCACAGAGTGTGTCTTAGAGCTCATGCCGTTGCCCAGCCTTCAGGAAAGAAGGGCCAGCAGCAGGGCACGATTAATTTGATTTTTGGGCGCTTACTAAGACTCATATGAGTACTCCCTAAATTAGATTTGATTGTGTAGAACATACCGCCTTTTGCAGTAGGTGATCGCATCATTACACATGGACTTTGGCTACTGCAAGCACAAGCGTTTCAAGGAGTGAGAAAAATTACAGGGAAAGTAAAAGGCCCCAGCCTTTTTATTAGATGGAGCCCCTTACTTTTGTAGTTTTTTTGTCTTGTATTTTAGGTTTTTGCCTGACGCACCCGACCATTTGTTTGAATGGAACAACGGCTTGCGAGAAGCCGTTGTTACAGATGCGTTTTTATTTTTGAGCACTTTTTTTATTCAAGTGCTATGCATATCCTACAAAGCATTAGCGCTGAAGTCAACAACAATTTTTAAGATTTTCTACCCACCAGGCAACTTTTCTACATCGAACGTTTTACATACTGCAAGATCCTATCTGATAAAACATTAGAAAAACCTGAATTGGTACGATACGGCTGGTGAAAAATTCCTCCAAAAAAAGTATTTTTTGTTTGTCAAAAACTGCAGACGAGCCATAAAACTTGAACTACTTTGTATTGATAGGCACGCATTGGCCACCATCACACCCACTTCCAGCGACCGCGGCACTCACTGCAAGCGTTTCCAATGATTCTTCCATGAATGTACAGAAAAACCGCACACAGCGGTCATGATTGTTGCAACGCAACAGCTGAGGCCTCCTTAGGAGAAATCATAAAATCGCTCCAATAGTGGCGAGCCTTGCTGCTGCTTGCGACGAGCCAAGTCTCCAGGAGGGGGCTTTGCGATACCCGTTTGCAGTAAGTAGGGCAACAAGCAGCATGCTTACTATATGTATGCAGTTTTTAAGCGAAATAGGGGTACTTCACATATAGTTACTGATGTTAAAAAAGCAACTTTATATATTATTAAATTATAGATCTGTAACTCCTTAATACAGTGTTGGTATGCTATTTATTACAACGTAAATTTGCATAAATAAGTATTGCTATTTTTAAATATGTATGCTAATAATAGTGGAGTCAGGAAAAAACATAAAAACAATAAATATATCGTTCTTCTCGGCCTTAAAGCCCCGAAGAGCGGTCAGTCACACCAGCGGGAAGCAACTGCCTAATAGTTAATTTATAGCGGCGGATTTGCTTCCCCTGGTTCCTAGAATCTCCTTTGTAGAAATTGTGCCTAGGGTATGGGCACAATTTTTATTTTTGTGAGAAGATATGATAAGAGTTATGAATAGAAAACGTCTCACCATCTTTGTTATCAGTCTGTTGGTCTTCTTGGTGTTCATCCTGACAACTTCACCGTATCGTTTGCCACTTATCCTTATAGTCGTACCTGGAGCCGCTTTTATTATTGCCGTTCACAGCATCTTGTCGCTGTCTGCGGATAAGGTACCTATCCAGCCAAAAGCTGCCCGCAGCCTCGTTACTGTCCTGACGATCATCTTATCGGTGCTTGCTGTCTTACTCTCGGTCGGGCAGCTGACCTTCCGTGATTTTGCGTTATTGCTAGCACTGGCATTATTCGGCATGTTTTATTTGTCGCGTATGGGAGATAAAGGATGATGCAAAAAAGCGACAAGTCTTTCTACTTTTAAGCAGTTACTTTATACTTATGACTATGGAACCGCAGGAAACGAAGTCAGAAAATTTTGAACTGCCGCACCCGTCAGGTGGGGCTACACCAGAGATGGGGACTGGCTCGCCGGAGCATGGGGCAGCACCGGAACAACACAGTGCGCCAGGGGCCGGCGATCCGGCTGGCACGGCAACGGCTGCAATGACTGCCGCACCCGATCCGCTCACGGTGCTCGGCAGTACGACGCCATCGACGCACACTATCTCTGGTCACGCTGCTGGACTCACAGCTGAGGATGCCGATCTTATTGAAAAAACGTGGGTAGAGAAAGCCAAGCAAATCGTAGCGCAGACACACGGCGACCCCTATACGCAGAACAATGAAATCAATAAGGTGAAGGCCGATTACATCAAAAAAAGGTACAATAAAGATATTAAGCTCGCAAGTGAATAAGGCCGGAAAAGAGCGCAGCTCTAAGGTGTAAAATAAGACTATGCCCACGTTACTCATCATACTTATGGTTATCGTCCTCGTACTTTGTATCGGGGGGTTCATTGCGTTCCTCCACGTGCGCAAACTGTGGCGCGAGCAGAAGAACTTTGAGCGCGGCCTCAAGATGGTGCCGCTGCTTATTCACTTGCCACCGCAGAGTGATGACACCGAAATCGGCCAGCGCGACGCTCGTGACGTTATGGACGAAACAATCAGTAAAGCGCAGGTGCTGTATAACATTATCGCTAGCACCGTGCAGAAGGGCTTTAAGACTAAGTTTTATGGCCAACGACACTTCGCTTTTGAAATCGTCGGTGCCAAAGGCTTCGTCCACTTTTATGCCGCTGTACCAGTCGCTTTAGTTGATGTTGTGACGCAGGCTGTGGTGAGTGCATACCCAACCGCACGACTTGAAGAAGTCGCTGAGCATAACATTTTTAGTCCGGTCGGAAAGATAACGGCGACGATTGGCGGCGAGCTGGTTCTGAAAGAGAACTTTGCGTACCCAATTGCCACCTACCAAGTGATCAAGCGTGACACCATGCAATCGATTCTGAACGCCCTCTCAACACTCGAAAAAGAGGACGGCGCTGGCATCCAGATTCTGATGCGTCCGGCCGATGCCTCGTGGCGCAAACACGCGCTTTCGGTTGCCATGAAGAAGCGCAAAGGCAAAGATAAAAAGAAGGGCGCCTCGGCCTTTGGCGGCTACTTGCGCCAGATTATCTATGCTATCTCCAAACCTCCAGAAGACAAAGGGAAGGGTGACGAGCATTCGCTTTCTGGCGTCGATCAATCAATGGTTGATTCGATCGAGGAGAAGACCAAGTATCCAGGGTATGAGGTGCTGATCCGCGTCGTGGCGTCTTCTAATATCAGTCAGCGTGCCCAGGCAGTTTTGAGTAACATCGTCGCTACTTTTGCTTTGTTTGACGCCCCTGGCAGTAACGGCTTCAAGTACACCAGCGCCAAAGATATTGATTCTTTTGTGACAGCTTACATCATGCGTTTCTTCCCGCCAGAGCAGACTAAAACGATTTTGAACGCCGTCGAACTTGCGACGCTGTTCCACTTTCCGGATCAGAGTGGTGTGCCAACCAGCCAGCTCGAACGCCAAGCTTCCAAGCAAGTCGATGGACCGCGCAACGTCCCTGACGAAGGCTTACTGCTCGGCTACAACGTTTTCCGTGGCGCCAAGAAGGCCATCCGTTTGGCACAGAATGATCGTGCTCGTCACATGTACGTGGTGGGGCAGACTGGTACTGGTAAATCGACCTTTCTTGAGAACTTAGCGCTGCAGGATATGCTGGCTGGCGAAGGCTTTGCCTTTATTGATCCGCACGGCGACACGGCTGAAAAACTACTCAGTATGGTGCCAAAGGAACGCACCGAGGACGTAATCTATTTCTGCCCGGCAGATATGGACTATCCGATCGGCCTTAATCTGTTTGAGTTCCACTCCCCTGAACAAAAAGACTTCCTGATTCAGGAAGCCATCAACATGCTGTATAAACTTTATGACCCGCAGCACCAAGGTATTATTGGGCCACGCTACGAGCACTGGTTCCGTAATGCCGCGCTCACCATCATGGCTGATCCAGAAGGCGCCACATTTATCGATATTCCAAAGGTCTTTACCGACGCCAAATATGCAAAACAGAAGCTGGAATTCGTCACCGACCAGACCGTGCAGGATTTTTGGAACAAAGAAATGGCCTCCACCAGCGATTATCACAAAAGTGAAGTGTTAGGGTGGTTCGTCAGTAAGTTTGGTGCCTTCTTGAGTAACGAAATGATGCGCAATATCATTGGCCAGACCAAAAGCTCATTTGACCTGCGTGAAATCATGGATCAGAAGAAAATCCTGCTGGTGAACCTTTCTAAGGGCCGTACCGGCGAACTAAACAGCAAGCTGCTTGGTATGATCTTCGTCATGAAATTCCAGGCGGCTGCCATGAGTCGCGCCAGTATTCCGGAAAGCGAACGTGTCGACTTCTGTCTGTACGTTGATGAGTTTCAGAACTTTAGTACTGACAGCTTCGCGACCATCATGTCCGAAGCCAGAAAGTATCACCTCAACTTGATTGTGGCCAACCAGTTTACGACCCAGTTGAGCGAAGAAATCCGCGATGCAGTCTTTGGAAACATGGGTACGATTGTGGCCTTCCGTATCGGTCAGAACGATGTTGATTCTTTGACCAAATACTTCCAGCCACTGTTTGATGGTGACGACCTGCTTCGTGTGCCTAACTATAATGCTGTTGTCCGTACGTTGATTGGCGGCGTCCCAACTCAGCCGTTCAGCATGACTGGCTTGCCGCCACTTGGGACGCCGAACAAGGGCTTGGGCGATGCGCTCAAACAGCTTTCTGCCGCTAAGTATGGCCGTCCAAAGTCAGTTGTCGAAAGTGAGATTTTTGAACGTTTGGCAACCAAGGATGATAATCCTGCTGCCGGCCCCACGCAACCGCCACGTGCCGGCAGTATGCCGTCAGCTGCTGCGCCACCAGCGCCAAAGCAACCTGCCAACTTCTTGGATGATTGGTTGAATAAAAAGCAGACGAACAGCTTCAAGGCGCCAAGCTCACCGTTCAAGCAGCCAGCCACGCCCGCCGGAGCACCAGCCCCGATCGTAGCAGCCCCTGTCGCGGCCCCACGGCCTCTTCAGCCAGCTCCACAAGCACAAGCGGTTCAGATGCCTGCTGCCGATGATTTGCCCGTCTTAGAGCCTTATGTGCCGCCAGCCGCCGCCGTTGCCGCCGCCACGCCACCAATGCCACAGGCAGTCAGTTCTTCGACGCAGCCGACACAAGGCACTACGACCTCTATTCCGGCACCAGACCTTACTGTCGATGACATTGTCGATCACCCGTATCAAGAGCCTTTGGCGCCGAAGCTTACTTCACCCGATGAAGGCGTGCTCCTGCTTCGCCAATCAGGCGACAATAAACCCAATGAACACACCGAGATCAAAATCGACCAAGACGGCAAGTTCAATAACGAGTAGATACTATTTTTTGTGCGTGGGACGGAAACTTAGGATAAGCAGCAAAAATATCACTGATCGTTCGAAGGTGTTTATTGTACGTTGGTAAGCCGTTTTTCGGGCGCAGCCGCGCTCATCTTATGCAGAATGTTTATTGCGTATGAGGGCACGAACAACGAGTTCGACAGCCATGCCACCGACGAAACCACCGACGAATAACAAAATGAATACCAGATAGTTATAGCGGAAGCCGCTGTGCTTACTGACGTATAGCAAAATTGAACTACCAAGCAGTGCTGCAATGCCACCACCGAGAACACCCGATGGGCGAGCGACGGTTGGCGCAGCAGCTTCGCTCATCTTCTCAACAACTGGTTGGTGGATGACTTTACTCAATGTTTTAGCAGGTGCGCTCATCTGACGTCGAGCGTTGTTGAGTGAGCGTCTGAAGCCCATCTGCTTGAGTTCGCTACTGATGTAGGTTGCGGCAGGGGTGTTCTCGCCGGCGGCTTCGCCCTTGCTGTAGTCCTCTTTGCTGATGGCTTTGGTGTCGACATCGGCTTTGATTGATTCCAGCACTTCCTCATCGTGGGTCTCGGTATCAGCCTCAGCGCGCCGCTTGAGAGCGTTCAGATGCTCGCGGGCGGCTTCAGTAGTGCCCTCAACGGGTGCTAGTTTTTCGTGCTTTGGTGCGTGTCCATGTACTTCGCTCATGCGATGCCTCCTGTTGGTGCGTATTCGACTTTAATTAGTTCAAGTTCGCGGGCCAGCAGGCGACTGCGGGCAAAGAAGTAGCCGACAATCATGGTGACGGCAAAGCCGAAGACCACACTGGTGCCAGGACCGGTGTTCGGCAGGGCAGTCGTGACGGTTTCGATACATTTAGAGCCGCCACAAGGCAAGTTAACGGTGACAGTTGTCCCATAGACGTTTACCATCTTTAAATCGTACGTACCGGCGTCAGAAGATGACACAGGCGTACCGGGGATGACATCTTTGACCTTGACTGTGATGTGATTTTCAATTGTCTCGCCAGCTTTGATAGTAGCCGCTGGCCACGAAACGACCTTTGTCTGCTCGTTGATCTTACCCCCATGAAGGTCAACTACATCGGAATAATCAAGAATATCAATGATAGATTCATCAACGACAAAGTCTTTCTGGGTCAATTTGTTCGAAACATTTGTCGTGATAAGGGTGTATTCGAGCGTATCACCGGCTTTAGCGGTCTTGCCGTCAAAGTTCGTATCTTTTTGGGTTGGATTCGCGACTTTCTTTTGCTTCACGATTTTGGCAACGCACGACTTATCATCTGATTGCACGAGTGGGTTCTCGAGACACGGCTTACATTTTGGGTTATCCAGAAAGATCGTTTTATCAGAGGTACAAGGCACGGGCTCAGGAGTAATCTTGATAGCTTTCTGACAGGCAGTGGCAGTCTTCTGACCAAGAGAAGTCTCGGCGTAAAGGATGGTCGTATAGCTGCCGTCTTTTGCGTAGGTGTGCGTGATGTCATCGGTCGTCTTGAAGTTAGTGAGCTTACCATTGTTATCGCCAAAGTCCATATTGTAACTATTTATTGTGGCGCCATATTGGCCGGTGGCTCTGGCCGTGAAATGCACCACAGTTTTAACCTGATAGGTGTCACTGGAAGTTTGTAAAAGGTCGCAAGAGGCGATTGGTTCTTTGCAATCACCACTCGTTGCGGGCAGATTGGTTTTGCCGGCAACCGTACATAGTGGCGTTGGAGCGGGTGTTGGGGTTGGAGCTGGCGTAGGTGCTGGGGTTGGCGTTGGGGTGACAACAGGTTTTGGACAGTTAAAGTTAACTGAGCGGCCACTGCCGCCTGTGAGCAGGGCATAGTTGCTGCCACGGTCGGTCACATAGACCCATACCTGATGGGCGTGGCCATCATCTCGGAGTGGCCCGCCGTTCCAAACATACCCCACCTCCGCAGGAATTCCGAGAGAAGCTTGGACGTCTGGTCGTGTCTGATTGGCCTGCACTTCGAAATAATCTTTATTAGCGACCGCACCGGAGAAGGCCGGCTTATCAACATAAATATGCACAAAGCGTTGGTTGCCATTGTTGTAGGCCCAACCGTAGATGATGTTACAGTCAGATCCATCAACAAAGCCCGATGGTTGAGGGGCTGGCGTCGGTGTTGGTTCGTTAAGATCAATGACCGGGTTCCCACAAGCCAGAATGATCATTTTGATCTTGCCGCATGTTTCGCGTGGACAAAACAGTACCGGTACAAGGTTGAGCCCTGGGAAAGTTGAGGTAAAGTCGTGCTGGAAGATAGGTGCGTTATATTCGCTGCTGGTAATCATGACGCTGGTTTCTCCAGCGCTGTTATTAGCACCACGTCCAGCCGTTAACAGATGGCGTTTACCGTCGCGGGCATCCTGGGCTTTATCGACATTCGTCATCTGCATCTTGGTAGCAATATCGTCACGGCTGATGCCAAAGTGCGTGTAGACAGACTGTACAAAGGGGCTTTCATCGTATTTTGCTAAGACGCCTTCACGGCTCGCTGCAAAACTGCCTTGAATAATGTTGCGATCCGAAGAAGCGAGGGTTGGCTGAGGTGGCGCAATCACAGCGATCATCTGGATCACCATCGCAAAAGCAACAAAGGCAAAGCCCAAGCGACGTAGGGTTGACTCCTGTTTGGCGCGTTTGGCATAAAAAGACACCTGACCGATCAAACTAGGGTTGAAGGGCAGGTTGGATATGAGTTTTCTGAAGTTCATTTTCCCCCTCGATACGTTTAGACTACTTAACTGTACTTATGGTTATTTAACCACGCTTTTGCTTATTCTCGCAACAGCGTTGATGAATATCGCAACCTAAGGTATAATTAAGAGGTATAAAGGTGGCAGAGAAAATCGTGCATATTCTGTTTCTCTGTCCAAAAAAACGAGGGGTAAACGACTAGTGGCAAAAGAAAAACAATCCACCTACGGCAGTGAGTCTATTCAGGTACTCGAGGGCCTCGATCCAGTCCGCAAACGACCGGGTATGTATATTGGTGGCACGGGCCGTGAGGGTCTCCACCATCTTATAAAAGAAATCGCCGACAACTCAATCGATGAAGCCATTGCCGGCCATGCCAGCTTGGTCGAGGTCACGATGTTGGCCGATGGCGGGGTGCGCGTCCGTGATGATGGCCGCGGCATTCCAGTCGATAAAATGGCGAAAACGGGTATCAGCGCTCTTGAGACAGTTTTGACGGTGCTACATGCTGGTGGTAAGTTTGGCGGTGGCGGCTATAAAGTTTCCAGTGGTCTCCACGGTGTTGGTTCGAGCGTGGTCAACGCGCTGTCGACCAAGCTGGTGGCCGAAGTCCATCGTGATGGCGGCGCCTACATGATCGAGTTTGCCCAGGGCAAGCCCCTGTCTTCTATTAAGAAAGTTGGCCCAGCTGATGACCACGGGACAACGATCACGTTTTATCCTGATCCAGAAATCTTCAAAGAAACGATTGAGATGGAGTATCAGTGGGTGGTTGACTATCTGCGACACCAAGCTTATCTCACAAAAGGTGTCAAAACATTTGTTTCTGACGAACGAACTGGTGAAAGATACGGTTTTTATTTTGAGGGCGGTATACAAAGCTACGTAAAGCACCTCAACTTTGGCAAAGAAGTCGTTGATGATGACGTTTTTTACGTCGATAAGATGGTAGCTGACAGCCAAGTCGAAGTCGCTATGCAGTACACCGAGGCTTTCACCGAAAACGTCAAGCCGTTTGCCAATAACGTCTTGACCCCAGATGGTGGGACGCACCTGACCGGCTTCCGCTCGGCTTTGACGCGCGTTATAAATGAATATGCTCGCAAAACTGGCCTCCTAAAAGAAAAAGAAGAAAACCTATCTGGTGAAGACACGCGTGAGGGTCTGACAGCCGTTATTTTGGTAAAAATGCCCGATCCGCAGTTCGAAGGCCAGACCAAGAACAAACTTGGTAACCCCGAAATGCGTGGGTATGTCGAAACCGTCATGACTGAGTGGTTTGGCTATTATCTTGAGGAACATCCTGCCGTTGCCCGCAAGATTGTTGGCAAAAGTTTGCTGGCAGCCCGTGCCCGCAAGGCTGCTCGCGCTGCTCGCGATAACATCATCCGCAAAGGCGTTCTTGAAGGCGCCTCAATGCCGGGCAAATTAGCCGACTGTTCTTCCAAAAATCCCGCTGATTCTGAATTATATTTAGTGGAGGGTGACTCAGCTGGTGGTTCTGCCAAGGGCGGCCGTGACTCCAAGACGCAGGCCATTTTGCCGCTACGTGGAAAAGTGCTCAACGTCGAACGGGCCCGTCTCGATAAAATGTTAGCCAACAATGAAATCGTCAATTTGATCAAAGCCATGGGCGTCGGCATCGACGAACAATTCGATCTTTCCGGCTTGCGCTACCACCGCATCATCATCATGACCGATGCCGATGTTGATGGTTCGCACATCTCGACGCTGTTGCTGACTTTCTTCTTCCGCTTTATGCTGCCCGTCGTTGAGGGCGGATACCTGTACCTTGCCAAGCCACCGCTGTTCGAACTCGTCAAACCGGGCCGCAAGACTAGCGAATACGCCTATAGTGATGACGAACTGACCAAGATTTTGGACGAGTGCATCGCTGCCCGCAAGGCCGCCGGTGCCAATGTTGATGCCAAAGATGAGCAGTACAAACAAGCCGGCTTCGTCGAACAAAAGCGCTATAAGGGACTTGGTGAAATGGATGCTGAACAGCTCTTCGAAACCACGATGAATCCCGAAAAACGCGTGCTGATTAAAGTGAACATCCAGGATGCCGAGAAGGCTGATGCAATCTTTAATAAGCTGATGGGCACCGATGTTGAACTACGCAAGAACTTCATTCAGGTGAACGCGAAATTCGTGAAAGGTCTGGACGTTTAGTATGGACGAAGATACAACAGTGAATGACGAACAGAATGAGGAACAGGCGTTTGATGAATCAACCAACCCAGGCATGATACCAACGCCTGATCAAGTAGAGTCCCAGGCGCCGGCTCCTAAAACTGAAGCCATGGACGATAAAGTCCGCCAGCGCATCGACATTAACCCTGACGCCAACGCCGCAGAACAGACGCACAGCAAAACGGTCGAGTACCGCACCGTTGAAGACGTCATGGAAGATAGCTATTTGCGTTATAGCATGAGCGTTATTGTCTCTCGTGCCCTGCCTGACGTCAGGGATGGTATGAAACCAGTGCATCGCCGCATCATGTACACCATGAACCGCGACGGCCTGCGTTCCAGCAGCAAACACCGTAAGAGCGCCAATGTGATTGGTGCCGTGATGGGTGACTACCACCCGCATGGCGACGCCTCAATTTATGATGCTATGGTGCGTATGGCCCAGCCGTGGAGCATGCGCTATATGCTCGTCAATGGGCAGGGTAACTTTGGTAGTATGGACGGCGATCCACCAGCTGCCATGCGTTATACCGAGGCCAAAATGGCGCGGATTGCCGACGAACTTTTAGTCGATATCGATAAAGAAACTGTTGATTTCCGTGAGAACTACGACGGCCGCCTGACCGAGCCATCAGTTTTGCCAGCTAAATTGCCGAACCTACTCCTGAACGGTCAGCTCGGTATTGCCGTTGGTATGGCTACCAACATTCCGCCGCATAACCTCAGTGAACTGATCGATGCCACCGTCGAACTTATCGATAACCCTGAAGCCACTTTGGACGACCTGCTCAAGCACGTCAAAGGGCCAGACTTCCCAACTGGAGGCATTGTTTATGGGCAAGAATCACTCCGTAACGCCTATGCTACCGGTCGTGGTGGCATTGTCACGCGCGGCATCGCCGAAATCGTTGATGGTGACAAAAATAACCGCCAAGCGATTATTATCACCGAAATTCCTTACGGCTTAAACAAGGCCTCGCTCATCGAGAAAATCGCCGATCTCTATAAAGAGAAGAAAATTGCTGGTTTGAGCGACATCCGTGATGAGTCTGCTCGTGGGAACGTGCGTATCGTCATTGACCTCAAAAAAGATGCGTATCCTAAAAAGTTACTCAATCAACTTTACAAGTTGACGCCATTACAGCAGTCCTTCCACTACAACATGCTGGCGCTTATTGATGGCATCCAACCGCGCGTCTTGGGCCTGCAAGAGATCTTGCAGGAGCATATCAAGCACCGTCAGGTCGTGGTGCGCCGTCGTACCGAATACGAACTGCGTAAGGCCAAAGAACGCGCCCACATTCTGGAAGGGCTCAAAATCGCCCTCGACCACATCGACGAAGTGATTGCCACCATCCGCTCTTCAGAAACCACCGATGAGGCCCAGATAAAGTTGATGGAGAAGTTCAAACTCTCCGAAATTCAGGCCAAAGCTATTTTGGCGATGCAACTGCGCACCTTGGCTGGGTTGGAGCGCAAGAAAATCGAAGACGAACTGGCCGAACTGGTCAAACTCATCACAGAACTCGAAGGCATCTTGGCTGACCCCAAGAAGATTCTTGCCATTATCCGTGAAGAAATGCTCGAGCTCAAAACCAAGTATGGCGACGAACGCAAAACGCGCATTGTTCCGCAGGAACTTGGCAAGTTTAGTGAAGAAGAACTGATACCAGAGGAACAAATCGTTGTGACGATGACATCAGCTAACTACATCAAGCGCAGTCTGACATCAGAGTATAAAAAGCAGGGCCGTGGCGGCAAGGGTCGCCGTGGAATGACGACTCGCGAAGAGGATGTCATTGAACACCTTGTCATGGCTTCGACGCATGATTACATCTTATTCTTTACCGATAAGGGCCGCGTGTTCCGCCTGAAAGCCTACGAAATTCCGGCGTCTTCGCTGACCGCAAAAGGTATCGCCGTTGTTAACTTGCTGCAATTGCAGCCCGAAGAAGTCGTTACCTCGATTATTACGATGCCATCTAAAGCAATCGATGGCTTCCTGTTTATGTGTACCACCCGTGGTGTCGTCAAAAAGACCGCCCTCGAGGCCTACCAGAACGTCCGCCAGACCGGCCTCATCGCTATCAACCTTGATGAAGGAGACAAGCTGCGCTGGGTCCACCGCACCACTGGCAAAAACGAAATCGTCATCTCGACATTGCTCGGCCAGGCTATTCGCTTTGGCGAAGGTGATGTCCGCGCCATGGGCCGTGTCAGTCGCGGTGTCCGCGGTATCCGCCTCCGCGCCGGCGACGAAGTCATTGGTATGGACGTCGTCCAAGATGACTCCAGTATCTTTGTCATTAGTGAATCAGGCTACGGCAAACGCACCAAAATCGCTCAGTTCACGCCGCACGCCCGTGGCGGCGTCGGTATCCGTTCGGCCGTCGTCAACACCAAGACCGGCAAGCTGATCGGTGTCGCAACGCTGACAGAAACACTCAACGAAGTCATCATCATCAGTCGTGAGGGCCAGACCATCCGCCTGGGCCTCGATAAGATTCCTGAGCTTGGCCGCGCCACACAAGGTGTCCGGATTATGCGTTTGAACGATAAAGATGCAGTTGTCTCGATTGCGCTGGTTGACTCCACGGTCGAGCCAGAGGCTGAGGAAGAAGAGGAAAGCGCGGAAGTCGAAGCAACAGTAAACTCATAGGAGTAAGCATAACAGCGCCAGAAGATGTATTCGACGAAATGGAGCCGAGAAGGTCACATAACACCAGTGATTACCAAAGTATCCCTGATCTAAAACTCTTTGACCCACATTAAGTCAGCATAACTAAATAAGCAGTAGCGCATTTGTTGCACTTCTCACATCAAAATATGCTTGACACAAGGGGTTGGGGTGGTGTATGCTAAGCGGAACGTTTCGGAG
Organism: Saccharimonadales bacterium (SeqCode); assembly: GCA_038211855.1. Lineage (GTDB taxonomy): Bacteria > Patescibacteriota > Saccharimonadia > Saccharimonadales > SZUA-47 > JBBQVE01. Next base: position 65,231 of record JBBQVE010000008.1, read on the forward strand.
CCTTTGTTAAAGTGTCTCTAGCTCCCAAAGGGGAGTCACGTAAGAAACGCACGTTAAAAATTGAGTAATGCAACGTCAACGTTAATTTCTATTTTTTTAGTTTTGAAAAACTATTTTTTTGGAGAGTTTGATCCTGGCTCAGGATAAACGCTGGCGGCGTGCCTAATACATGCAAGTCGAGCGGTAAGGCTTTCACAGTTTGTATCTCTCTCGTTTACTCGAGAATAAGAGGTGCAAAGCGTGAAAGTACACGAGCGGCGGACGGCTGAGTAACACGTAGGAACGTACCCCAAAGTGAGGGATAACTGCTCGAAAGAGTAGCTAATACCACATACCGTCTTCGGACGAAAGCTACGGCGCTTTGGGAACGGCCTGCGTAAGATTAGCTAGTTGGTGAGGTAATAGCTCACCAAGGCTACGATCTTTAGCTGGTCTGAGAGGATGATCAGCCAGACTGGGACTGAGACACGGCCCAGACTCCTACGGGAGGCAGCAGTAGGGAATTTTCCACAATGGGCGCAAGCCTGATGGAGCAACGCCGCGTGCAGGATGAAGGCTTTCGGGTCGTAAACTGCTTTTATTTGTGACGATTATGACAGTAGCAAATGAATAAGGGTCGGCTAACTACGTGCCAGCAGCCGCGGTCATACGTAGGACCCGAGCGTTATCCGGAATTACTGGGCGTAAAGAGTTGCGTAGGTGGTTTGTTAAGTGAATAGTGAAATCGTGCGGCTCAACCGTATACACATTATTTAAACTGGCAGACTTGAGTATGGTAGAGGTCACTGGAATTCCAAGTGTAGGAGTGAAATCCGTAGATATTTGGAGGAACACCGATGGCGTAGGCAGGTGACTGGACCATTACTGACACTGAGGCACGAAAGCGTGGGGAGCAAACGGGATTAGATACCCCGGTAGTCCACGCCCTAAACTATGGGTGCTAGCAGTTTCGAGTATCGACCCTCGAAGTTGCGAAGCTAACGCGTTAAGCACCCCGCCTGTGGAGTACGAGCGCAAGCTTAAAACATAAAGGAATTGACGGGGA
>JBBQVE010000009.1:0-60134 GCA_038211855.1 Saccharimonadales bacterium (SeqCode)
AGATGAGCTTCGCTCATCTCACTCAGGAAATGCTTGACGTAGCCGTTAAGCAACTGAATACTAGACCAAGGAAACGACTGGGCTACAAAACACCGGCTCAAGTCCTAAAGGTTACTGGTGCGTTTTGGATTGGAGTCTAGGGCATAGTCCTCATGTCTATCTCTACACTCGCATCAGTAGAGTAAGACCAATCAGCAAGCACGTCTGGGTGTAGTGTATCGGTGAATTTTAGTATGTCGGCCATTGCTAGCATTTGAAGTACCTCAAAATCATGCACATTGTCTGGTGTATAGGATCGTAATTTCTCTATTTGTAGTTGACGCTGCGGTCCCTTGAAAGACATGCCGTGGCCTTCAGGTCTTGTATCGGCATATAGAAGCCCGGAAACGGTTGTCGCCATTAGTGCGTTCGTAATTCTTAAATCTGTCAGTGACTGTTTAAAGAAATAGCCTTTATGTTGTTCGTTCATACGTCTGCATAACTCAACAAATGCTGTCACCGTATCATTGGTCTCTAATCGTATACTCATATTATTTGAATGTAGAGGTTTCAAAAGCTGCTCAGCTAAGAGGTTCAAATCTACGGTAGATAATTTTTGCATAGAATCTGGCGAGCTAGCTGCTTCACGCATGCCAATATGAATCTTCTTCGGTGTTCTATATAATTTTAGGATTGGTTCTGCAAAACGGCCGAGCAGACGAATATCTTTTTTCGGTGCTTCATTTGTAACTGTTAGTTCTTGTAGTATGTGTGCTGACTCTGAGAGTCCATGAATATTGACCGTATTCCCATTCGTACCAGGAATCGTTGATGCTTGCAGTTCGTTGTATTGTTCCGTATTCTGGATAGCCAGAAGTCCTACCTCTCGTGCCTGAGTAATCAGATGCTCTGGAAGCTCAGCACGCTCAAATTCAGCAAGCTGTGCTTGCCAAGCAGGATCAAAAGTAGTTTCTACTAGAATGCTAGACATATTAAAGACACATTATAATGATTATAGCAAATTAATGCAATACCATCATGTAACTAAAAGAGGCCTCCTTTGAGGCCTCTCAAATGGTCTATAGAAACCTAAGTTACTTTGTAACTTTGGTAACGACACCGGCACCAACCGTACGGCCACCTTCGCGGATAGCGAAGCGGAGACCCTGGTCCATGGCAATTGGGGCAAGCAGTTTTACCTTAAAGGTAATCGTGTCACCTGGCATGACCATTTCCTTGTCAGCTGGAAGTTCAACTTCGCCGGTTACGTCCGTCGTACGGAAGTAAAACTGTGGCTTGTATCCCTTGAAGAATGGCGTGTGACGGCCACCTTCTTCTTTGCTGAGGATATACACTTCAGCTTCAAATTCAGTGTGCGGCGTCACAGTACCTGGCTTGGCCAATACCTGACCACGCTCGATGTCGTCGCGCTCGATACCGCGTAGCAGGATTCCAACATTGTCGCCGGCCTGACCTTGGGCAAGGTTCTTTTTGAACATTTCAACGCCGGTCACAACAACCTTGCGAGTATCACGAATTCCAACGATTTCAACTTCCTCGTTAATCTTGATGATACCCTGCTCAATACGGCCAGTCGCGACGGTGCCACGACCTTTGATTGAGAAGACATCTTCAATAGGCATGAGGAAAGGTTTATCGAGTTCGCGCTTTGGTTCTGGAATGAAATCATCCATCGCTTTGACGAGTTCCATGATAGCGTCTTCGTAGGCAGGATCACCTTCGAGTGCCTTCAATGCAGAACCTTTGATGATAGGAGCATTTTCATCATAGCCGTTTTTTGCAAGCAGTTCACGAATATCCATTTCGACCAATTCGACGAGTTCAGCATCTGCCATGTCCATCTTGTTCAAAAAGACAAGGATAGATGGAACGCCGACCTGGCGGGCCAATAAAACGTGCTCACGAGTTTGAGGCATCGGGCCATCAGCAGCTGATACAACAAGAACTGCGCCGTCAATTTGAGCAGCTCCAGTAATCATGTTCTTAACGTAGTCAGCGTGACCAGGCATGTCGACGTGCGCGTAGTGGCGCTTCTCTGACTCATATTCCTGGTGAGAAGTCGCGATGGTAATACCACGAGCTTTCTCTTCTGGAGCGTTGTCGATCTGATCGTAGTTGACTGGCTTATTGACTTCACTTGGAAGGCGCTTTGATAAAACAGTCGTTATTGCAGCAGTGAGTGTCGTCTTACCATGGTCGACGTGACCCATAGTACCGACGTTAACATGTGGCTTGTCGCGCTTGAAATCTGCCATTTTGTAATGACTCCTTATAAGGGTTTATGATTAATTTACTTGTTTCGCGATCCATAATTGCTCAATAGCACATCTATATATGATGTACACGAGCAAAAGCCCTCACGCGAGATACTATGTAATTGTAACGAAAAAACCAGCGCTTGTAAAGATACAGACGCTGGTTTTAAGAACTAGAGGCTTGGACCGTTTGGTGGACTATTTGGATCGTTTGGCGTCACTACTTCGCCAGGTGCTTGTGTTTCTGCGGCAGGAATCTTGTTTATTGGTGCAGTTGATACAGGTGCGGCAGGAGGAGTATTCAGGATGACATGACTACTAGCTCCAACAAGGCTTCCACGGCGCATCAGCATAAAAGCAGCCGCTGCAAGCACGACGACACCAAGCGTACCGCCGGCAATCGCATAGAGCTTCGTGTTACTCTTTTTAGCAACCTGAGAAGCCGGAATTGGTTGACCTTCTGGTGTTGTTGCCCCTGTTGTTGGCGTTGTTGTAGGTGTTGGTGCGGATGTAGTTGGCGCGGCAGTCGTAGTTGACTTGGTTGGGGTCGCCGAAGTGTTTGTCTTTGTAGGAGTTGTAGTGTTATTTGTGGTTGAAGTGGTTGTTTTGGACGAAGTTGTACAGTTGGGTGGCGTACCAGTCTGACCCGCAGGACATGTGGCAGGAGCTGGTGCCGCCTGAAAGGATACCATCGTACCGCTTACTGAGCCAAGCGCATCTGCTGTGCTAGACGGACCGCTCGCATACTGTAGATAAGAATTTGACCGGTCCAAGCCAATTGGCAAACTGCCGCTACTAGTAAGTGCTTTGAAAGTAAGCGTGACTGCCGTGAAAGCATGTCCAGCAGACATAGGTGTGGTCGTATAGCGAGAAAACTGGAAATAGCCTGATCCGACCCCATCGTCAGGTGTTGCCGTAAGTTTTTCTGCGTTTACAGCATCATCACTCACATATTGTACTTTTGTAGCGTCAAATGTAATCCGTGCACCTACTGCAGATACTCCCGCAGTTGATCCGGTATTCGCAGAAACTTTAACGGTAAAGTTAGTTTGCCCCACAACAGATGAGGGGCTTGGCGTACCAAGGCTTATGGTACCGTCGGCTGCCGCTGCGACGCTTGCCGGCAAAACAAGTGGAAAAATGACACTTATAGCGATGATGCACGGCATGTACAGGCGTTTTACGATGGATTGAGTCGATAGTAGTTTCATATACGTTACTTCCCGTAATTGTTTATTAGTAATGTCAGGTCTTTATAGTTCACCGGTGGGATGCCATCTAACTCACCAACACTCGAGCTCTTGCCATAGTTATTAACTAGTAATGTCAGGTCTTTATAGTTCACCGGTGGGATGCCATCTAACTCACCTACAGTAGGTTTTGTAGCTGCATCAGTTGTAACGGAAATCGCTGCAGATTTAAGGGAAGTATTTGGTACTGAGTCAAAGGCACTTACCTGGTATGTGTAAGTAGTGCTAGCCGTAACACTTATATCGCTAAAGCTGTGCGTACTGCCGCCGGGGCTGTTGAGAAGAACGGTGCCACTAGGACCGTTACGGTAGACATTATAGCCCGCCACCGTACCGCTGTTATCGGTGCTTGTTGTCCATGATATGACAACGCCTGTTGCAGACTTACTTGTAATCGAAACGGTGGGGACAGTAGGTGGTGTTGTATCGGCTGGAGGCGTACCGACTGGCGTAACAAGAGTTATAGGAGTCGACTTGGCAGATTCATTTCCGGCCGTATCGACTGCACTCACTTGGTAATTATAGCTTGTTGCAGCGGTGAGATTCGTATCCTGGTAGGTTGTAGTAGGAAAGTTAATTGTATTAATTGCAGTTGTTGCACCGTTACGATAAATCTTATAGCTTGCTACAGCTATATTATCGGTGCTCTGAGTCCAGTTTAGGGTAGCAGTCGTTGTTGTTTTGGCGGAACTTGTCAAATTTGGTACTGATGGCGGTGTTGTATCCTGAGGGGCAGCCAAACAATTGTCACCGGTCAAAACGGGACCATTGCCACCGCAAGTTGGATCAGCTGCAAAGACAACACGGTCTACCTTAACATTAGGCTCACGTCCATACATCGTATACGTATGCGTACCGGCACTAAGCGATAAGTTGATCTTTGTAGCAGTATTTCCGTCGCGGTAATCAACCCACTGCCATGAGTTGGTGCTTGTGAGCGTATCGCCGACAGTAATATTGCACTGTGTGCCATCAATTTCGAGAGTATAGGAGTTGTTTGTAGTATCAGGGACCGATATGCGGCTCCAGACACGATATGTGCCATCTGTTCCAATCGTAAAAGTACCTGTAACTTGACCGAGATTTGCTGTATTGGTTGCGCATGCGGCAAGTGCAGCTGGGGCATGAGACAAAGCTGCTAACCCAACGACTGTTGCCACTAGAGCGAGCTTTAGGCGCACGATTCTCACTTGTTACCCTCCATTTAGGGGTAATTATAAGCACTATGTTTCAGTGAGTAAAGCATTTTCTTAGATTAGTCTAAAAAAAACGACCCAAACGGTTGATTGACCGAGAGAGCCGTTTAGTAGTTTTAAACTATTAGTTTTTGGCGTTTTTGGCAATGACGGCTTCAGCAACGTTGCTTGGCACATCTTCGTAGCCGTTCAGCTCCATGGTTGAGCTGGCGCGTCCCTGCGTCATGCTACGGATATCGGTTGTATACCCGAACATCTCTGATAGCGGCACAAAGGCAGTGACTACTTTGACACCAAAACGGTCTTCGGTGCCTTCGACGCGGCCACGGCGGCTGCTTAAGTCGCCGATTACGTCACCCATGAAATCCTCAGGAGTCGTGACTTCGACTTTCATGACAGGTTCGAGCAGCGTGAGACCAGCTTTTCTGGCACCTTCTTGCAATGCCATTGAACCGGCAATCTTGAAGGCCATTTCGTTGGAGTCAACATCGTGGTATGAACCAAAATACAACTCAGCTTTGACGCCGACAAGCGGGTATCCAGCAAGAACACCATTCGCCATCGCTTCTTTAATACCTTCTTGGACAGGCTTGATGTATTCGGTTGGAACCGTACCACCCTTGATAGAGTTAACGAACTCGAAGCCCTCACCTGATTCGGTTGGAGACAAGCGGAGCCAGACGTCACCGTACTGACCACGACCACCGGATTGGCGAATGAACTTACCTTGGACTTCGACATCAGATTTCTTGATAGTTTCGCGGTAGGCAACTTGCGGTGCGCCGACATTCGCTTCGACACTGAATTCCCGTTTCATACGGTCAACCAGAATTTCGAGATGAAGTTCGCCCATACCAGAAATAATCGTCTGACCCGTCTCGTGATCAACACGAATACGGAATGTTGGGTCTTCTTCAGCCAAACGCTGTAATGCAACACCCATTTTTTCTTGATCGGCTTTGGTCTTCGGCTCGATAGCAATCGAAACAGGTGGATCTGGGAAAGTAATGCTTTCCAGTAGTACAGGGTGTGCCTGATCGCACAGTGTGTTACCTGTTGTTGTACCCTTTAGTCCAACAATGGCAGCAATATCTCCTGCACCAACAGATTCAACGTCTTCACGGCTGTTGGCGTGCATACGAACGATGCGCCCAACGCGCTCTTTTTCGCCTTTGCTGGAGTTATAGACGTAACTACCAGCGACCAGCGTGCCTGAGTAACAACGGAAGAAACAGAGCTTACCAACAAATGGGTCGGTGGCAATCTTGAAAGCCAGACCACTAAATGGTTCGTTTTCGTCAGCAGGTCGCTCGATAAGTTCACCAGTCTTTGGGTCAGTTCCCTTCTGTGCAGGAATATCGATTGGGCTTGGCAGATACATTGCAACAGCGTCCAAAAGCATCTGAACGCCCTTGTTTTTTAGGGCCGAGCCACAAAGAATCGGGTGCAGTTGTACGGCAATCACGCCTTTACGGATACAATTGTTGATTTCTTCCTCGGAAAGCTCTTCACCTTCAAGGTGCTTCATCATGGCATCGTCATCGGCTTCGACAATTTTATCAATCATCTTGGCGCGGTATTCTTTAGCCTTATCAGCGTATTCAGCAGGAATATCAACTGTGTCGAACTCAGTGCCATCTTCAGTCTTGTAGACATAAGCGACCATCTTTACGAGGTCAATGATGCCGTTAAAGCCGCCTTCAGTGCCGATTGGCAACTGTATTGCGATACCGTTCTTAGTCAAACGATGCTCGATGCGGTCGAGGTCGATGTAGAAATCGGCACCGGTGCGGTCGAGTTTGTTAATAAAACAGATTCGAGGGACGCGGTATTTGTCGGCCTGGCGCCAGACAGTTTCCGTTTGAGCCTCAACTCCAGCAACACCGTCAAATACAGTGACACCACCGTCGAGGACGCGCAAAGAACGTTCTACTTCTACGGTGAAGTCGACGTGACCTGGGGTATCAATAATGTTAAAACGATAATCTTCACCGTTAAATGGCCATATGGCAGTGGTGGCAGCGCTGGTAATTGTGATACCACGCTCCTGTTCTTGCTCCATCCAGTCCATAACAGCTTCGCCATCATGCACTTCACCAATTTTGTGGGTTTTACCAGTGTAATACAGAATACGTTCTGTCGTCGTGGTCTTACCGGCATCGATATGTGCAATGATGCCGATGTTCCGGACTTTATCGAGCGTTACTTTCTTGCCTGCTGCCATGTCTGCTACCTATTCTTTAGTTTGTGATTGTAGTAATGAATATTGTTCGGACTGGTTCGTTTCGATTCACTTCTCTCGATTGAGTGTAGAGTCCAAGCACATCGGCTTCGTCAACGATAATGTCATTTTGTTCAATGACTAATGTATCTGAAATATCTCGTGAACACACTACTTCTGATGCTGATTTATAGAGTTGAAATCCTTCATTGGTAGGATCAGGCAAGAATTCAGCTTCGACTAACTCTTCGAAATATGTCGTCACTCTCACTGGACCGATGCAGTCAGGTTTGCATTCCACCCCTCTTGCTGGACACATGAAAGTTTCGGACATGCTTATCTAGCAAAGTGCGCGAAGGCGCGGTTAGACTCGGCCATCTTATGCACATCTTCCTTCTTCTTAAAGGAGGTACCTGACTGGTTGTAGGCGTCGGCGAGTTCGGCCGCGATGCGGTCACTCATGCCCATACCTTTTTTGGCGCGGGCTGCTGCTACAAACCACATAATGGTGAGGTGCTTTTGGCGCTGGCCTTTGACTTCAAACGGAATCTGGTAATTTGCACCACCGACACGGCGGGAGCGAGTTTCCATAAATGGTGTAATGTTCTTGATCGCTTTATCGAAAACGTCGAGTGGATCTTCGCTTTTGACTTTCTTAGCAGCTTTTTCCATACCTTCATACACGAGACGTTCAGCGAGTTGCTTCTTGCCGTCCTGCATAACGCGATTAATCAGGCGCTGCACCATTTCATTGTTGTATTTACGATCAGGCAATTTTGGGCGGATTAAGGCCTTGGTAGTTTTTCGTGGCATTACTTGGACTCCTTCTTGGCACCGTATTTGCTACGGCCTTGTTTGCGATTGGCAACACCTTGAAGGTCGAGTGAACCACGGACGATGTGATAACGAACACCAGGAAGATCGGGCACGCGACCACCTTTGATAAGAACGACAGCATGTTCTTGGAGGTTATGACCTTCGCCACCGATGTAAGCCCAGACTTCATAGCCATTTGTGAGGCGCACACGGGCAACCTTACGAAGGGCTGAGTTCGGCTTCTTTGGTGTCTTGGTGGTAACTTTTATACAAACACCGCGCTTGAAAGGTGCTGACTTCTCGTAACTACGAGTCTTCAAGTTGTTCTGAACACGCTGCAGGGCTGGAGACTTGCTCTTGACCTTGGCGGTCTGACGACTCTTGCGAACCAGTTGATTGATTGTTGGCATTAAAATTCCAATAGCAAATTAAGTAATAGTACTGAGTGGTAGGTGGTCACCGAGACGACAGCACTCGTTTCTCGGCAACCTTGAACCTTATTAAGACTCACTTTAGCACACTTTAAGCATTTTGCCTAGGCTTCGATGCTGGCGAGCTTCTCGCGAGCAGCTTCTTCGGCGTCCAAGACATCTTGACCACCAGTCCCTACAGGGATACGGCGACCCAAGATCACATTTTCTTTTAGGCCATAAAGGTGGTCAACTTTACCACTGGTGGCAGCCGCAATCAAGACACGAGTGGTGTCCTGGAAGCTGGCAGCACTCAGGAATGAATCAGTTGAAAGTGACGACTTGGTGATACCAAGTAGCAACTGCTCGTACTGGATCATCTCTTTTTTGGCCTTCTTAAGCTCTTCGTTCTTCATGAGGGCCGACTGCTTGCTGACGACGTCACCAGTGACGAATTCACTGTCACCTGGATCTTCAACCATAACACGGCTGAACATCTGGTGAACGATGATTTCGAGGTGTTTGTCAGCAATATTTTGGCCCTGTGCAGCAAAGATACGAAGGATTTCGTTCATGATGTAGCGCTGGGTGGCTTCGACGCCAGACAGTCGCATCAAGTCATGAAGGTTGATTGAACCATTCGTCATGCGGCCACCACTAATGACTTCGTCGCCATCTTTGATAGTCATCTGCTTAAAGCCAGGAACTTCGTAGCGCAAAACACTCTGTTTGGCAGGCGTGACAATAATGACACTGCCGGCAATTTCGGCCTTACCAGCCATTGGGGTAACGAGGGGCTTTTTGCCTTCAGCGGCTTCGGCGACAACATCGCCGATCGAAACGTCGCTACCAGACTTGATCTTCGGTGAGCGACCGTCGAGTGGCAGTTCAAGCTTTTCTTTGTCCTTTGCCGTAATCTGAACGACATAGTGATCACCTTCTTCCCATAGGTTGGCAGTACCACTGATATCAGCAAGGTAAGCTTGGCCCTTTGGTGTACGAACTTCGAACAACTCTTCAACACGAGGCAGACCAGAGGTAATGTCATCACCGGCGACGCCACCAGAGTGGAACGTCTTTAGTGTGAGCTGAGTACCTGGTTCACCGATGGATTGAGCAGCAATCACACCTGCAGGATGGTAGCTAGAAACCAGCTGGCCAGTGGCAGGGTCAAGGCCGTAACTCTTGCGTGGAATACCACGAAGGGCCTGGACACTTAGAACACTCATGATCTTGACGTTGTCGATAGCGGCTTCAGCGTCAATCGCATCAGCGATTTCAGTCGTAAAGAGTTCACCTTTCTTGATGTAGCCCTTAACGTCCGTTGCAGCAAAGCGACCACGGAGGCGGCTGCCGTAAGATACGCCAATTTCGGCTGCATCGGCACGGCGCATTTCAAAGCCTCGGTCAATGACGTCTTCGTCAGTCGTGAACACATCCTGTGCAACATCAACGAGACGACGGGTCAAGTAACCGGAGTCGGCGGTCTTCAGAGCGGTATCGATCATACCCTTACGAGCACCACGGGTGGCCGTAAAGTATTCAAGAGGAGACAGGCCCTTCTTATAGTTCGAACGAATTGGCAGTTCAATCGCACGACCGGTCGCATCAGTGGTGACACCAAGCATACCGACGGCAGTTTTGACCTGACCGATGTTACCACGAGCACCTGAGATAACCGCAATGGACATCGAGCTGTCTTCGCCGGCAAATTGCTCAGCAAGCGTTGTCTGGACAGTCGCGTCTGTCGTCATCCAGTTATCTACGGTCAATCGGTAGCGTTCTTCTTCGGTGATGAAGCCTTGGTTGAATTGGTCGCTGATTTCAGCTGATTTCACTTCAGCAGCATCCATGAGCTTATCGAGTCCAATCAGTTCGCTAAAGTCATCCATACCCATTGAAAGGCCGGATTTGGTAGCAAACTCAAAACCGAGGTCTTTGAGGTCATCGGCGATTTCAGCAGTTTTTTCCTGGCCATATTTCTGATAGATTGCCGCCATAACACCCTGTAACTTCTTCTTGGTCATTGGCTCGTTTTGGAAGGTAAAGTCTTCTGGCAGGATTTCGTTGAACAACAGGCGGCCGAGCGTCGTTGCACGTCGTTCGCCACGGTAATTGACTGTAATCGGGTGCTGCATTGACATGACATCATTGTCGCGAGCCATGATGGCTTCGCTGATGTCGCTGATGGCACGAGGTTTGAGGTCCTTAAGGCCTGGACGGTCGTAGGTCAAGTAGAAACAACCAAGCACGATGTCCTGCTCGATGTGAAGGATTGGCGAACCATCGGCTGGCTTTAGCAAGTTTTTGCTGCTAGCCATGATTTCGCGGGCTTCCTTTTGTGAGGCAGCGCTAAGTGGCAAGTGGACAGCCATCTGGTCACCATCAAAGTCGGCGTTGAAGCCCTTACAGACGAGTGGGTGCAATTGAATAGCTTTACCTTCGATAAGCACCGGCATGAAGGCCTGGATTGATAGACGGTGGAGTGACGGTGCCCGGTTAAGGAGCACGTACTTGCCTTTGATGACTTCATCAACGGCGTCCCAGACGGCAGTTTCACCAAGTTCGATCATACGGGTTGCACTACGGATGTTGTGAGCAAACTCGCGCTCAATCAACCAGCCGATTACGAATGGTTTAAAGAGTTCGAGGGCCATCATCTTTGGCAGACCACATTGGCTGATCTTCAGTTCAGGACCAGCTACAATAACGGAACGACCAGAATAGTCGACGCGCTTACCGAGCAAGTTCTGACGGAAACGACCCTGCTTACCCTTAAGCATATCGCTCAATGACTTCAAGCGGCGGCGTTGGCCAGTTGCGGCAACAGCACGGCCGCTGCGAGCGGAGTTGTTATCGATCAAAGCATCAACAGCTTCTTGAAGCATACGCTGCTCGTTGCGGCGGATGACTTCTGGAGCGTTTAGCTCAATCAGTTTCTTAAGCCGGTTGTTGCGGTTAATGACACGGCGGTAGAGATCGTTCAGATCAGAGGTCGCAAAGCGGCCACCAGTCAACTGCACCATTGGACGAAGATCTGGAGGGATGACAGGAAGCACACTAACACACATGCTGTTTGGTTTGATGTTGGCGCGCTGCATACCTTCGAGAAGGCGGAGGCGCTTCATCAGCTTCTTTTTGCGCTGTCCTTTGGCTTCGTCAGTCTCAACGCGGAGAGTTTCGATCAGTTCATCAAGATTGATGTGATCAAGCAGGTTCTTCAATGCAGCACCGCCCATGCCAACCTTGGCAAGCGCGCGAACTTCACTTGGCATGTTGCGGAAGTCGGTTTCGGTTACGAGGGCCTGTTGCTGCAATGCTTCCAACTGACTCTTGAGGAGTTCCCACTCTTTGGCGTATTCATCAAGTTCTTTGGTCTGAGCTGCAGCCAGTTCTTTGACTTTGGCACCTTCGAGCTTGGCTTCGCTCTCGTAACGAGACTTAATCGCTTCGTTACCAGCTGTAAACTCGGCTTCTTTGTCGGCAAGCATTTTGTCGCGGGCTTCAGCGTCGACAGTAATAACGATATAGCTGGCAAAGTAAGCAACTCGCTCGAGACTCTTAACCGTCATGCCAAGGAGTAAACCGATAGCAGATGGCGTCCCGCGTAGGAACCATATGTGAGCAACTGGTGTTGCTAACGTGATGTGGCCCATACGTTCGCGTCGCACAATGCTCTTGGTGACGAGCTCGCCATTTTTGTCGATGGCAGCTTCGCGGCTGCGGACACCCTTATATTTGGCGTCGTGCGGGTTGATGTCTTTGACTGGTCCGAAGATTCTTTCGCAGAACAAACCGTCACGTTCAGGCTTCTGCGTGCGGTAGTTGATGGTTTCTGGTTTGGTAACTTCGCCGTGGCTCCACTCCATGATGTCATCCGGGCTGGCAACTGCCAAGCGGACGGCGTCAAAGTCGGAGATATTCATGCCGGATGTATATTTTCTCATTACGCGGCCTCCTTTTCTTCGGTGTCGGTTTCGGAATCGATATCTACAAATTCGTTGGCTTCGATACTGACTGTGACAGGTACGTCATCACCGTCTAGTGTAATGACTTCAAAATCGTCGAGTGCAGCGTCTTCAGTCATGTCGATTTCCGATACTTTTTCGACAGGAATTTCGATTGTTGCAGCGGCTTCTTCTTTGATGTTATTCGCGAGAACTTCTTCGGCATCGAGAACTGTACCTTCGTTATGCTGCATAAGATCAACCTTAAGACCGAGACCCTGGAGTTCCTTCACAAGCACGTTAAAGCTTTCTGGAACCTTTGGACCAACGATGTCGGTACCCTTAATGATGGCTTCATAAGCTTTGGAGCGTCCGTAGACGTCATCAGATTTAATCGTAAGCATTTCTTGGAGCATATTGCTGGCGCCATACGCTTCAAGCGCCCAGACTTCCATTTCTCCAAAACGCTGACCACCGTTTTGAGCCTTACCACCGAGCGGCTGCTGGGTAACCATGGTGTATGGACCAGTTGAGCGGGCGTGGATTTTATCAGTAATCATGTGGTTCAGCTTGATCATGTACATACTACCAACAGTGGTGCGCTCTTTGTAAGCGTCGCCGGTGCGGCCATCGTACAACTGCTGTTTGCCGTCGTCTGGTAGGCCAGCTTCAACGAGCAAATCTTTGATCTTCTGGGTAGGAACACCGTTAAAGCTTGGGCTGGCAACATTAATGCCGAGGGCACGAGCAGCCATACCCAGGTGGGTTTCGAACAACTGTCCGACGTTCATACGACTTGGAACACCAAGCGGGTTCAAGACGATATCAACCGGTGAACCGTCTTCGGTAAATGGCATGTCTTCTTGCGGTAGAATGCGGGCAATGACACCCTTGTTTCCGTGACGTCCACCGAGCTTATCACCGACCGAGATTTTGCGCATCTGGGCCACGAAGACCTGAATCTGCATCAACACACCAGCTTTGAGTTCATGGCCATTGGCGCGGCTGAAGACTTTGACGCCGACAACTTTACCATGCTTGCCATTGCTCATACGCTGTGAGGTATCACGGACTTCTTTGGCTTTTTCACCAAATATAGCGCGCAACAGGCGCTCTTCTGAGCTCAGTTCCTGCTCACCCTTTGGGGTAATCTTACCAACGAGGATGTCGCCAGGATGGACTTCGGCACCGATGCGGACAATACCGTCTTCATCAAGATGGCGGAGTGCTTCTTCTGAAACGTTTGGAATATCAGATGTGACAATCTCAGGTCCAAGCTTGGTTTCACGGACTTCGGTCATATAGTCTACGATGTGAACACTGGTCAACGTATCATCTTCAACGAGCTTACGTGAGATGACGATAGCATCTTCAAAGTTATAGCCGTTCCATGGCATGAATGCGACGAGAAGGTTCTTGCCGAGGGCAAGTTCGCCACCAGCGACTGACATACCTTCAACGAGGATATCACCAGCCTTCACCTTATCACCACCATTCACGACGACTTTCTGATTGATGCTCGAGCCTTCATTAGAGCGAACATAGTGCATAGGCTCGTAGGTCACTTTACGGGTTTTGTAAGAAACAACGACGCGACGGGCGTCAGCCGAAACGACTTCACCGTCTTCTTCAGCCATAATAATCTGACCAGAGTTACGGGCTACTTCGCCTTCGAGTCCAGTTCCGACAATCGGTGCTTCTGGCACGATCAGTGGTACAGCCTGGCGCTGCTGGTTACTACCCATGAGTGAGCGGTAGACGTAGTTCTTTTCGATGAATGGAATTAGACCTGCCGATGAGCCGATAATCTGGCGCTTGGCAGCATCCATAAAGTTCACTTCACTTGAATCAACTTCTCCAGCAACGAGGTTCTTGCGAACACTGACGCGAGCGTTTTTGAAGTAGCCGTTTTCGTCGATATCCTCACCGCTACTGGCAATAACAGCCTGTTCTTCGCCGGCTGCATCCAAATAAAAGACTTCGCTGCTCACTTTGGCTTTGACTGGCCAAGTCGCGCGTTCTTTGACCGCTGCAAGCTTCTTGGCGTCGGCGTCGGTAATCTTGTCACCTGATTTAACGATGACTTTACCAGCGGCATCTTCAAGGTTGGCTGAGGCGATATGACCGACAGCATCTTTGGCTGTCGCCGCGTTTATGACGCGCAGATAAGGAGTTTCAAGGAAACCGTAGTCATTAATACGGGCGTACATTGCCATGTTGAGCACGAGGCCGATATTAGCACCTTCTGGCGTCTCAACTGGGCAGATACGACCATAGTGAGTGGCATGAGCATCGCGGACTTCAAAACCAGCACGTTCGCGACTCAAACCACCAGGCCCCATCGAGCTCAAGCGGCGCTTGTGAGCGAGCTCTGAAAGTGGGTTAATCTGGTCCATGAACTGGGAGAGCTGTGAGCTAGCAAAGAATTCGCGGACTGCAGCGACGACTGGGCGGGCATTGATCAATTGACCCGGCGTGACCGTTTCGATTTCGCTCATTGACATACGATCTTTGGCATTACGTTCCATGCGCAGTAGACCGATACGGAACTGGCGCTGAACAAGTTCGCCGACCAATTTGACGCGGCGGTTGGCTAGGGAGTCGATATCATCGGCGGCATCTTGGGTATTATTAAGACGAATCACTTCTGCAACGATGGCCATAAGGTCTTCGATACGCATCACGCGGTTTTCGGAAGTATTAGGAGTATCGAGGTCGAGGCGCTTGTTGATCTTATAGCGACCAACGCGGCTAAAGTCGAAACGCTTGTAGTTAAAGAACATGTTCTCCACTAACGAACGAGCGTTATCGACGGTCGCAAGGTCACCTGGACGCAAGCGGCGATAGACTTCAATCAATGATTCATTGACGCCACGAGCTGGATCTTTTTCGAGGGTAGCAGTCAGATAGCTGGTCTTACCAGAATCGACATGCTTCAAGCCTTCACGCATCTGAGCCTCAGAAAGACCAAGCGCACGAAGTAAAGTGGTGACAGCAAGCTTACGCTTGCGGTCTATTTTCACGAAAATCGCGCCGCTGGCGCTGGTTTCGAACTCAAGCCATGCACCCCGGCCCGGGATGAGTTTGGCACCGTATAAGTTGGTCGAACCATGAGAATCTGCCGTAAAGAAGACACCAGCCGAACGGATGAGCTGACTGACGACGACGCGCTCGGCGCCGTTAATGATGAAGGTTCCACGAGTGGTCATCCATGGATAGTCACCAAGGTAAATTTCCTGCTCTTTGACTTCACCAGTAATTTTGTTTGTCAATTCAACGGTTGCTTTCAGCGGTGCGTCGTAACTCACGTTATTTTCGCGGGCCTCAGCTTCAGAAAGCTTAGGATCCTCAAAGCGATACTTTTTAAAACGAATACTCAATTTTGTGCCAGTATAGTCATCAATCGGGCTGATTTCGGCTAAGAGTTCACCGAGGCCTTCATCTACAAACCACTGGAAGGATTTGTTCTGATGGTCTACCAAGTTCGGTAGGTTAATAAGTTCTTTGTGCTCGCTAAAATACTGGCGCACCTTTGGTTTGCCATTCATAACAGGGGCTTTGCTCATGCAGTATCCACTTTCTTATTGTCCACTGATCAGGCGGACTTAGTTGTATGAGTTTTGCTTGATTGTTTGTTCTTTGGCCGGAAGAACACTACGCGACCGCCAGTTTTTGAGGGCTCCAAAAAGACCTTTAAAATGGCGGTTGCAACGTATACTACTTCTTAGCATGGAATTATGTGCTGATGTATTGCAATTGTCAAGCTAATTAGTGACGGTTTTCTGACCATAAAATACTCTGAGAGGCATGCCTTCTTGGATGACATCGTAAGGGTCTGAATCATGAGCTGTCACACCAGCAGAATCTGGCAATAACGCGATGGTACCATCGATCCCCGCTGGCTTCATACCTGGTACCTGCGACCAGGCATCTAACATGCGCTCATCAGTCAGTGGTACGGCTGCAAAGAAGCGGCTCATTGCTTCACGACGACGATAGCCTTTCCCGTAGGTAAGTCCGTCGTCAGGAGTGTCCAGCCAAAAATCCATGTCAGCACCCGTGACGACGGTCGTATCACTGATCTGAACTGCTTGCTTCGTTTTAACCGTGCCAATGCCTCGAGATGCGGAGCTACGGTGGCGCGACGGACGATAATTAACTGATTATCTTGTCGACTATGCCGTACTTCTCGGCTTCTTTCGCATCCATCCAGTAATCACGCTCAGCATCGGCTTCGACTTTGCTGATTTTTTGCCCAGTGTTCTTGGCCATGATTTCGTTCAAGATCTTCTTTACGTGCAGTGATTCTTTGAGGTCGATTTCCATATCAGTTACCTTGCCGCGAGTGCCGCTGCTTGGTTGGTGGATCATTACCTTGCTGTGAGGTAGCATAAAGCGCTTTCCTTTAGTACCAGAGCTGAGCAAGAAGGCAGCAGCACTGGCTGCCAACCCCATACCGACAGTGTTAATATCAGGTTTCACGAAGTTCATGGTGTCATAAATCGCCAAGGCATCATACACGCTGCCGCCTGGACTATTGATATAGAACCAGATATCTTTCTTAGCGTCTTCACTCTGCAAAAACAGCAGCTGAGCAACAATGACGTTTGCAGTATGCGGGTTAACGTCTTCACCAAGGAAGATGATGCGTTCTTTTAAAAGTCGGCTATAGATGTCAAAAGCACGTTCGATACGTCCATCGGATTCGATGACGGTTGGAATCATAAAGTTTGTTGGATGAGTCATAGTGAAAGTTTAACAGATCAAATTAGCACTCGTCAAGTGAGAGTGCCAATTTACTGTTGCGTGAGGAGTCGGATTGTTTTTTCGGTCAGAATCCGGCTGGCGATTTCACGCTGATTCTCGACCTTATCGAGCTCTTCGCGCATCTTGTCATCATTATACTGGGCCTTCAACGAGTTCAATCGAGCATCAAGTTCATCTTTTTCGACAGTAATCTTCTCTAGTTCAGCAATTTCGCTCAGCACTAAGCCAGCTTTGACACGGTCGATGGCTTCCGGACGCAGCACTTCTTTGGTGTACTGTTCTTCGGTTTTACCTTCAAGTTTGAGGAGCTCTTCATAGGTTTGACCACGCTGAATAGAGTTTTGGCGGACTTCATTCACCAGCATAGCAATCTGTTCTTCGACGAGTGCGTCAGGCACGGCAAGCTTGGCCTTGTCGGTAATCGCCTTCAAGGTGGCAGCTTCATGTTCGCGCCGGGCGGCGTCTTGTTTGTCGAGCATCAGTTGTTTTTCGATATCAGTTTTGAGCTGCTCAACAGTTTTAAATGGCCCGAGCGAGGCGGCAAAAGCCTCATCAACCTTCGGCTTTACGACTTCTTGGACTTTATTGACTGTTACTTTGAAGGTTACTTTTTTGCCTGCCAGGCTACTTGCAGAATAATCTTTGGGGAACGTAAGTGTAAATTCCTTCTTGCCGCCGGCCTTCACCCCAACCAATTCCGGTTCAAATCCTGGAATGAATGTATTGCTGCCAAGCACGAGTGGGTAGTCTTTGCCATCAGCCCGATCAATTGCCACACCTTTGGCGTCAAAGCCATCAAAATCGATCCACAGCTGATCGGTATCTTTACTGGTGCGATCAACATCTTTCTTTTCTGCAGAACGGGTACGCAGATTTTCAATGACGCTATCAACATCTTTGGCTGTCACCTTGGCATCCGGTTTTGGCACTTTAATTGTCTTGTAGTCAGGCAACACGATCTTACCAACGACCGTAGCTTCGGCATCAAATTCAAGCTGGGTAAACGGTACAAACTTCTTAATCGTCACCTTTGGCGCTGCGATTGGACGAAGCTTTTCACTCTTTGCAGCAGCAGTGTAGAGCGCCGTCATTGCCTCATCCAAAAAATCATTTTGCAAGTGGTTTTGATCTGTTGACTTCTCGACCAGTTCGAGCGGCATATGGCCCTTGCGGAAACCAGCTGAGCGCATATCTTTTTGTAGGTGCAAAAGTACCTTGTTCTTATATTTTTCCATCTCTTTTGCATCTGCTCCAATCTCGAGCAGGACAGACGTGTCATTTTTCCATGTAATTTTGAATCGCATAAGACACCACTATAACAGATGGGGGTCGTTCATGCGAGCATAAGAACCTTACTTACCGCGAATATCTTTGATAGTGCTCACGAGTCGCGCTGACGATAAGACCTTTTCTTCGCCAGTTTTAAGGTTGCGGAGTTTGTATTGTTGACTGGCAAGTTCGTCTTCACCAACAAACAATACGTAGTGCACGCCTTTTTTCTCGGCTGTTTTCATCTGTTTATCGAGCTTGCGATTGCCCATATCTACGGCGCAATTAAGTCCTTCGATGCGAAGCTCTGCGAGCAACGGCTGCACCTTCAAGTACAGATCACCGATCAGGGCAACATAGAGCTCGGTTTCTGGTTTTTGAGCTGGCAGCAAACCGTGAGTTTCAAGGAACAGTCGCATTGTGACATCGCCCTGACCAAAACCAACCGTCGGGACCGGTTCGACACCGAACATACCGACAAGACCGTCATAACGACCACCACCGAACATTGCACGGTTGTTTTCCGGATCTAAATCAGACACTTCAAAAACAATGCCGGTATAGTAGTCGAACCCGCGCATCAGGCAGATATCAAAACGGGCGTTGGTAATGCCGCTCGCACCAAGGAGACCCATAAGCGTCGTAATTTCGTGAAATGGCTCGCTGTTGCGCAAGTCATCTGGCAGCGATTCGATGCCATTTCCATCAAGAAGCGTGAGCAATTTAGCAGGAATTCCAGCTTCTCTGAGGGTAGGATTAATAGCCGCCTCAATCGAAGCTGTGAACTCGGAACGGTCCATCTTCTTCATCTTGTCGATAAGTTTGCTGATAGTGTGCGCCTCAACACTATCGAGTCCAAGATACTCAAGCAGTACGAAATTAATAAAACGCCGCGAATTTACCTGAATCTCGTACATTGAGCGCTTGGCGCCAAATGCCTGCATGATTGTGTCGGAAACAGAGATAATCTCATGATCGGCGGCGGTATCGCTCACACCAAAAATATCAACATTAAGCTGCCAATGTTCACGTAAACGACCCCTTTGCGGGCGTTCGTAGCGCAGTAGATTCGGAATCGAGTACCAGCGAACCGGATACGCTAGTTCCTGTCGGCGCCCGGCCACCATACGAGAAACCGTCGGTGTCATCTCTGGACGCAGCGCCACACGGCGGTCGCCCTTGTCAACGAGAGTATACATCTCATTATCAACGATTTCTTGCCCGCTTTTGGCTTCGTATATTTCAGCATACTCTAAAACTGAGGCGCTGTACTGCTCATAACCATACTGTTCGCATACACGTGCCCACACGCCATATATATAGTTTTGCACGCGCATATCTTCCGGATAAAAGTCGCGCACGCCTTTGTAAGGTTGTGTAGATAAGCTCATTACAAATATTCTATCAGTTCCACGCACGGGCGTTTATTTTTAAATACAATGAATTGTGGTGCGCGAGAAAGGACTTGAACCTTCACACCTTGCGGCACTAGCTCCTAAGGCTAGCGTGTCTACCATTCCACCACTCGCGCGTTGTATCTTATTCTATAAGAGGTGAGCTCGAAAGTCTACAGAAGCTGCTGTACTGCTGGATTTTTTTCGGCTGCTACTAGAATCTTATCAGCCCAGATTCTCAACAACCTATCGTTGGGGTGGAGTCGGTCCGCAAAATACTTCTTTCCTAAATATTTTCGTGTTAGCCACTCAAGATTTACGTAGACGAAATTGCTATACGTAGCTTTGAGTTCACGAACCTGACGATTAGCACTTTTATTGCAAATAAAGATTATCAGCCTATGTACGACCGAAAACATACTAAGCTGCCAATAGTCGGCGATTTCGCTAGCGACAACCACAATGCGTTCTTTTTGAGCGTAGCGAAGGATTGTTTCATAATCATCTCTAACCCGCCGCGGACTCTGGCCGCGAATCACATTATTTGCGCCCATGTAAATGAACAACGCATCGACTTTTGGCAATTGTTTGAGTTTAGGCAGCTGCTTCTCAACGACGTCGTAACTCTTTGAACCCTGTTTGGCATAAATATGTATGACCACTTTGTGCTTTTTGGCAAGTGCTTCCACAAGACTTTGGGCAGGGCCAAATTTAATTTTATTGTTCATGTTGCCATCTATACCTGAATCGCCAAGAAGAACAATGTGTAGTTGCTTGCCTTTGCCAAGTGCATAAAGTTCCGGTTGATCAACATAGGCAGCATGAAAATCGTGATTAAGACGATAGATTACAATAGCTGAACGAATGAAATCAAGCACAAGTACTAAGGGAATGAGCCAGAATAATTTCATTATCAAGAGTTTAGCTTATTTTTCGATAGAAAAGTAGTTTAGCGTCGCCGTACTCTTTGTCAGCGATTTCTTCCATGACTTCATTGCGGCGCGGAATATAATCTGATGGCAATGAAAGTATATAGAGGCCATTTGGTTTAACTTGACGATGGAGCTTCTCGAGCAGCGCGTCGTTTACTTCGTCAAAAGGTGGATCGGCAATTACAATATCGAATAGTTTCGCTTGATTATTGTTGCTCCATGACTTAGCGTTTACCTTTAGGAGTGTGACCGTCTTTTCCAGATTGAGCGACTTGATATTGCCACTTGCGCACAAAAAAGCTTCTTTGTCGTAGTCAATCGCCAAAACAGACTTCGCGCCCCTGCTTACCGCCTCAATCGCCACAGCTCCAGTACCCGTAAAAGCATCGAGTACTGTCAAGCCCTCTATATCACCGAGCGCGTTAAAAAGGGCGCCACGAATTTTTTCACTCATTGGATGCGTGCGGTGGCCCTTGGGGTCGGCCAGGATACGACCTTTTAAAGACCCGGCGATAATTCTCACTTTTTGCCTTTAAGTAACCCAGCTTCACGAGCCGCAGAATACCACGCCAAACAGACTGTTTTTATGATGACCGGCGCGAGTTCATTGCGCACCTGACGAACCAATTTTACACTCCAGCCACTTGTCAGGAACTGATCATACATATTTAATATGGCAATTTCTTTAGCAGCACGTTCAAACCAGTCGATAAAGCCGATGTCGTTCAGCTTTGCAAGGTTTCCTTCTGTCGGTACGCCTTTTGGAAACTTTAAAGGAGCCATCATAACGGCTACACCCATTTCAAATGTGACATGCGAACTCAAGACGCCGCCTTTGCCCCACATTGCCCAGTTCTTCTTGAGACTGTCACTCATGTTTTCACCAGGTATGATGAGCTTATCTTTGATGGTCGTACGCGTGTCTTTGCCTTCGCCACCCCTAAGCTCAGCGATTTTTTCTTCGTATGGATAATGATGGGCAGGCGTGAGTCCGTCTACAAGCGCATGGGCCAACCAGGCAGCGTTAAAAGCAGCTTTTTCTTTGTTATCTTTCTTGAGTTCATTCACAAGCTCAGTATAGTGACGAGTAATATGACCGATTAACACCGTGTTTTTATCGCCAAACGGATCATAAAAGTGCCACGGTTCATCTTTGGCTGGACTTTTTCGTTTGATACCATCTGGTCCATTCTTGCCCTCAAAGTGCAGAATCTGACGGATGGTTGGAAAGCCCGTGGCAGGCTGAGTTATCTTCTTGTAATGAGAATAAGCAACCCGATCAATTTTTTGATGGGCACCGACGATAGAGCCTGAGAAATTAGTAAATGTTGTGCCGCTATACATGTTTTAGTTTAAGTTGGTGATGGCGCGAATAGTATTGACGTGCGCTGCTAACTGAGGATATTGTAGCAGGTCTTCACCTCTTGCTAAAAACTCTGCTGCTGCGTCACGTGCAGCTGCTATCAGATGTGTGTCAGATAATTTGGCTATCCGCAGATCAAGTTCACCTGATTGTGATGTCCCATAAATTGCGCCTGGACCGCGTAGCTCCAAGTCGAGTTCGGACAGTTTAAAGCCATCGTTGGTGGTCGCAAAAGCCCGCAACCGACTACTAGGTGACTTGGAATCACTCGGCACCACAAAACAGTAGCCTTGATCATCACTACGCCCGACCCTCCCCCTCAGTTGATGCATTTGCGCCAGACCAAACCTGTCAGCACCCTCGATTACCATCACACTGGCATTTGGCACGTCCACACCAACCTCAATAACTGTTGTTGCCACCAAGATCTGCAGTTTTTTTGCCATAAAGGCTTGCATGACTGTATCTTTTTCAGCTGGTTTCAGTTTGCCGTGCAACAGGCCCACTTGGTACCCAGAAAAGGCTTTTTTGACTATCTCGTACATTTTTTCGGCTGAAGGGGCGGTTAAAACTTCTGATTCAGAAATAACGGGACAGACGACATAGACTTGCCGGCCTGCTGCGAGCTCTTTCTGAATCATTTTATTCATTGCTGCCCGAGAATTTGGCGAGACTATGGTCGTTTTGATTATTTTACGTCCGGCCGGCATGGCGGTAATCAGTGAAATGTCAAGTTCGCCGTACAGCGTTAGGGCGAGTGAGCGAGGAATCGGCGTGGCGGTCATGCTGAGAACGTGCGGCATCCGTTTGGCCTTCCCTTGCAATTTTTTACGTTGTTCGACGCCAAAACGATGCTGCTCATCGATCACCACCAATCCAAGCCGTTTCATGGCAACTTTTTCTGTGAAGAGTGCGTGGGTGCCGATTGCAAACTGGATTTCACCACTTTTAAGCCGGTCATGCGCCGTCTTTTTTTGGTCCGGTTTCATGCCGCCGACCAACAAGCCGATTTTTTCGCTCAAACCAAGTGGTTTAAAGAGTTCATACAGTGAAGACGCGTGTTGGCGAGCCAGAATTTCGGTTGGTGCCATATACGCGACCTGAAAACCCTCGCCCATAGCCATGGCGGCTGCCATCGCTGCCACAACCGTCTTACCCGAGCCGACGTCGCCTTCAATCAACCGATTCATTGGCTGTGTGCGCTCCATATCCTGAAAAATTCGCCATAAAACCTGACGCTGCGAATCAGTTAGTTTAAACGGCAAAATACTCACGAACTTCTTCGCCAACACACCATCAAATGGAATGCTTAAGGCTGTTTCGTGCTCAAATTCTTTTTTGTTAAGCAAGCTCGCCAGCGTAAAGCGAAACACTTCTTCAAAACCAAGCCGTTTCTTGGCTGCTTCGAGTTCTTGTGGGCTGGCTGGAAAGTGCATCGCGTACAGCGCATCCCCATAACTGATGACGTCGTGCCTCTTAAGCAACCACTTTGGTAGCGTCTCATGAAGTAGGCCTTCGCTGTCGAAAGCTGCTTTAATAGTTTTTCGAATACTGACTGAGGTTAAACCTTTCGTTTCTCGATATATTGGCACAATGCGCGCCGTGTGAAGGGGCAAACTGCTAGCAAGTTCAATCGTTGGATTGATAATACTCATCCGTTGCCGCGATAAGCCGTATTCGCCAGACAGAAAGTACTGTTCGCCGGCCTTAATGGTACCGGCGCGATACGGTTGATTGAACCAAACGATCTTCACACTCCCCGTCTCGTCGCTCGCCAATGCCTCTGTAATATGCATGCCACGTCGCACATAACGCCCCTCAGTGTTCGAAAAGTGCACCGATAAAGTGACCGGCCCGGGTCTGACTTGTCGAATCTCGGACAGTTCTGAATAATCGTCATAGCGTCGTGGCAGATAACCCATGAGATCGACGGTGGAATGGAGTCCGAGTACCTCGAACTTGTGACCCAAAGCTGGCCCCACGCCTTTCAAATATGCTACTGACTTGCTCATACCACTCTAGCGTACAGCACCACACTGTACTGCGGAGTTGTGTTTATCGCTTTTTCAGCAGGTATACAGTACTCGGCCCAAAATAACTTTTAGCGAGCGGCACTTGTACGGCTTTTTCGACAGCCAAGAGTGCTCCTTTAGGCAGCAGTTTTTTGAGACGAGGTGATCGAAGGTTGGAAACAGATAGGACGCGTTCAACCTGCAAACCGGCATGGGCGAGCTGTTTACGCACAGTGTTTGGATTGTGATTTACAAATGGAATATCACTTTTATGCGTTAGAATGTCGACTGGTTCGTGGGGCATTCGCTTGCCCTTCATAAAATGTTTAACGCGGTTTTTGAAGTTGGCATAGTTGGCGAACTCAATAAACAGATAGCCACCGGTCTTCAAAACACGGGAAATTTCGGCAAACTCTTCAGTCGGATCCGGTAAGTGATGAATTACGCGGACAACCGTCACTAGATCAACGCTCTCGTCTTTGAACGGTAGTGCGTCAGCCTGGGCAAGCACCATATCAATGCCCTTTTTACCCTTCAGGAAGTCTTTAGCTATGTCGAGCTGCTGGCTGGAAGGCTCGGCAAGCGTTACTTGGTCTGCAAAGTCTTTCAGAACTGGACAAATACGTCCATAACCACCGCCAACGTCAACGGCATGTTTGAAGCGCTTGCCTTTGAGCATACGGCGGATGGCAATCTCTTCGGCATCATGCTCATATTGGCGGTGGTCCCAGTACTGTAAGTAATTGTGGGTTGGGTCGTTATATTGATCGGCTTTTTTGGTCATAGTGCGATAGTTTACCTTTATTAAGCTAGTTTTACGAGTGCGGTCACGTTTTTACCACGGCGCAGTACGATATAGCCATGAAGCGTGTCGGCCGCATCCAATGTCGTCTTTTCGCTGGAGAACTGCGATCCATTAATGTAGACAGCGCTGTCTGTCAAAAAACGACGGGCCTCTGTTTTGCTCGAAGCGAGTCCGGCTGTCACCAAAATGTCAGCAATCTCCGCATTGTTTGCGGCTTCAATAACTGGTAATTCGGTCGCCAACTCTTTGAAATCATCTGCCGTCAGCTGTGCATAGCCGAGACCGCCAAACAAAGCGTCGGTCGCCCGTTCTACTGCTTTGGTACGTGCTGGTCCGTGCACAAGAGTCGTTACTTCGTGTGCGAGTGCTTTTTGAGCGCTTCGACTACTTGGGCTCTCACAATGTCCTGCAGTTATTTTGTCAATCACATCTTTCTCAAGCTCGGTATAAATCTTCAGATAATCTTCGACGTCCTCATCATCAGAATTAATCCAAAACTGATAAAACTTAAATGGGCTCGTTTTGGTTTCATTCAGCCAGATCGTGCCTTCTTCACTTTTACCAAATTTACGACCTGTCGATTTATTTATGACGAGATTTAATGTCACGGCATGTACTTCGGCTCCGCGCGTCTTACGAATCAAATCTACCCCGCTCAAACAGTTGCCCCACTGATCTGAACCACCAAGCTGGAGTGTCACTCCATACGTGTCATAGAGGTACTGATAATCATAGCCTTGAAGTAATGTATAACTGAATTCTGCGAAACTGATACCAGAACCACCTTCCCCCATTCGTTGTGCGATAAAGTCACGTTGCACAAGGTTTGTCATCGAAAAGTTCTTTCCGACATCACGCAAGAAATCAAGAATTTTTACCTCTCTCGTCCAGTCAAGATTGTTTACCATTTTGAATTTTCGACCTGCGAATATCTTCTCAATCTGTTTTCTCGCGCATTCAGTATTGTGCGCAATCGTTTCTTCCGTTTGTAGCTGTCTTTCGGCTGTATCTTTTGGATCACCAATCAGACTTGTCGAACCGCCAGTCAGCAGCACTGGGTCGTAGCCATGTCGAATAAATGTCAATATAAACATCATCGCTGCCAAGTTACCTACCGCTTGAGAATCCGCCGAAGCATCAAACCCCATATAAAATGTACGCTTTTCACGGTCAAGTTCTTCGCCTGTAGCAAAGGTCATTTGATTGAGAAAGCCGCGCCAGATGAGTTCTTCTGATAATGTCATTCCCCTATCATATCGTATTTTTACGAGAAATCAGGGCACTAACGCTTTCTTTTGCTATAATGTTCGTGATGAAGAGGGACAAAAACACTCACGATGGCTACTAATCTTCGAAGCCCCAAAAGCACCCCGCCAGCACGGCGCCGACGTGTTCACGGTAACAAGTTCGTCACAAAATCAGGTGAGACTGTGAAGATTCACCGCACCCTAAGCGAAAAAAGCGTAGCCCGCCGCGAGGCTAAACTCGCTCGTAAAGCCTACCGCCTGCGCGGCTTACCAAAGTCACATGTAAAGCGGTTTTTCTGGCGACTGCAACCAAAGCGAGTCGCGAACTATTGGTTTAGCCGCGATGGACTCATCATGGGTCTTAAGATTGCAGGCGTGTGTATTGTTATTGGATTCTTTAGTATTATGGCCATCTTCGCTTATTTCCGTAAGGACCTACCTTCTCTCAAAGACATCTCCGGAAACAATAAGGGTGGTAGTGTCCGCTATTACGACAGTACCGGCAAATCTTTACTGTGGGAAGACTACGATGCAGTCAAGCGCATACCTGTTGAAGATAGCGCCATCTCGCAATATATGAAAGATGCTACCGTTGCTGTTGAGGATCGCGATTTCTTTAATCATGGTGGGTTTGATACCAAAGGTATCATTCGTGCCGTCTATAGTAACGCTACCGGACACAGTACGCAGGGCGGCTCAACGATTACGCAGCAGCTCGTGAAGCTCACGACTCCTGGGTTTGATCAAGACCACTCCGTTACACGTAAAGTCAAAGAGTTAATTCTATCTGTCGAGACGGAACGAAGCTATTCCAAGAAAGAGATTTTAGCCGCCTACCTGAACGTTGCACCATATGGCGGCATTCAATATGGGGTTGAGGTTGCTTCGGAAACCTACTTTCATAAGCCCGCCAAAGATCTGACACTTGCTGAGGCAGTCTTTTTGGCCGCCATCCCAAAATCGCCGTCTGTCTATTATAAATATAGTCCATTCTTCAATAAGTTTGAACTGATTGCCCGTAGTAACTACGTACTCGATATTATGTCTGACACTGGAAAAATCACGAAGCAACAGCGTGACGATGCCAAAAAAGTTGACGTCGTTGCCGAAGCCCATCCTGCAACCAATAAGTACACCGGAATCGTTGCGCCATACTTTGTTCTTGCCGCAAAAGATCAACTGGAATCTAAGTTCACTGCTTCAACTTATAACAGGGGTGGCTGGAAGGTCATCACCACACTTGATCTTGGGTTGCAGCAGCAGGCCGAGAAACTCGTGTCTGACAACGTCAAGAGTGTCATGTTTAAGACTGCGGGCGTAGCCGACGAAGAGGCAACCGTACTAGAAGAGGTACAGACTGGCCAAATCAGAGCCCTTGTTGGTGGGGTCGACTTTTCGAACGAGGAGCACGGCCAAAACAACTATGCTTCGAGTTTCTCGATTTCGCCTGGTTCAAGCTTCAAGCCTTACGATTACGCGACTTTCATAGACAACAACCCAAATGTCGGCGCTGGCTCAGTCCTCTTTGATACACAGGGTGCTCTTCCTGGGTATCCGTGTACCGACAAAAGTCGACCCGGGCCAAACAACCATGCCCCCTGTCTGTTCGACTATGACTTCAACTACCCGGGGCCGATTACGCTTCGTTATGCGCTCGGTGGTTCGCGTAACGTTCCAGCCGTTAAAGCCATGTTATCGGCGATACCTGGCGACACCAGTCCTGGCAAAGTGAACTCTATTAATAAAGTAATCTCGACTGCATCAGCCATGATGGATAATCCCAATATCGCTGGCAATGCCTATAATTGTTATTCAGATGAGGCCAAAACCGCCACGACACAGTGTTACGGTGCTGCAGCAATTGGCGACGGTGCCTACTTACACCTCGATGACCACGTGAATGGCATCTCTACGCTTGCACGCCTTGGAACAGCTATTGAAAAGACATATATCATCAGCGTTACTGATAGCACTGGTAAAACAGTGCCGTGGAAGCCTTCCACACCTTCTACGCAGGTTTTAAAGCCGGAGACAGCTTATATAGTGAACAGTATGGCCTCCGATCCTAATGCCAGCTATTTGCCCGGCAGCTGTTCAGCAACCACCTGTACCAAACTCAACATTCCTACTTTGTCATACGGTATCGGTTCAGGCTATAAGTTCCAACATAATAACGGCTGGTCGTTCGCCGTTAAGACCGGTACGACGAACTACGGCTTTGACGGCCTCATGGCCAGTTGGTCATCAAAGTATGCTGTTGTCAGCTGGGTCGGTAACCACCGTGACAACGTCGATATTCAAGCGCGCGGTGCTCAGATGGAAACGCTGACTGAACCGCTTACTCGTGGTCTCATGGAAGCGGCACACGCCGGTAAAACACCCGTTGCCTGGGTACAACCAGCTGGTATAAAGACGCTCGCGGCTTATGTATTGCACAGCAAAATCTCCCGGAATGGTGAAATCGTACCGAGCCCTGCGACTGACCTCTTTCCTTCCACCTACACCAAATCAACCTCGACTGCGGTTGTGAGGCAGACCTTCGACAAAGTTTCAGGCAAAATAGCGACTGACTGCACGCCAGACCTCGCCAAAGAAGAGCACACCGACACCGCTGCAAGTCAATATTCAGTAGATATATTCGTAAATAGTGGCTCCGCTATTGGTGGGAATGGCGAAAAAGACGATATCCATAAATGCGAAGATGCGAAGCCGACAATCGCCTTCCAGGTGACAACAACTAGTACCCCTGGAGTTTATACAATTAGCTCGACCGCTACGCAAGGTACAGCACCATTTAACAGCGAGAAATACCCGGGTACTGTTACGTTCACGATTGATGGTCAAGTAATCAGCGGCGGAGCAGAGTCAATTAGCGATAGTGGCACCGTGGCACCAATAACCTTTAAGTCGACATTCGATGGAACAAAGACGGTGACAGCAACTATTACTGACAGCGTACTCTATAGTGGTACAAGTACCAATGACGTCGTTTTTTTAAAATCAACCGACCCTACCCCTAGTCCAGCCCCCTAAGCACAATAGAAAATCAAACTAATTCCGTTTTTTGACTGGCGTCCGACGAGCTGAAGCATCAGCTGATTTAAGATGTGCAAAACACATCTTGCCAGATACAGTCTGTAAGCTCCGTTCAATCACGACTGTTTGTGTGGTGCTCACCAGTTTTTCAGCTCCATACACTACGACCATGGCCCCATCCTCGAGATAACCAATTCCTTGTTTGGCGTTATCGCCAACCTGGATAATTTTGAGCTGCTTCTCTTCACCCGGCAGCACGTTTGTTCGCAACGCGAGCGATAATCCGTTCAAATTCAACACATCAACGCCCTCTACGGCAGCCACTTTACCAAGGTTATAGTCGGTCGTACAGAGCCGCGCGTGCAGCGCTTTCGCCAAATCGATGAGCAGATCGTCCGTCTTATCTATTCTTTTGATGCTGTCATCGACAATCACTTTATTAGATTGATCGGCTTGAAGCTTTTCGGCAATTTCAAGACCATAACGTGCTCGAGAACGCTTATACATGTTCTTTCCGTCAGCCAACACCTGGAGCTCACGTAGGACAAATTTTGGTATGATAATCTCGCTACTAATGAAACCGCTCGCGACCATGTCACCAATCCGTCCATCAATCAATGCGCAAGAGTCCAGAATAAGTCTACCG
The DNA here is from genome assembly GCA_038211855.1 of Saccharimonadales bacterium (SeqCode). Classification (GTDB taxonomy): domain Bacteria; phylum Patescibacteriota; class Saccharimonadia; order Saccharimonadales; family SZUA-47; genus JBBQVE01. Next base: position 29,567 of record JBBQVE010000009.1, read on the forward strand.
GAACGGACACGTGGCTTGTGAATCGTGGCATACAAGAGAAAGCCTATCGCGCAACTGTTAAAGATTGGTAATAGTTCGAATAATACATCGCTCATGCGTCTTTCTCCAAATAAGTATTAAGTGCTTCACGTACGGAGCCAACGGCGAGTAAGCCAGGGGCATTTTGTCGCAACGATTTTGGACCGATCGCACCGCTGAAGCCAAGTTTTTTGGCCTCGGCCAATCGTTTTTCGGCAAAAGGCACATGACGTACTTCGCCTGACAAGCCAAGTTCACCGAAAACAACTGCATCTTTTTTGAGTTGCAGCCCTTTACTTGCGCTGGCGATTGCCATGACGACGGCCAAATCTGCTGCCGGTTCAGTAATCTTTATACCACCGACGACGTTAATATAGACATCTTTGTCTGACAGATTGAGCTTAGTACGACGCTCTAACATAGCAATAAGCAAATTCATACGGTTCTGATCAAATCCACTAGCAGTCCGTTTAGGGTAGCCGTAGGAAGTGGTGTTGACGAGCGCTTGAATCTCTACCAGTATAGCTCGGCTGCCTTCCATGGTCGCCAAAACTATAGAGCCATCAGATACCTGTCGTTCTGCTAGTAAGGCAGCCGAAGGATTGTCCACCGCCACGAGTCCTTGCTCGGCCATTTCAAAGATGCCTGTTTCGCCGGTTGAACCAAAGCGGTTCTTGATACCCCTTAGCAGCTTAAACCCACCATAGCGGTCGCCTTCGAGCTGTAGGACGACGTCAACGGTGTGTTCTAATACCTTTGGTCCGGCAATCGAGCCTTCTTTGGTGACATGACCAACCAGAATCAGCGCACTATTGGCTTGCTTGGCGGCCGCAGTGAGTAACTGTGTACTGTTGGTAATCTGACTGACGGTGCCCGCCGCAGAGGCAACTTCGGCAGTCGAAACGGTTTGGATGGAGTCAACGACGACCAGATCATAGCCGCCCTCTGCGATCGTTGAGGCAATATCGTTGGCGCTGCTACTGACGGCTACTTCAAGGTTTTTGGAGGTAGTACCGAGACGAGCCGCTCGCAACCCTACCTGATGGGCTGATTCTTCGCCGCTGACATATAAAACTTTCCCTTTGGCAGCAACAGCCGCTGCAATTTGCAGCAATATCGTGCTTTTGCCGATGCCTGGTTCACCGGCCAGCAGCGTCACGCTACCTGGTACAAAACCGCCACCCAAGACTGTATCGACATCTTTGAGGCCGGTTTCTATCCTTTTCACTGTGTCGTACTTCACGACATCCGAAAGGATCGCTGGCTGCAAACGATGACCTGATGCCCGAAGTGTCGCCTGCGGATCCGCAAGTTGTTCTTGCAGCGTGTTCCAGTTACCGCACTGTCCGCAGCGCCCACTATATGACGAATACGAGGCACCGCAGTCGCTGCACACAAATCTGACTGCATTTTTCTTGGCCATATATCAGTTGTACTCCCTGAAGCTCGTCATTATTTGGAGGCCGGAACGGAGCTGTCAATCGCGTTGGTGAGCTCTTGCTCTTCTGTCACGACGCTGTTGCGTTTGTCTACAATCGTATTATACGTGGTGATGGCTGCTTTTAACCTTGAAACATTGGCATTATAGGCCAAAATCATGTGCTGATAGGCCGGAATCGAAGAATTATAGGCTTCCACATTATGAGCGCCCAGATTGGCATCAAGATTGGCGCTACTGGCGTCAATCGCCTGGCCCTCGGTTTTTAGCAATACGTTAAGGCCATCGATGGTGGATTTGAGGCTCTTAAGCTGCGTGTCATACGTCAATATGGCAGTTTCACGATTCGTAAACTCTGCCTCGTATTGTTCAGAATAGGCGACGATTTTTTCACGATCGGTAAAGTATGTCTTGTAGTAGTTTTCGAGTTCTGGTGGCAGATTGCGAACTTCGGTACCGAGAATCGAATGAAGTTCGTTTGGGACGACGCTAGCATCGCGCGAACGGTAGGCATCGATGTTCGTTTTGACGCGCTCGTCTGCTAACTGCGCATAGGTTTGCTGCGTGAGTGCATCAATACGTAGCCGATCTTTGGTGCTCAGTCGTTCATAGGCAGCGTGAAGCATCTCATGAGCAGCTGTTACCTGTAATACGCCGTTTAAACGAGTATCGGCTACCTCGTACACAAAAATGCCAATGCCAGCTTTGTAGCAACCCAGAACAATCGTTTTTTCAATCGTTTTACAGCTGGCGTTAAAGGCACTTTTCGTTTGCAGCTCTGGATGAGCTACATAAAAAATCTTTCGTGAGTGCGCGTCCATCGTCGTATCTGTCGCAAGACCTGCAATCGTTCTTGGAACTACGTAGTTATGCAGCCGATACCAGTCGTAGAGGTTCTGACGCTCCACATATGCTGCAAACGGTGCCGCAAACACGAGCAGCGTCAGTATAATGGAGGTTGTCTTACGAAATGCTGGCATAAGCTTTATTTTACACGAGCCAGCATCATGTTGCGTGCGTAAAACTAAGCTTATTGTTCTTTAGGCCGATTTTGACAACAGTGCCCTTCTTGTAGATCTCTTCAAGCAGACCGGAAGCAAGGACGTCTTCAATCTCGTCTTGAATGAGGCGACGGAGCGGACGGACACCATAATGCGAGTCATAGCCTTTTTCCATCAGCCATTCTTTGGCCTTTAAGGCTGGATCAATCGCAATTCCCTGCTTGACGAGTCTGTTACCGAGCTCATCGAGCTGCAGATCGAGGATGCGGAGCGCGTCTTTCTTGGTGAGAGCACGGAAAACGATAGTCTTATCAATGCGGTTCAGCAGTTCCGGGCGCATCATCTTTTTTAATTCATCATGCACTTTGCCTTTGTTGGCTTCATGTAAAACGTCTAGGCTGTCAATATCTGCCTTACTCGATGCGGAAAAGCCGAGGCCCGCCTCTTTCTGTAACTTCTCAGCACCAATGTTACTCGTCATGATAATGATTGTGTTCGTAAAGTCGATGGCGCGCCCCTTGGCATCTGTTAATGTGCCGTCTTCCAGTACCTGGAGCAGCATGTTAAAAACTTCAGGGTGAGCTTTTTCGATTTCGTCAAAAAGCACAACACTATAGGGTTGGCGGCGGATCTTATCCGTGAGCTGACCTCCGTCATCATAGCCTACATACCCAGCTGGTGCACCGACTAAACGACTCGCTGTGTGGCGTTCACTAAATTCGCTCATATCAATCTTGATGAGATTGTTGCTCGAACCAAAGAATTCACGGGCCAATACCCGAGCCAGTTCGGTCTTGCCGACACCAGTTGGTCCCATAAAAATAAATGAACCAATCGGGCGCTGAGCACTGGATATACCACTGCGACTACGGCGAACTGCCCGAGCGACTGCCGCGACGGCTTCATCTTGCCCAATGACGTGCTTAGCGATATTTTTCTCAAGGTTAAGTAGGTACTTTGCTTCACTATGAATCACTTTATTCACAGGAACGCCTGTGATACGAGATACAACAGCGGCGATATCCTCGCTGGTGACATGGATTCGACGTGCGGCTTTCTTGGTGGATTCCAGCTTGTCTAGATCAGCTTGGAGCTGGCTGGCATGTTGCTTTTCGCGGGCGGCTCGTTCGTAGTCTTCAGAATCAACCGCTTCTTCGATGCGAAGATTGGCGAGCTTCAGTTCTTTTTGGACATTACGGACTTCCGGCGGGGTCTTGCCTTTGTCAACTCGTAGATGAGCGGCAGTTTCGTCGAGCAGATCGATCGCCTTGTCGGGCATAAAACGATCTTGGATATACCGACCTGCCAAGGCGACAGTATCTTGAAGGACCTCATCGCTAATGGTCACGGCATGAAAGTCTTCGTAATGCTTCTTGATACCGCGTAGGATTGCTAACGTTTCGGCGGGTGTCGCCTCGGGTACTTGAATCGGCTGGAAACGGCGCTCCAAAGCAGCATCTTTTTCGATATGCTTGGTGTACTCGGCCGTCGTGGTGGCACCAATAACCTGAATCTTACCGCGTGCCAGCGCTGGTTTTAAAATGTTGCCGGCGTCCATTGCACCTTCAGCCGCACCCGCACCTACCAACAGATGTATTTCGTCAATAAAGATGATTGTCTTGCTGTCTTCTTCGAGCTCTTGCATCACTTTTTTGAGACGTTCCTCGAACTCACCACGGTACTTTGTTCCGGCAATCATGCCTGCCAAATCAAGCGTCACAATGCGTTTATCAAGCATCGTATCGGGCACATCTTCAGATACGATGCGCTGGGCAAGACCTTCGACGATGGCCGTCTTACCAACGCCTGGTTCGCCAATCAATACAGGGTTATTTTTGGTACGGCGGTTAAGGATTGTAATCGTGCGGCGAATCTGGGCTTCGCGGCCTACGACAGGATCGAGCTTATTCTGGCGCGCAAGCGCAGTTAAATCGATACCAAACTGATCGACGAAGCTCTTTTTGGGCTTACGTCGAGTCTTGGTCGTTACGCTTGTGCCATCCTGTTCTTCGTAACTCTGCTTGTTCAAAAGCTGTTCAAGTTCAACTGTTAAGCCATCAACATTGACATTCATGCTGCGCAACAGTACTGTGGCGCTGGCATTCTTCTGGCTCAAGATAGAATAAAGGATATGTTCGGTACCGCAGTATTCCTGGGCATATTCCTGGGCAATTTCCCAACTCATTTTGAGTGTCAATTTAGCAGCTTCGCTCAGGCCTTTGGCACCCATATTTACGCTGATGTTTTTTGGCGTCAGGTTCATCGCCAAGCGGGCCTTGTCGACCGTTACACCGTTGGTCTTCAACATTTTGGCGCCAAGTGAAGTATCTTGCGCTAGCACGCCCATTAAAAGATGTTCAGTACCAACGTAGGCACTGCCAGCAGAGCGAGCAATGGCATCAGCGTGCTTAAGACTGGCAAGCGCGTTGTCAGTAAGGTGATTCAAAAATTCTTGAAAGTTTTCGGCATCTGAGTTCATACTAAAGATAATACTATAGCAAATTAGCACTCGTCAAGTGAGAGTGCCAATATATTTATTCGCCGTGTTCTTCGATTGCTTCGAGCAGAGAGTTTTCAAGGTCAGATTTACGCTTCAGTTTTGGCTTGGCGGAGAGTTCCACGATTTTTTCTTCAGCGCCTGCTTCAACTTTGGTGCCAGCATCTGGCTCAATGTCGATTTCATAGCCAGTCAATTTACTGGCAAGGCGGACGTTCTGGCCACTTTTACCGATAGCAATACTAAGCTGGTCTTCTGGTACGTATACGGTCGCCTTAGTACCCGTAATCACAACGCTACTCACTTTAGTTGGACTCAGCGCATTACTAATGTATGTCTCGGACTTTTCGTCCCACACAATAATGTCGATTTTCTCTTGCTCACCAATTTCGCTCATAACTGCATTGACACGGGTGCCATGACCGCCCACAAATGTACCGACAGGATCAACCCCCTGGATAGTACTAGCAACGGCGATTTTGCTGCGGACACCAGCTTCACGAGAAATGTTCTTGATTTCGACGGCGCCACTTTCCATCTCCGGAACTTCAGCGCGGAATAGCCATTCGACAAACTCTTTCGCACCACGGCTGACAATCATCTGCGGGCCACGAAAGCCTTTCTCTATGTCCTTCAAGTACACCTTGAGGCGCTGTCCTGGGTAATAGCGCTCACCCTGGATCTGTTCGCTCATTGGCATGATTGCTTGAGCTTTACCTAGGTCGATGCGTACCAAACGAGCTTCAACACGCGCCACGATGCCGTTAATAACGCTACCAATCTTGTTCTCATACTCATTCATCATGATTTCACGCTCAGCTTCACGCAGACGCTGTAAGACGACCTGCTTAGCTGTCTGAGCAGCTACACGACCGAAAGTATCGACAGACTGAAAGATTTCTACCATATCACCAATAGTGGCGTCTTTTTTGAGCTTCTTCGCATCGGCAACAGTAATCTCAAAGCGGTCATCACCGACTTTCTCAACGACTTCTTTACTGATAAACGCATCAATTGCGCCGGTGTTTAGGTTAATACTGACGCGCACTTCTTGTTCGCGGTCGCCATAGTCGCGACGGTAAGCGGCAGCCAATGCTTGCTCAACAATTTCTTGCACAGCTTCTTCTGGTAAGCTCTTTTCTTCAGCAATCACTTTAATTGCGGCAGCGAGGCCTTTCAAATCAAAATCCATTTTTAACTCCTTTTTACGAAAAAATCCGACCTGTTGGCCGGATGTAACACCTTTATATTACCACACGTGCTACAGAAATGTCTAAAAAACATTGTTTAAGGCAGGCATCGCCGAGGGTTTTCGTATAAACTAGTGATAATGAGTAAAAACGTTACGAGGCTGTTCGATCAGTTCAACCCACACCACTATAAGCTGCATGTATCGATAGATGAGCCGACGATGACCTTTACTGGCGTCGTGACCATCAAAGGTAAAAAAACCGGCCGGCCCAGTAAGCGCCTGACGTTTCATCAGAAGAATCTCCATATTTCTTCGGCGACAATTGCCTACCACGACAAAAAAGGTCAGGTACATAAAGACATTGCGCGCATTAATAATCATCCGGCCTACGATGAAGTTCGTCTACACACTCACGAAATGCTGTATCCCGGCTCCTACACGATTGAACTAACCTTTAGCGGGGCGATTTCACGCAACATGGAAGGTATGTACCCCTGTACCTTTGAACACGCTGGCGCACCTGATATGCTCATCGCCACACAATTCGAGAGCCATCATGCCCGAGAAGTTTTTCCTTGCGTCGATGAGCCTGAAGCGAAAGCTATTTTTGAGTTGTCGCTCGAAACCCGTCCGGGCATCACCGTGCTAAGCAATACGCCGCTCAAAGAGCAATCCGAAGATGATGGACGCTTGATAAGTAAGTTTGAGCCAACGCCTATGATGAGTACTTACCTGATGGCGTGGGTAACGGGAAATATGGGCTTTAAAGAAGCGATGAGTAAAACTGGTATAGCAGTTCGTGCCTATGCGACTCCTGACAATGTGCAGTACGTCGACTTTGCACTCGAAACAGCCGTTCGAAATATCGATTACTATGAAGAATACTTCGGTATAGCTTACCCGCTGCCAAAATGTGATCTGATTGCGTTGCCCGATTTTGCGAGTGGCGCCATGGAAAACTGGGGCTGCATCACCTTCCGCGAACAATGTATGTTAGTTGACCCCGACAATACCTCCTTGCCGACCAAGCAGTTCGTGGCTATGGTTGTGGCTCACGAACTGGCGCACATGTGGTTTGGTAACCTGGTGACGATGCGCTGGTGGACAGATTTATGGCTCAATGAAGGCTTTGCCAGCTGGATTGAGTATATGACGACCGACGTGCTCTTCCCTGACTGGCAGATGTGGACGCAGTTTGTCATCGATGAGCAGCAACAGGCGCTGAAGCTTGATTCGCTCGAAAACACCCATCCAATTGAAGTCCACGTCGGTCATCCTGACGAAATCCGCACGATATTTGATGCCATCAGCTACAGCAAAGGTGCGAGCGTCATTCATCAGCTGCATGCCTACCTTGGTGATGAGGATTTTAAAAAAGGCATGCACCTCTACCTGACGCGTCATGCTTATAAAAACACAGTAACGAGCGATCTGTGGCAGGCGCTGGGCGAAGCTAGTGGCAAAAACGTCGCCGAGTTCATGCACGCTTGGACGTCAAAACCCGGCTATCCAATCGTCCACGTATCCGAAAAAGACGGCAAGCTTCAAGTCAGTCAGAAGCGTTTCACGATGCTCGGCGATGTCTCACCTTCCCACGAAGCCTCCTGGCACATCCCACTGCTGGATGATCGAATCGGCGAGACTGCCATCTTGGCCGCAACCCACACCTCACTGGCCATGCCAACGGAGCAACCGCTGTACTTGAACCGCGACCGCAGCGGTTTTTACCGCGTTTCGTACGAGCACACCCTCCTGATGCAACTGGCGAGTCTGGTAGACAACGGCAAGTTAGGTCCGCTTGACCGCCTTGGACTGCTAGCTGATCTGTTTGAAGCCAGCAAATCAGGTGACGTCAGCACTGTGACTGCTCTTGAGTTTTTGTCGCATTACAAACATGAAGAAAACGCCGTCGTCTGGAATATTATTGCCGGTATGGTCGGCAGTATCCGACTTATTCAAGGGAGTGATGAACTCCGCGATGCTATTAAGCCTTATATTATTCAATTGGTAAGTCTTGAGTACCAGCGGCTTGGGTGGGATAAGAAACCTACCGACACCTACTTTGACCAACTGTTACGACCGCTTATCTTAGGCTTATTGGCGAGTGCCGATTACCCTGCTGTTATTGAAAAATGTCTTGAAGTCTTCAAGCATAGCGTCGAAGTTGACAGTGTCAGCCCGGAACTTCGCATTGCCGCGACTCACACTCAAGTGAAACGTGGTGCTGACATCGACCCAGACATGCGCGGAGTTGTATTTGGCACGGTGGCTCGACTCGGTGATCAGACGACCTTCGACAAATTGCTTCATCTCTACCGCACAACTCATTTAAGTGAAGAAAAACTCACCCTGTCTGCTGCCTTAACAGACTTTAGTCAGCCAGAGATTATTGATCAGGCACTCGCCATGATCAAAACCGATGCTGTTCGTTTGCAGGACGTTGGCTACTGGCTGGCCTATAGCTTCTTAAATCACCACGCTCGCGAGCGTACTTGGCAGTGGATGAAAGACAACTGGGACTGGCTGGAACAGAACCTCGGTAGCGATCTCAGCTTCTTTCGAATGCCGATTTATGCAGCCCGCGTGCACAGTGACAAGCTGTTTGCGAATAGTTACCGTGAGTTTTTTGAGCCGCGTCTCGCACCTGGCTTTGAACGATCATACAAACAGGGCCTCGAAATGCTAGAATGGCAAAGCGCGTGGAAAGATCGCGATTCTCAAGCGATTCTCAAATTCTTCAAAGACCATCAATAAACTCGACTTCGTTTGATTGACCGGCAATGCTGGCTGCAGCTAACTGGCACTCACCATCATACTTATTGTGTTTTATCCAAAACTCAGCGGCAAACTGCATCTGTTGTAGCTTCTTGGGAGTGATGTAATCGAGGCCGCTGCCAAAATCGACGTTTTTTCGATACTTCACTTCTACGAAGTACACAACAGCGTCTTTTTGGGCAACAATATCAATCTCACACCAACGATTCTTCCAGTTTCGTTCAAGGATTTTGTAGCTATTATGCAAAAGCCACTGGCTGGCGAGGTCTTCACCTCGATTGCCAATGACGGTGGTGTGCATAGTACTAAATTAAGCTTCGGTTGGTGCTTCTGCAGCAGGTGCTTCAGGCGCGACTTCTTCAACGACTGGTGCTTCTTCAAGCGTGTTAACAGAGTTCTTATCAAAATCAACACCTGAAAGACGAGCTGATTTGCCCTTAAGGGCACGCATGTAGCTGATGTAGTTGCGACGAACCTTCGTACGCTTGGTGACTTCAACTTTCACGATCAGCGGGCTGTGCATAATGTAAGTCTTCTCGACACCAACACCACTGGCGATGCGGCGTACAGTAATGCTACTAGTCAGGCTTTTTGGGCGATCGGTACGAATAACGAGGCCTTCAAACATCTGGACACGCTCTTTGTTGCCTTCACGGATCTTCTGGCTGACACGAACGGTATCACCGGGACGTACATCGACAACGGCGTGTTTTTTATACTTAGCATCAATTTTCTGAGCAATAGATTGCATGGGTTCTGACCTTAACTTCTAAATTATTTGTTTTCATTATACCACATAAATTGTAGATTAAAATACCTTTTACACCGGTACATAGGACTACAATTAGTGTATGGATATTTATGAAGAAGCCCTCGAACTACACAAAAAGCTTAAAGGTAAAATAAACATTGGTTTGCGGGGCGCCGTCACGAAGGACACGCTTAAGCTATTCTACTCACCTGGGGTCGGGGCGGCGTCGCTCTATGCGCAAGGCAGCGCTGACAAATTGAAGGAGGTATCTTGGACGAATAACCTTGTAGCAGTGGTCTCAGATGGATCAGCAGTGCTTGGCCTGGGAGACATTGGCCCTTACGGCGCTATGCCTGTCATGGAAGGCAAAGCCATGCTGTTCAAACAGTTTGCTGGAATTGATGCTGTGCCAATTGTCCTAGATGTGCACACAGCAGATGAAATCGTTGCAGCTGTCAAAGCAATCGCGCCAAGCTTTGGAGGGATTAATCTTGAAGATATCGCAGCGCCGAAGTGTTTTGAAATCGAAGAACGACTCAAAGCAGAGCTTTCCATCCCCGTCATGCACGACGACCAGCATGGTACGGCAATCGTCGTGCTCGCGGGCCTTATAAATGCCCTCAAGTTGCGCGGTACAGCGATTAAAGACACACGTATAGTGATTGTGGGTGCTGGCGCGGCAGGTACGGCAATCGGCAAACTACTGCAACTGTACGGCGCTCAGGACATTGTGATGGTCGATAGTAAAGGTATCGTTGGACCAAAACGCAACGATTTGAATGATGAGAAGAAGAAGTTACTGAAGCTTAACACGCGGGGACGTGATGGGTCTTTAGGGGATGCACTGGCCGGCGCAGATGTCTTTATAGGCGTCTCAAAGGCTGGGCTTCTCACCCCAGAACTCGTCAAAACCATGGCGAAGGCGCCGATTGTCTTTGCGATGGCCAATCCGAACCCCGAAATTTTACCGGATGATGGCTATAAAGCCGGCGCTTTGGTCGTCGCCACAGGACGCAGTGACTTCCCAAACCAGGTCAATAATTCTCTCGGCTTTCCAGGTATTTTCAGAGGTGCACTCGATCACAATATTACGAAGATTACCGATCAACACAAACTGGCTGCCGCAAAAGCTCTGGCAGCACTCGTTCCACATCCAACCAAAGACAAAATCATTCCTGGTCCGTTTGATGACGGTGTCGTTGAAGCAGTTGCTTCAGTTATCGTTTAGCCAACGACGCGTAGAATTTCTTCGAGTGTCGTCTCGCCAGCGATGACCTTTAAGGCGCCATCTTGCAACATCGTCTTCATACCACTCGCAATGGCAACTGCCTCAATCTCTTGTGTAGGAGCTGTGGCGCCATTATCCAGCAATGCTTCGACGGCTGGTGTTAATTTAAACTGTTCGCGAAGCGCGATTTGCCCCTTATAGCCGTAAGGATTATCGGGCCCTGGCACAGGTTTATACAGTGTGAGATTTGTCAAATCGGGACGCTTGATGCCTTCAGGTAGTCCATCGACGATCTGTTGCAGCCAACGCTTCGCTGCCTCATCGGCTGGATAGCCTTGCTTGGTAGCAGGATCAAGGCGACGTATGAGCCGCTGCGCCATCACCAGTCGTATGGCCGAGACGAACAAGGGATTGCGGCCAATCATGTCCATTAAGCGCGTCATGGCCGCCGACGCACTTGAGGCGTGGAAGGTAGAAAGGACGAGATGCCCAGTGAGGGCCGCTTGTAGCGCAGTTTTCGCAGTATCGTTATCACGGATCTCACCGACCATAATAATGTCCGGGTCGAGGCGTAGAACAGCACGCAACTTCTCGGCAAAGCTGTTTTCCTTGGAATTCTGCGTTGTGACCGACAACTGAGAAATGCCACTAAAGCGATACTCAACTGGATCTTCAACGGTAATTATCTTACGCTCGTCGCTGTTAAGCGTGTTCAGCATTGAATAAAGCGTAGTTGTTTTGCCGGAACCTGTTGGTCCAACTACCAGTACGAGTCCACTTGGCTTGGCAATAATCTCGTCAATAACGGTGCGCTCTGATGGCGACAATCCGAGTCGCTCAAGATTATACATCGACTGATCGAGATTAAATAAACGCATAACTGCGTCGATGCCGGTAATTGTCGGGACGGCTTCGAGGCGTACATTAACATCAACTTTTGTGCCATCGGCCATCACAATCTCTTGGGCAATATGGCCTTGCTGGGCATCATCGGCCACAGTTGATATATCAGCAGCACTAGCAATCGCCGAGATAAGTACACGATATTTATCGGGACTGAGGTTTGCTACCACATGCAGGACGCCATCAATTCGGTAGCGGACTCTGGTGTGGTCTTCTTGCGTCTCCAGGTGAATATCCGAAGCATTCAAGCGGTGCGCCTGCTGCACGAGGTATGCGAGAATATCATCAGCTCGTACTTGGTCGAGCACAGTCGAAACTTGGGCGACGAGTAGATCATTGTTTTCGGCTGTAATTTGGATATCCGAATACTCCACTTTTTTGGGCGGATTGTACGCCAGCATGTACTCGCGGTAGCCTGTGTCAGAGATAATCGCAAAGTTAATCTGCTGGTCCAGAAAACGCTGTTTGATTGACTGCATCGTCTGTTGTGATGTACTCGTCGTAATGCCAAAAGTAATATGGTGTGCATCGGCGCTCAGGGGCGTCACGCGTATCGTGTTCATCTCTTCGATCGACAGAAGGTCTTTGTACAGTGGACGCTCGGGCATGGTGGAAACGTTAATATAGGTCATTCCTAATAGCTGAGCACGGCGCGCAGTCGACTGCTCTTCATCGAAACGTATATCTTGTGACATTACCTATATTATAAACATAACCATATAGAGTTTGCTACTCTAGTAGCATGAATTGTGTCTTGGTCGCTGTTAATGTTCGTAGTTCACATAATGTCGGCTCTTTCTTCAGAACCTGCGACGGATTAGGTGTAGATGGCCTGTACCTCACCGGCATCACCCCCTACCCGACCGGTCTTCCCGACGATGTTCGTCTGCCGCATGTTGCAGAAAAAGCCGAAAAGGACATACATAAAACAGCGCTTGGTGCCGAAAAAACGCTTACGTGGACCTATCATCCCAATACGATGCATGTCTTAGAGGGATTAAAAGAGGCAGGGTGGGAGCTTTGCGCATTAGAACAAGCCATCAATTCAACTGATCTTACCATGCATACGATACGTGATAAAGTCGCTTTGATTGTCGGCAATGAAGTCGATGGATTGCCAGAAGACATACTCGATTACTGTAATAAGATTCTTGAGATACCTATGCAGGGCAACAAAGAGTCGTTCAATGTGTCGGTAGCGGCTGGCATGGCCCTCTTTTGGATTAAAAATAACTGGACGATACCGTCGTGATTATGGTTAAATATGTAAAAGCGTTAATACTATACATATAGATGAAAAAACTACTAAAAAAAGCCAAACCGACACGTAGCACCAAAAGCTCAAAGCAGCAGAAACAAAACCAGAACTTTCTGAAAGTTTACTGGCCGTATTTACCCCTATTTATTCTAGTATTTCTCGGTATGGCGTTTGGAATCGGCCTACCAGGTAAATCGCCATTGATTTCAAGCTCTGGAGTACTGGCATATGCGACTGAGATGAGTACCAGTGGTCTACTGAGTGCCACCAATAGCCAGCGAGCTAGCAACGGCGGCCTGGCAGGACTAACATTGAACAGCAAACTAGCAGCCGCGGCCCAAACGAAAGCCAATGATATGGTAGCTCGCAATTATTGGTCGCATAACACGCCTGACGGTAAAGAACCGTGGACCTTCGTCGATGCACAGGGGTATGAATATCAAAAAGCCGGCGAAAACCTCGCTTATGGCTTCGAAAACAGCGATGCCACTGTTACTGGCTGGATGAATAGCCCGAGCCACCGCGCCAATATCCTTGATACTGCCTACAAAGAGGTTGGCTTTGGCTTTGCGAATGGCGCTAACTTTGTGTCTACCGGTGAAGAAACCGTCGTTGTTGCCATGTATGGCAACCCAGCTGCACCGGTCGCGACGAGCGTAAACGTCTCAACGCCCAACGCAACAGTTGCTGCCAGCGCCAAGGCAACTGCAGTAATACCTACTCCTGTCAGCACGCCTGCTGCCGAACCAACCAAAGTCATTGGCGACACCGTAGAGCCGGTAAAAGCCGCTGCAAAACCAGTCGCTGCTGACCGCGTTAATCAAGCAATAAACTCTGATGTACCGATTCCAGCTTCTCAGCCCTCAACAAAGATAACTAAACTTCAGACCTTGACACATGGCATTGCACCTTGGAGCGCAGCAGCTCTCAGTGCCACCGTCCTCGTCGTGACGCTCCTTTGGGCCGGAAAACACGCACTGGTCGTAAAAAGGGTCCTTGTAGACGGCGAAATATTCCTGCTGCATCACCCGATTCTTGATGTTGGTGTCATGAGTCTTGTCGCCCTCGGCGTACTCCTTAGCCGAAGTTCCGGCGTTGTCAAATAGCTATTGAATCCTGACGTTATCGTTACCAAAAATGGTCTGTAATTCTTTTTTGAGTGTCTCATTGCCTGCTACTTTTTGCGGTAATCGAATCGCCTGTTTGTTCTCGCTTGTACCAATAATAAGCACAACTTCATCGCTTCCCGCGTCAGCAATATCAACAACTGATTTAAGCGCCTGAAGTGTGCCTTGGTCTTCAGTCGATGCAAGACGGATGTACACTCGCTTGATGGTACTTGTATCCGGTTTTGCTGCAGGTTCGCCTTTTTTATATGGTGCCCCGCCGGTTGATTTTTGACCGGGCAGTTTGACGCTTCGACCAGTTGCCTGATAAGCCTGGGCCTGCTCATGTGTCACGACGCGGGCTTCATCGGCAAGGACCTTCAACTCTTCTTGCACTTTGCCATCTTTATCGCGAGCGCTCAGTTTGCCCTTTGCAATAATGACTGCGTCGGGTTTCCAGAGATCAATCGTCTGTTGCAAGACGCTGGGAAAGAGGATAAGTTCGATGTCGCCCGCCAGACTGGAGAGCTTCACAAAAGCCATCGCTTGACCGTTTTTTGTAGTAATCGTACGATTCGAAGCCACTACGCCACCAACCACTACGCGTTTACCGTCCATGACTGGTTTTAGCTGGTCAATTGGCATGGTCAACTCCTCAAAGAGCGTCTTATAGCTTTCGAGGGGGTGCTGTAATAGGTAGAGGCCAAGAAGTTCCCGTTCCCACTGCAAATAATTATTTAATGCATACCCGCCAGAACCTTTGGTAAGCACGATCTGTGGCCCGTAATCTTTAGTCTTCTCAATTGCATTCCCAAAAAGATCGGTCTGCCCACTGGCGTTTTCACGATGTTTTTTGGCGCCAAATGCTAGTAATGTCTCGATATTGTGCAGCAAGACACCACGATCTTCAAAACGATCAAAAGCACCAGCCTTAATGAGACTTTCTACAGCTTTGCGATTCACCACATGCGGATTTATTTTACTAAAAAAATCATCGAGACCAGTAAATGGTCCACCACTATCACGCGCCCGGATAATTTCTTCGACTGCAGCAGTGCCAACATTTTTGATGGCCTTCATGCCAAAGCGCACCTGTGGCTCATTTGGTACGATGGCAAATTCCAAGAATGATTCATTAACATCTGGCGGCATGACCTTAAGCCCCATACTCGTACATTCACTGATTTCTATGCTAAGGCGATCCAGATCATCAAAATCACTCGTCATGAGCGCCGCCATAAAAGCAGCCGGATAATGGGCCTTTAGATTGGCAGTCTGGTAGGCAATCATAGCATAACAAGCAGCGTGAGACTTGTTAAAGCAGTAAGCCGCAAAATCTTCTAACTGCTTCCAGAACTTCTCCATCATCGGCTCGGTGGCGCCCGAATTCTTGATCGCACCTTCAATAAAGGCTTTTTTCATCTTATTCATGACTTCAACCTGCTTTTTGCCGATTGCCTTGCGCAGTGTATCGGCCTGACCGCCCGTAAAGCCAGAAAGATCCTTACTAATCTGCATGACCTGCTCTTGGTAGACGAGCACGCCGTACGTATTCTTGAGAGCCGGCTCCATGGCGGCATGCATGTATTCAATCTCTCGTTCGCCGTGTTTACGCGCAATAAAATCCTCGATGAACTGCATAGGCCCCGGGCGGTAGAGAGCGACCATCGCAATGATATCGTCAAAAACGGTCGGTTTCAGTTCCTTTAGATAGCGCTTCATGCCTGCAGATTCAAGTTGGAAAACCCCAGTTGTTTCGCCGCGTTGCAACAACTCGAACGTCGGTGTGTCATCAAGTGGAATCGTGTTAATATCGATATCCGTGCCGTCGACGCGCTTAATAATACGTAAGGTGTTTTTGATAATTGTTAGGTTGGAAAGTCCCAAGAAGTCCATCTTAAGCAGACCGAGTTCTTCGACTGGACCCATCGGATACTGTGTTGCGATGACGCCTTTCTGAGCCATTTCAAGCGGCACATAATTAACGATGTCACTCGGTGCAATCACCACACCCGCAGCATGTACACCGTGACTACGGATCGTGCCTTCCAGTTTGACGGCTAGATCAAAGACCTGGCGGCTCTGTTGATTGGATTCGTTCTCGGCCTTGAGCTCAGCACTCTGTTCGAGCGAAACTTTGAGTGGAATATGCCTTCCCTGCACCGGCGGTGGAATCATCTTAGAGAGTCGGTCGGCGTCGGCGTAGGGCACACGTAGCACACGCGCAACATCACGCACGGCGTTACGGGCGGCCATCTTACCAAAAGTGACGATGTTGGCAACCCGATTACTGCCATACTTTTGGACGCAATACTGAATGACTTCGTCGCGTCGGGTGTCCTGAATATCGATGTCGATATCTGGCATGCTAATACGATCGGGATTTAAGAAACGCTCGAATAACAGATCATACAAGAGCGGATCAAGTTCCGTAATCTTTAACGCATAAGAGATAATTGAACCTGCCGCGCTACCACGACCCGGACCAAAGACGATGCCTTCGCGCTTTCCCCAGCCGATAAAGTCAGCGATGATGAGAAAATAACCGTTAAAGCCCATCTGGTCAATCACACCAAGTTCATAGGCAGTTCGTTTGGCAACATCGTCAGAAAGAGTCTTCTTGGCTTCAGGGATGCTCATTTTTTGTGCGACCACATCTTCGACTCCACCATAGCGCCAAGCTAAACCACGGTACACATCACGGTGCAACGTGTCTTTTTCATTTTCGCCTTTGGGTAGTGGAAATTTTGGAATCAGGATCTTACCAAGTTCCAGCGTGACCTCGCAGCGATCAGCAATTGCTTTCGTATTTGTAATGACCGCTGCATCCTCACCGCCCCACCGTTCGATAATCTCCCTAGGATCAGTCACGTGCAACTCAAACTCCTTAAGGGACATTCGTTTTTCTTCATCAAGGAATGATCCGGTCTGCACGCATAACAAGATTTCGTGGGCTTCTTGATCGGCGTGCGTTGTATAGTGCGCGTCGCACGTCACAACCATGGGTATGCTGAGTTCTGTCGCCAGCTTCTTTAGGTCAGCATTGACCCTGACCTGCTCGTCCCATTTTGACTGGTGCGTCGGATGACCGTGGTCTTGTAGCTCGATATAATACCGATCACCAAATATCTTTTTATACCACGAAGCTACCTTTTTGGCTTCGGCGTAGCCATTGTTACGCAAAGCGTCGGCCACTTCGCCCCCCATACAGGCACTCAGTACGATGAGTCCTTCGTTGTATTTCTCAAGCAGCTCGTGATCGATGCGCGGTTTGTAATAAAACCCATCGAGGTTGGCAATCGTCGAAAGTCGCATCAAGTTCTGATAGCCGGTATTGTTCATAGCAAGCAAGATGAGGTGATAGTTTACCTTATCTTTACCGGCCTCTTTATCAAGGTGCGTCCGCGCCGCAACATACGTTTCTATGCCGATTATAGGTTTAATGTCCTTGGCCTTAGCTGCCTTGTAGAATTCGATGGCGCCACTAAGCGTGCCATGGTCTGTCATGGCAATCGCCTCCATGCCCATCGCTTTTGCAGCGTCGAGCATCGGCTCGACCTTCTGCAAACCATCAAGCAAACTGTAGTGAGTATGATTGTGCAGGTGCACATAATCCGACGGGACTAGCCTAGCCTGTTTTTTTGCCTCTGCCATTACGACTAAGTATAGCGGTTTTAGGGGTGCAGTGTCTTGTAGAATTTACTTGTGATCGAAATATTTCTTAAGTGAATCGACGGCATTTTTGGCATTTTTGACGGCCATGTCGAGATCCTCATCGGTGCTGTTGCCACTTCTCACGGCAGCAATAATCGTTGCGGCATGGTCACGCGTTTTACGACCTTTTTCGAGTGCATCAAGCGCCTCCTGTTTAGCGGCTGAACCCATCTTGGCGACCTGTGCTTCGGCTTTATCAACGAACTTCGAAAGCTCATCGTGCAGGTGATTTAGCTGTTTGTTGGCGCTCTGGGCGGCCGATTTAGCGCCTTTCTTGAGATCTTCCCGAGTTTCTTTGCCAGATTTTGGAGCGAGTAGGACACCAGCTACAAAGCCTGCTGCTGCGCCGACCGCTGTTCCGATTACCGCCTTTTTGATTCCGTTAGATTTCTCCTTCATGATATTTCCTTCCGTTTAACGTTTTTTGCTGTGATCTTTATAAAAACGCTGCCACATCTTAGCCCCCATATTGCCAAGAATTGAGGCACCTGTGGCATGACGAATCGTATCAGCTAAGTCTTCAACACTTTCAATGGTATGTGTCGCCTTATCGACAACACCGTTCACCTTCTTGACCAATTTAATAATCATAAGGGCAATGGTGATGGCCAAAATCAGAAAAATTCCTAAGAAGACACTCAGAAAAATTACAAGTATTTCATACGCAGTCATACAGTAAGATTACACCCGTTGCACCGTTTGTGTCTACAGAATGCTTTTTAGGTACTCTTTGAGTGGGCCACCGAGTTGGTCATTTGCCAGCCCAAAATCAATAACAGTTTTGAGATATTCGAGTTTATCGCCGGCGTCATAAAATTTACCATTGCTTATTTCGGCTGCAATAATCTTATGCCCATCTTGAGCCATAAGCTTTAAGCCGTCATTGTAGTACAGCTCGTGGCCGTCTTGCAGCTGTTGGCTGGCTATGTCCAGATAATGGAATATATCAGAAGTAAACAAGCCGCCGCTGACCATGGCAAGATCGGATGGCGCAGCTTCTTTGCCTGGTTTCTCAATAATCGATTCGGCGATTATGATTCCTGGTCGAATTTCGGTACCGGCTGCAAAACCATACCGAGAGTAATCTTCGTCTTTTGTAGCACGAATACAGCTGAGCACGGGGGCCGAAAACTCCTCGTATAAGGTGATGAGCTGTGAAAATCGGCTCGGGCTGGCTACGACGAAATCATCACTCCACGTAAAGATAAAAGGCTCATCGCCAACAATGTCTCGAACGTTCATAAGTGGTGTGCCGTTTCCGTAAGGACCTTTTTGACGAACGTAGATAAAATTAGCAGCCTCACTGACATTATAAATTTCCTCGAGGAGATGTTTTTTGGACTCGCCACCCATTTTCAGATTTTCGACTAAATCGGCACTGGGGTGGTCAAAATGATCTTCGATGGAGCGCTTGTGATAGCCTGTGACAATAATAATATCTTCGATACCCGCTGCAACTAGTTCTTCAACAACGAGCTGAATAACTGGACGATCTATAATCGGTAACATCTCTTTTGGCATCGCTTTTGTTTGCGGCAAAAATCGTGTCCCAAATCCAGCCGCTGCTATCACTGCTTTTCGTACTTTCTGCATACTACCTCCTTTTTTAGACACCCAATTGTGATTTGATGATCTGTTGCACGACACCCGGATTGGCTTTGCCTCCGGAGTCTTTCATGACCTGCCCCACTAGATAGCCGATTGCTTTCATCTCACCGTTTTTGACGTCTTCGGCGGCTTTCGCATTGTCGGCCAAGACTTTGGCAACAATTGTTTCAAGTTCGCCGGTGTCTGATACTTGCAGGAGGTTTTTCTCAGTAGCTATCTTCTCGGGATCTTCATTATTCGTCACCACTTCGAGCAGTACTTCTTTGGCTGCACTACTGCTAAGCATGCCACCATCAACCATACTTGCGAGTTTGATCATGTGGGCACTGGCACTATTCACTTGCTGCCAATCAAAGGCGCCGTCGGCGATGTTTTTTACAAGCGGACCACCGAGCCAGTTTCCGATGGTTTTTGCCGTGGAAGCACCATGCGCCTCATAGACATAATTTAATAGACCGCCAGCAATCGGTTCATCAATGATTGTTTCGATTTGGCGTTCATCAAGACCAACCGATTTGAAACGAACGCGCAACTCGCTTGGCATCACCGGCATTGTGTCGCGTAGTGTGTCGACAAACATCGAATCAAGCACAACTGGTGGCAAATCGGGATCTGGGAAGTAGCGGTAATCGTGGGCGTCTTCTTTGCTGCGCTGGCTGAAGGTCGCAAGTTTATCATCATCCCACCCCCGTGTTTCCTGAATAATCGGTTTGCCAGCTTCGAGCTCCTCAATCTGGCGTTTGATCTCATAATCAACAGCCCGTTCAACACTTCGGAAGCTATTGAGGTTTTTAGTTTCGGTGCGGGTCCCGAGTTCTTTTGGATCTTTACTAACACTGACGTTGACGTCAAAACGCATGTTCCCGTAATAAAGGTTGGCATCACTGACATCGGCGTATTTCATGAGAATGTAGAGTTCGTGGGCATAGGCTTTAGCTTCGGCCGAAGTATGCATGCACGGTTCACTGACGATTTCAAGAAGTGGCGTCCCGGCGCGGTTCAAGTCGACTAAAGAGTAGTCGCCACCGGCTGGATGAGTGCTTTTGCCGGCGTCAGATTCAATATGAGCACGCGTCACGTCAAAGGTGTGCATCTGGCCATCGACGACTGCCTCGACGCGTCCGCCAACCACAATCGGCTGGTCAAACTGCGTAATCTGATAGCCCATCGGTAAATCTGGGTAAAAATAATGCTTGCGATCAAATTTACTAAACTGCTGTGGCTCAGTACCAAGTGCAAAAGCTGCCTTTACGCCAAATTCAATTGCTTTTTCGTTGAGCACCGGCAGTGCGCCAGGCAGGCCAAAACAGATGTGACTAATCAGCGTATTTGGATCAGCCTCGCGGGCGTCGTTACCGACCGCCGCAAACAACTTCGTGGTCGTTTTAAATTGCACATGGCACTCGATACCAATTGTAGGGTAGTATCCGTCGACGACGTATTTCTCATCTACCATCACATTGCACCCAGATCTTTCAAGGCTTGACGAATACCAATCAAGGCTTCTTTGACGTCTTTTTCGCGTAAGTGAACATCTTGTTCGTGAACTAAACGGTTGCGAAGTTTGTGGGCGAACCACACGCCGTCATTATTCGTAAATTTGCGTTGAGCCGCCACCATGCGCTCGCCCATAGTTTTGCCGTTAAATCGACGCTTTTTGAGGGCAACATCAAGCAGTTTGTCGGCATTGATGATGGCGAGCGGCCAAGTATTTTTGTTGCCGCACATCGCCTGCAAATAGCGCCACTCTTTTACGAAGTAATCGTGCTTAAGGCGCTTTGGCACTTTACGCTTAACAACAGCCGCGACGATAAGGATGATAACACCGGCGAGCGCGATCCAAATCAATAGTGATGTCATTTCCGTACCTCTTCATAAAATTGTGCCAGTTCTAATAAGTCGCGGTCACGGCGCTGTGCTGCAATTAGCTGCAGTCCAACCGGCATGCCGTCACTCTCGCCGGCTGGCACGCTGATGGCCGGCACGCCCACCATGTTAATGGCAACGGTCATGATATCGATCAGATACATCTTAAGTGGGTCGTCCGCATTGGCACCGATTTTGAAGGCAACTTCTGGCGCAACCGGACCGACCAAGAAATCGACCTGTTTAAAGGCTTCGTTAAATTCATTTATGAGCTTGGTGCGTACGGTCTGCGCCTTTTTGTAGTAAGCATCGTAATAGCCGCTACTGAGCACGTAGGTACCAATCATGATGCGTCGCTTGGCCTCGGCACCAAAGCCTTGGCTGCGGGCGAGTACATACGAGTCGTCGAGCGTTTTGGCATCTTTAGCATTATAACCAAAACGCTGACCATCGTAGCGGCTCAAGTTACTACTGACTTCAGCCGGCACGACGATGTAGTACACTGCTAAAGCGAGTGGCAGGCTTGGAATGCTGACCTCTGTTATTTCTGCACCAGCTGCTTCGAGTTGATCAATTGCAGTTTGGATCTGTTTTTTGACGCCCAGGTCAACGCCATCACCCATATATTCTTTAATGACACCGATTTTTGGCTTGGAAAGTGTAGATTTTGCTTCAAGGACATAGCCTTTGGCGTCGCGGTCGATTGTCGTACTGTCTAATTCATCTTTGCCGGCCAGAATATCAATTATAAACGCAGCGTCTTCCACAGAAGTCGTGAGTGGTCCGATAACATCGGTGCTGCTGGCCATAGCGACCACCCCGCTGCGACTGACCAGACCATAGGTTGGCTTGAGGCCGACGATGCCGCAAAAACTAGCTGGTTCGCGGATACTGCCACCAGTATCAGTGCCAAGTGCAAAGGGCGCCATTCCTAGAGCGACAGCTGCAGCCGAACCACCACTAGAACCACCGGCCACACGGGTTTTATCATGTGGATTTTTAGTGACAAAAAAGTCGCTGTTTTCGGTGGATCCACCATGGGCAAAGGCATCAAGGTTAGCTTTGGCGACACAAATCGCGCCTTCAGCCTCAAGTTTTTCAATTGCCGTTGCCTGATACGGCGCGTTGAAACCACGTAGCATATTGCTCGCCGCAGTTGTTTCAGATCCAAACGTTAAAAAGTTGTCTTTGGCAATAAAAGGCACACCGGCCAAACGACCGGCTTTATCGCCAGCATCTATTATTTTTGCCCGTTCAAGAGCGCGCGCTTCTGTCGTACCAATAATCGCTTGAAAATCCGCGTTTTCAGCAATAAGCTTGAGAGCCTTTTCAACATTAGCGAGTGCCGTCGTCGCCCCGCTTTTTACATCGGCCGCCTCGTCAGCAATTAATTTCCATCTACTCATCCGATCATCCTATGAACTTTAATCAGGTTATTCTCTGTTGCGGGTACATTCTTCAGCAAATCCTCAGGTGTAATACCGTAATCTTTCACAACATCAGCACGGCTTACATTCGTGAGCCCCGTCACTTGGTACGTTGGCTCCAAGCCTTCAGTGCCAGCGGCATCAAGATGAGCCACATATTCGAGGATAGCACTCAGCTCTTTCCGATACATTTCGACTTCGTCGTCGGACAGGCGCAACCGTGCTAAGCGTGCTAATTTCAAAATATCTTCGCCGGATAACTTCGCCATTTGATTACTAGTATAGCAAATAACCGAGGTTATTGAGTCAAAATCCAACGGGCTACCATATCGCGTATTTTGCGATATTCAGCTTCTTCATACTGCATATTGGCGATACAAAACTGCTTGCCGTTGATGTTAGTACAAAACATACTGTCCTGCATATCGCCGGCATCATGCATAAAGAAACAGTTTGTGATGTGCGCGCACCATTGGATGCTGAAACTATTCGTACACGCGTCACTGTCCTCAATCCGAATGGAATAGGTCGAGTTTTTGGCGCGCTGACCGGCTGCAACAAATTCAGACTCATACAAGCCATCTGTAAAAAGTACATTTTTACACTTGTGGATGTCTTGCGAACGATAGACATTCTCTGAAAAACTAACGTTGTCTGACTCAGATACATTTAGGACGTCAATGTAGCGTTCGGTCGTTGTGTAGTTTATATCGCTCCATGCCGCCATAACATCTTCAATAGTGTTCAATAGCCGTTTTGGTCGTAACCAATCAGTGTCAGGGCCAGCACCGCCAATTTCGACACCTCTGGCATTTTCCATCTTCATAAAACGAGTCGGATTAATTGATTGCGCCCATGTCTTTGAGCCATCATAGCTATCAGTCACTTGCTGCGGTAAACGAATATCAAAAGTAAATTTTTGCATAAATTGATCGAGTGTCAGTGGATTTTTAAAACCAAACACTTGGCCAACAATATTATCAAGAAGTGCTTGAGCATCGGCAGTGGTCATCATTTGTCCTTTTTATTTACTTTAGCACGACTAGAGGAGTGCATTGACAGGAGGTCTCTGACGCCGCTGAAACGGCCGGAAGGTTGGACAAAGTTTGTGGCGCCTGCAGCCTCCTGGTTCCGTTCGAGCTCGTCGATACGGGCTTGGAGCTCTGGTGAAAAATCTACTGATGGTTTCGGAGCAGCAGTACCTTCAACGAATTTTTGCGGCAATAACTGTTCAGCGACTTTCAGATCAGCTGATTGGTGTGTCACTACCACCGGTGCGTCCATCGTACGGGCTTTGATGGCGGGGGCAACTTGGCCATTCGCCAAGACTCGAACTAGGCATTCACGGGGATGCAGTTCGGTCATAATTTTGATTTTCACTTCTGATTCTTTAACACCCTTGGCATGCTCGGCTTCAACGATCTCCTTTGGTAATTCAATATTGAGATTACCTTCAAGCGCTCGGGCATCTTCTTCAGACACCTTAAATGCGTAGTAGTTATAAACGTTCGCAAAAATGGCTGCCTGTAGATCAGCTTCAATCTGACCAAAGTATTGCTGTGTCAAAATGACCGTTAGATTAAATTTCCGCGCCTCTGCCAAAATCTGCGACAGTGCGGGGTTTTGTACAACCGAGACTTCATCAATAATCAGGATGACTTTTTGTCCAAAGGCGCGCGCTTGTGCCAATAGGAAGATCTGCTGTATGAGGAGTCCCGCCACCGTCTTGACGACCTTGTCACCCATGCTGACTTTGTTGAGTGAGAACACCGTCAAGAAGTTTTCCTGGATCGTTTTGGCGAGCGACACTTCACTTTCACCGACCAAAGACGGTTGCAGTTGCATTTCATCAACCATTGCTACCAGTGGCAATATCGTCTCATTGTAGTACTGTGTGCGCAATTCGTTAAAATCGCCGCCGAAGAATTTCATCACATTAGCGGGGATGTAGCCCTGGACGTGAACGAGGATCTGGTTACGGTATTCAATATCTGTAAGGAAGCGCTTGAGATTCTCAAGCGACATCGCTTGTGCCGTCATGAGTGTAAAGAGGCTGAAACGCAATAATCTATCGAGACGTGGGCTGAACTGATCAGCTAAGACTGATTTAAATAAAGTCGCTGTGAGTTCTGTTGCCGATGTTAAATCGGTGCCAGCGCCCGGAAACAGATCAGTACTATCGTTTTTTCCGAAACTGATGACTTTACTTTCTGGTATGTGCCCGAAATCATCCGCCAGTGAAGCATGTGGATCAATGACGACAACCCGATAATTCATTCGCTGGCTCGTCCTACTTAAGCGATCGACGAACAAACTGATAAACTTAGATTTGCCACTACCACTGGCACCGATAATAAAAGAGTGCTTATCAAATTCGTAGGAGTTGAGATGCAGATAATAGTCGTGACTGGCGTAGGGAAAGGCATCGACCTTAAACAGCGCATCGTTATTCTGACTCTGCATAAGATGCAAGTTTTTCTCAAGTGATACATAAATCGGCACCGTTGAACGAATATATTTGGTGTTAATTAGGAAATCCATTGCCAGCAGATGTGCCGGGAAGAGTGTCAACTGGCGCGTCGAGCAGTACTGGGCATTACCGAGCGACATCATCACCGACATTTTTGCTGATAGACGTTTGCCGATTCGCTGGACATCGAGACGAAGTAGCTCAAGAGTCTTACCCTCCTGCACCTTATATCGCTCGCGTAGATCGAGGACGTTGCCACCATTCGGTATTTTTAAAAAGCCGATTTTGTTGGCTCCGTGCGGCAGCTGTAGCTTTTCTTCAATGTCACTTTGGGCTGGTCTGAACGATAGTCCATTAAGTCCGTTACTGAGAGCGTTCAAATCTTTTTTGGAGCTTACATAAAGCTTTACGATATTCTCTTGGAATAAAACACTTATTGCAAACGTGTTAAAGCCTTTGGCGTGTCCCGCTAGGACACCTGCAATTGCCCGCCAGTCATCGGCAGTGTAATTTTCTTTCGTTAGTAATGCCTCAACTGTATACATAACTCTTATGTCTCAGTATACCTTAGCCATAGGTTTCTGCGTCATTTTGTAATATCAGTGTATATATAGTATAGTAATTTAAATGAAAACACGCCGACTCACTGCATTAGTCACTTCCGGTCTCCTCACCGCTTGCTCTGCGAGCGGCAGACCGTCTGATGCACCGACGACGTTCGAGGGCGAACCAACCTCCACAACCTTTCTCCATACTATTTTGCCGCCCGCGCCAGCTCCTGTAGAAACAACGCTCGCTGACGCAACAACCGAGACCGCTACTCCAATAAGCACGAGCGCACTGACCGGCTTCGCCACCGTCGAGTCGGTGCCAGTTGCATGCGACACACACACTATACAGAGTTCACGGCTACCGGTGACCTAGCTGCTAATCCTGATTCAAAATATCAGGATACGTGGACAAAAGGCGATGTTGTCACCTTGATAGATGTGCCGGTCTCAGCCAAAGTGATCGTCGCCTTTTATTTTCAAGGCTGGCATGACAGCGCACCGCTACCCGATGGTGTCCATAAAATTGCCTTAAAAATCGGACATAATGATGCCCGCTTCGGCTTTAAAGCTCACTACGACAATCTACCTAACCCTGCCCTATGTGATCAACAGATTCAGATTGAGCCGCAACCAACACCAGTTGCAGAATTCACATCGTCCGACTATGCACCGCAATGGTAACAACTTAAGTTTTATTGTTTGGCTTTTATCTCAGCAATCGTATCACGCAAATCAGCGGCTTTCTCGAATTCGAGATTAGCAGCTGCAAAGTCCATTTGTTTTTCGAGGTCTTTAATTAGATGTCCGTACTCTTCTTTTGGAACTTTACGTAGGTCAATGTGCTTTTTACGGTCAGTGGCTGATTCTTCATGGTTCATACGGTCAGAAATTTTCTTCTGAACACCGGTCGGGGTGATGTGGTGTTTGATGTTGTGAGCTTCTTGAATGGCGCGCCGACGATTGGTTTCATCGATGGCGATTTTCATGCTCCCAGTAATGTGGTCGCCGTACATAATCACGTGACCAGTTTCATGTCGGGCCGCGCGACCAATCGTCTGAATCAGGGCTGGCGCACTACGCAGAAAGCCCTCTTTGTCGGCGTCCAAAATCGCTACTAAAGAGACTTCCGGTAAGTCTAGGCCTTCGCGAAGTAGGTTAATGCCAATCAGGATGTCGTAGACGCCGAGGCGAAGGTCACGCAGAATATCGGTCCGTTCCAGAGTTTCGACATCGCTATGCAGGTAAGCGACTTTCATGCCAAGTTCCTGTAGATACTCTGTTAAATCCTCACTCATGCGTTTTGTCAGCGTCGTGACGAGCACGCGCTCATGCTTGGCAACGGTCAAACGGATTTCGGCGATGAGGTCATCTACCTGATCGGTAGTCGGACGAACTTCGATTGGTGGGTCTAATAGGCCAGTCGGACGAATCACCTGCTGAATAGGTTCGGGGCTGCGGCTCAACTCATACTGGGCAGGTGTGGCGCTCACATAAACGACCTGATTCACGTGGCGTTCAAATTCCGTAAAAGTTAATGGGCGGTTATCGAGCGCACTTGGCAAACGGAAGCCATACTCCACCAACACCTCTTTGCGGGCTCGGTCACCGTTATACATTCCCCGAATCTGTGGCATGGTCATGTGACTTTCGTCAACCATCATCAGGAAGTCGTCAGGAAAATAATCAAGTAATGTGGCCGGTTGCTCGCCCGGTTCACGGTCAGTAAGATAGCGGCTATAGTTCTCAATTCCTTTTACGAAGCCTGTTTGTTCAAGCATTTCTAGGTCAAAACGGGTACGTTGCTGCAGTCGTTGGGCCTCAAGCAGCTTATTGACACTGTTGAACTCTTTGACGCGGTCATCAAGTTCAAACTGGATCTTACCGAGGGCGACCTTGAGTTTGTCGTAGGGGGTGACGTAGTGGCTGGAGGGATAAATCGTCACTTCTTCGGGACGACCCAAAACTTCGCCAGTAAGAGGCTCTAATTTTGTAATGCGCTCAACTTCATCACCGAAGAATTCGATGCGATAAGCGATTTCTTCAGAGGCAGGAAACACGTCAACGACTTCACCACGCACCCGGAAGGTGCCGCGGTGAAAATCTATATCGTTCCGCTGATACTGAATATCTGTTAATTGACGAATAAACTTGTCGCGGACTTTACGGCTTTTCACTTTAATTGTCTGCGAAAGATCAGCGTAATCACTTGGCGAGCCGATGCCGTAAATGCAGCTGACACTGGCAATAATGATCACATCCTGACGACTTAGTAGCGCGTCGGTGGCTGCGTGACGCAAGCGGTCGATTTCTTCGTTAATATCACTGTCTTTTTCGATGTATGTATCGGAACGAGCGATATAAGCTTCTGGCTGATAGTAATCGAAGTAGCTGACAAAGTAATGCACGGCATTATTCGGGAAAAAGCGTTTGAACTCTTCATACAACTGCGCCGCCAACGTCTTGTTGTGGCTCACTACCAAAGTTGGACGCTGCACATTTTGAATCACGTTTGCCATCGTAAACGTCTTACCAGATCCGGTTACCCCGAGTAACGTCTGCTCTTTTTCGCCAGATAAAATATTTTTGGTAAGCGCAGCAATCGCCTTTGGCTGATCACCGGTCGGTTCATAGTCAGAAGAGAGCTCAAACTTTGTCATCTACTCATTGTAACAGATACGAATCAGCCAGTATGTACAGAAGTATCTTCTTTGTCGACATCGAGGAACCAATGTTGCACATAATCCTTAGCATTGACATCTGCAAGGTCTTTGTCGAGCGCGGCTACAATCTTTTGCACGAGTCTTTCTGGGTCGGAATCCATAATAATAATGCCTTTTGGCTTCTCGTTAATCCGCTCTAAAAGTTCGGGAATTAAATCAGCCGTGCCACCACTACCAATTAAAATACCGCATGGTTTACCTTTTTCGAAGGCGGTCGTAAATTCGTGCAGACTCCCAAAGCGGCCACCGACAGTAATGACTGCATCGCAGGACTGTACCAAAAACACATCGCGACCGACGTAGTGCATACCAGTAAAGCTCACAAAATCATAAACGCCAAGTGGCAATCGGTATTTGTACATGTGTTCACGAAGTGAATCTGCAGGTGAAAACCCTATACTGACACCACCAGCTTCTTTGGCGGCTCGAGCGGCATAATAGGGCAACCCAACCGTGGCACCAGTGACGGTCATGTGACCAGATTTGGCAATTGCGACGCCGAGACGCTCAGCTAAGCCGTGGGCAGTCTTAACGGTGTCACCTGCCGCCGCACCCGATACGCAAATTGAGTAATTCACTGTGTTACAACCATATTATTCTTATGCTTAATCATACATGAATTCATGCTGATTGTCTGTTAATTTGTATATATGTCGTTCCAAAATGCTGCTAAATGGTGGCACTTCCAGATAGCGGACAACCAACTCGTCCCAAATCATGTCGTGCAGAAAGCGCTTACCCGACTCGGCAAAATCTCGCTCGTAAAGTGTATTAAGGCAGACATCAATTAAATGGAGCGAAACAGCCCGTGTTTCGCTCGCAAATCCGACTAGATGTGTACCGACCCAAAAAGCCAGCCGTTCGTCTATGCCAGCCAGCGAAGCCTCGATTGCCGTCCATTCCAAGTCGTCTTTATTGACGTGTGGCTCTAAATAACTGCGCCCATCCGGACTACGCGCAAAAACGCGGTGGATGTGGTGCCAATAAATACGCTGATCCTGAATCGACAACATATGAATTCGACCTTCGGTGGCCAGGGCGCGTACATGCAGATGCAGATTACTGTCAAGCGACAGGAATTTAAGATAGCTGGCGTGTTCTTTGAGGCGGCGCATTTCATGCAAAATCAGGGCGGCGACAAGTAGCGCCAAGGTCACCGTATGTGCTGTGTCGGCCGGAATAATGACAATAGCGTTTGCCTCTGGAATGCTGTACACAGGTACGGTGCGTAATCTAAGATATTTTTTGATGATGGACCAACGCTCTGGCGCAAACTGCACAAACTCAATCTTGGACAGCTCAAAATCAGATGATTCGAGCCGCTTGACCGAAGTCGCCAGCGATTGCTGATAGCGTGGTCCTTCGATAAGTAGTGCGGCAGCGTAAATACTGGCTGGCGACTCGCGCTTCAGCATCGATGTTGCGCTCCGGTAGCGCAAAGCTTTCATGGTCTTGTGTGGGATATGATCGGCTAGCAACTTTTTGAGCGTCGTGCGCTTAAGAGACCAGATCTCTGGCACCAACGGGCTCTTCGAAAAGTAGCGCGCTAGTTTCTGAATCGTCACCACCGATGTTGCTGACGCTCCGATTTTGAGAGTTTCACAGAGATATTGGTTATCCTGTATGGCACGTCCGGCCAATCCGTGATACAGCTCTTCTGCGGTTGTATCATCTGGATCAAGGCCCAATTCTTTAATTTTGCCTGCTAAGGCCACCCGAATTTCGGCCGCTAAACGAACATCCACGCCTGGCTTCGCTGCAGCGTTTTCAAAAGAAGTTATAAGCTGACTGAACTGCGGTTCGATCGCACCAAGTAAAACGGAAAGATATTTTGACATGCCACCCTTTGCTGCTACAAGGGTACCGTATCTTGCTTATGCCTGTAAAGAAAATTCTGAATATGCCCTAAACTTAAATATGAAGTGCGAAAAACAGCGCAGCTGTTTGTAGTAAATTTGTTACTCTGTTGGCTTATGAGTAAGTACAGACATTTAATGCGGGTAGAGCGTATAGAAATTGGCATATTGTTACGTAAAGGCTATTCG
>JBBQVE010000010.1:0-55482 GCA_038211855.1 Saccharimonadales bacterium (SeqCode)
TGGCTGGGGATGAGGGATTCGAACCCCCGATCATGGAACCAGAATCCATTGCCTTACCACTTGGCCAATCCCCATTGGTTAGCTAGGGTATTTTAGCTTTTACAGGGGTAAAAAGCAAGTTTGATCATTCATACATTTTGAAGTGGCCGCGGGTCACACTGACGGATAAAATGAGACTACTGATTATTCCGATCGTTCAATAGCCAGAGAAGTAATCGGTCTTGATGTGCCTGCGTCGTACTCCAGAGGAGGTCAGGATTTTGCGGGCCGCTATGACCATCTGATTGGGTCCTGATATGTAGCACTGTCGATCCTTGTAATCGGGGACTGTGCGAGCCAGCAACTCTTGAGTGAGGTGGCCAGACTCCCATTGCCAGTTTGGAGGAACATTCGGTCCGCTGAGAATATAAACTGTTTTTAGACCAAAGTGGGTTGCCGCTTGCAGTACGTCGGTATACACAAAAGCTTGGCTATTGGAAACAACATATAGCAATAAGATATCACGCCTTTGCTGAGTGTCGACGAGATACTTTAGCATGCTGCGGAAGGGGGTAATGCCAATGCCTCCGGCTATGAATAATAGCTTGGAGGTAGGATTTTTAGGAAGTAAGAATTCGCCGGTAATCTGGCTTCCATAGAGGTAGCTACCTTCTGGCATTGTGGCTAACGAGGCCTTAAAGCTACTGGAAGGTGTGCTGAACTTCATTGCAAGGCGAACGGTTGGTTCGGTTGGTGATGAGGCAATCGTAAAACTACGGCGGTTGCCACGACTGTCGGGTCGTATATGTGGCACGGTAAGTTCAGCGTACTGGCCGGCGTGGAAGTGAAACGGCCGTTCAGGTGCAAAGGTCAGCTCATAAACGCCACCACTCAGCTCCTGCCGACCGAGTAGGCGCAGGTGCAATCGCTGACGCATAACGGTAGCGTACGAAAACACATTACCCAGCACCAAAGCAACTTCAGGCGTGCCATAGAGGCGGCCAATATGCAGGCCTGCCGCAAAAATAACGCCGACGATTGCTCCATAAATCAGCTGGAGGCGATATCGTGGTGGCATAGTGAGCGGCTCGGTTAGCATTATGGTGCCCATAAACATTAGTGGCCAGGAGAAAACGACGCTTTTTATGAGCACAAGGCTGAGATCGCCGTCTATGAAATGTTTAAAGAGAATGATGCCTATCGTTGTTACGAGGAACGACATGAACATTCCGTAGCGCCGAACTTTATGAAGTACCAACAATCCCAAGATAATCACAAAGACTGTCATATATTGGCTGGCAATCCACCAGCTAGCGCTCCCAAGCCCCAACAAGCTGACGATAACTGCCGCACCAGCCGCCGGGTTGAAGATCAGTCGTTGCCGATAGGCAAGTAAATACTTAGAAGCCATAGCAATAGTGGCCACTACGGCGAGCTCGGCCACCTCCAGCCAAGTGGTCGGTGGCGAAAAGATGCAAAATAAAATAAGCCCGGTAATCAAACTGGACTCGGCGGTACTGACAGCACCATAGATGGTTGCAAACAATTTTTGAGCAAGGTAACAACTGCCAACCAGGACCGCAGCACTGCCAAGCAGACCGTAAGGCGAAAACGACAGTTTGTGGGTAAATGCTCCGACGACCGCTGCTACCAGCAGAACCAACAGCCCATACAGCAACAAACGGTACATCGTGATATGGTTCAGGAATTTATCTATGTACTTCATGCTAGTGGGGTTTCGCTCGTGAATATCTCGCCAGGGAAATTTGGTGAGTAAGCATAACTGCTATCATCATACACAATCAAGTAATAAAAGCTGAACTGCTTGAGGAGACGAGCCGGCTCGACGAAGAACAGGCAGGTCGCCATTCCGTCAGCCAGGAGTGTACTATCGGCGATGGTCCACACAGCTTTAATATGACGC
The DNA here is from genome assembly GCA_038211855.1 of Saccharimonadales bacterium (SeqCode). Taxonomy (GTDB): domain Bacteria; phylum Patescibacteriota; class Saccharimonadia; order Saccharimonadales; family SZUA-47; genus JBBQVE01. The sequence goes on from JBBQVE010000010.1 coordinate 1,904, forward strand.
GGCGACTGAAGGCTACGTGGATCGAGAATATGGTGGTACTCACCCCACACCCGCTTGTTGCCAGCTGATCCGCAAATGGCTTGGTTCGCAAGATGAACAACACCGAAGGCTTGGCTGGCATCATCCGGATTCTCTAGCCCAACCGCAATCACAGCCTGGTCTTGGTCGTGGTAATACATATCGCCACCAGCGTCGACACAGTATTCATCTGCACCGCTTGCGGTTAGTAGTTGGCTGACAATATCCACGAGGTATCCCTTACCGGCCGCGCCAAAATCCAGCAACGCCGGCTGGGTCAGCGTGAGTATCGGCTCTGTATAGCTCAGAACGTCTTCCCAAGTCGGGGGTTGGTGCATCGGCTGAGGTGTGAGCCGGTACTTTGCATCATAGCCAGCCTCGCTCAGCGGTTGACCGATTAATGGCGTGACGGCGCCGTCCGTCAGTGTATACATAGAAGTGTAGAGTTGTAATAGTTTTGCGGCGTCTGGTGGGAATTCGTAGCTTCCTGCCTTCTGACTCATTTCCCATACAAGTGAATCGTCGCGAAATCGAGAATAAACCTGGTCGAACTGCTCAATCCGGTCAGTGATTATATGCTGGAGCTGCATCCACTGTTTCACAGGCAGTGCAACATCAATCTGCCAATGAGTACCTATCGCCTCAAAATGCCAGCTCTGTACCGACCCGTTAGCTGTGGGCTGAAACGCGGATTTGGTCAAGTGCATCATTAAATCCATTCGGTGTTAAGGACGCAGACGATATTTTAGATAAGGTCAAGTTGGCCAGCGGCTTGCCGGTGACATAAGGCTTATAGTTTGCGATAAATTTATTGTCATAATTCTTAGAAGTCGGGTCAGTATTGGCTGGAACGGTGACCGTTGAGTCAGTGATCGCATCTTTAGAAACAGTAATGCTGACATTTAGATGATTGGTTACGCCCGGTGCGGTAAATGTGCCGACTGCCGAGTAAGTACCGTCTTTGTACGTGTAGCTTGGCGCCGGTGTGGGTGTTGGCATCGGTGTTGGCGCGGAGCTGGGAGTCGGCTGTACTACAGGGCTAGGCGAGACAGCTGTAGTCGTGTGAGAGGTTGAAGACGGTGATGTTGCGGTTGCCAGTATCGGAGCAGATGATGGTGTGGTCGTCGCGTTTGTTGCTGTTTGTTTGGAGGCGTTCGGCGCTTCGGTTGCTATTGTGGTCTGCGAAGGTTTTTGACTCACAACAATGTTAGATTGTTTAACCGCGGACTCTCGACTGTGGAGTGCGCGGACACTGCCGACCATAACAGCCAGCACGATCAAGGTCAGACATCCGGCGACTATCGGATTTGTTTGTTTTTTAAGCAAGATTTTCGTCGCGTTCGCCATCTAAATCAATGCTCTCGCTCTGGCCTTGGGGCGTCAAAATCTTATCGACGAGTTTGTCGATGTCGTCATCGCGAAGATCAATCTTCACCGTGTAACCTTCGATGCCGTACTCACGGAGTCCCGCTGGGGCGTCTTGTTCGTTTAAGTTTGAGATGATATATACACGTATGTCTTTGCCCCAATCGGTGGCGCGCATACGTCGTAGGACTTCATCGCCCGCAATACGCGGCATCATAAGGTCCATCAGCACGAGTGCTGGTTTTTCGCGTTCGATGACTTCCAACGCTTCTTGACCGTCATAGGCGCAGAAACACTGGTAGCCGATTATCTCGAGGCGAGTTTTATATATATCGGCCAGCGCCGCGTTGTCCTCTGCTATAACAATTTTTTGTGGCACAGCTTGTTGATCATCCATATATCTATCATACCACTATTCATTAAATTTTTTAACAAGTTCGAAGAAATCAGTGTGAAGTGAAGCACCGTCTTTGGTGGTCTCACAAATAAAGGACGTGCCATGCGGGTGAATACTATCGCGGAGGATGCGCAATACAATCAAGAACATGGGAGTTTGCAGGTGATTGGCAATACGTTCTAGCTTGTCTACAAACTTTTTTACCAGTTCGTTTTGGTGTATCGTCATGTTCGGTCGCGCCATATCGATGAAGGACTTCGCAAACATACTAAGAACTAGTCCTATGGTGAGAATAATAATTAGCGGGGCAAGTAACAGCAGCCACCAAGAATTCATGGCAGTCAAGTCGATAGCGATTGCTAAACTTATAAGACTGATAAGTCCAATAGGAATAATCAAAGACTTGAACCTTCTCAACACAAATTCCATACTAATCGCGCGAATTAGGGTAACTTTCGGCTTCATGTGTCTAGTATAACCCGTGCAGGAAGTCACTGGCTGGATGCTAAGCTTAGTACTAACATATGAAGATTTTTGATACTTCCCAAAAAGACTATGTGACGTTCGAGAAGAAGCCGATTATAAAGATATATATTTGCGGCATTACACCGTACGATTCGGCGCATCTTGGTCATATTTTTACATTTATGACCTACGATATCTTACAGCGATATCTAGAAGATGAGGGTAGTGAAGTTCAGCTGGTACGAAATGTGACGGATGTTGATGAGCCGATCTATACACGGGCCAAGTCACTGGGTATCAGCTATAAAGAACTCGCTAAAGCAGAAACAAACTCATTTCAATCAGTCATGGCGCGACTGAACTTTCGCACACCATATGCAGAACCACTGGCCAGCGAATACATACCAGAAATGGCTGAGGCGGTTGATAGACTCCTTAAAACGGGCTTCGGATATAGGTTAGAAAGCGATATATATTTTGATACAAGTAAGGTTGCGGAGTTTGGTAAGTTCTCAGGATTTAGTGAACGCCTGAGACTCACATATATGCGTCTGCGTGGCGGTGATCCTGAGCGTGCTGGTAAGCGTCAGCCACTCGATTTCTTGTTATGGAAGGGGATTACTGATGAGCACGATCCGGCCCGCTGGGAGACGGTAGTCGGTAGCGGACGCCCCGGGTGGCATATCGAATGTACGGTGATGTCTGATACGATTTTGGGCATACCTTTTGATCTGCACGGTGGTGGTACTGATCTAATATTTCCGCATCACGAGAGCGAAATCGCGCAAAGTTTTGGGTTGCATGGTGAGGCGCCTGCCCGGCATTGGATGCATGTGTCACCCCTGTTTCATAATGGTGAAAAGATGAGTAAATCGCTTGGTAATCTTGTATTTGCAAAAGACCTGTTAGAACATTTTGATGCCGATACGATTCGTTTAGCCCTGATGCATTATCATCGGCGCATAGGCGGTGAGTGGCAGTCCGAACTGCTTGATGAGGCCAGTCGTGTGCTGGACTGTTGTACTCAAAAAGCCGCCGCTTGCTCGCCGAACCAGGCTAAAAAACTATTGGTGCATATCAAAAATGCGATCGAAGACGATGTGAATACCCTCGAAGTCATTATCGGCCTTCATAATTTTATCGAATCTAAGAAATACAACGTAAAAACAAGCGAGGCTACGAAAACTGTTTTGAGCCGCGCATTCAACATCCTCGGCCTGACCAGCATCCAAAGCTAACACAGCAAAGTAAATTCTACAATTGCAAGTGCTACACATCGCACGGTATAGTCGAATCATAAATTAATGGTTCGCGGTATTTCTGTCACCTCGTGTTAGCCGCGATGAGGAGGTTCTATGTCAGACACTGTCTATTAATCAATCCATTATTTGGATTGATTTTTTTTATCATTTATTTTTTTGAAAGGCTACTAATATGACACCAACAGCAATTAAGACATTTCCTTGGGGTGGAGAACTTTACCTAGAAATCGCGCTCAATAAAAAATCGGCAAACAAATTTTACGCTCGTCACGGTAAGACGAACGAGGGCAGGGAATACATCGAATTTTCTAAATTTGGACCTATTCCAAATGGTGAAGGCGCCACCTACATTCAAAAACTTCGCCTCTTTACTGCAGTGCAGTGGGCGCAACTGAAGCACTATGTCGAAAAAGAGTTAGCCTTTTCAATAGGCTGGGATATCAAAGCGGCCGAAAAAGAGTTTGAAAAGTCGCAAAAACAAGCTAGTAAGTCGCAAAAAGTTGTAGGCGAACTGGCTCCCGAGAACTAAGATATGAACTGAGCTCTATGCTGGCGGCTTCCGCACCACGCAACATCAAGGTATTTTGGACAAAGGTTTTCGCCACTTGGCGGGATTGAAGCCCGAATAATGCGAGAAATATGTAGTTGTAGTGTGGGCTCATTCGTTCCAGCTATGTACAGTGTAGGACAGTGTAAAATAGACTATAAGCCTTTGTTATAGAAATCGAGCGACTTTATATAGTGGTTCAAAAATAGAGGTGTAATAACTTTTTTGGCTGCGTGATTAAGCACTTGTATCTGTCTGTTATTGGGCCAATACCAGGCGTCGCTACTGTAATAAATGAAGCTGCTTGCTCCGCCGCCCTGGAGGAATAAAAGAAACGTGATGCCAAGCAGCACTGCCTTGGCTTTGACTCGTACGACCAGTAATCGTTTGTATGCTTGTGCGATAAAGACAAAGAAAAAGGGTAGAATTGGTATCAAGTATCGTCCGTTTATCGCGACTGCTTGACCAAGATGCAAGTAGTCATGATAATTGCGTCCCCACAGCGAAGCAACATACACCAGTGACACGAATAAAATGAGCCTTAGCACGGGATCGGCTTTTAAAATTTTCCTGCCATAGATACACGCCAAAACACTACCGAACGCGCCGACTAAGATGACAGTGATTCCAAGCAGTGGCGCCACGAAGTTCTGATAGTTATTAACTGGCGCGTGGCCGTTAATCACAAAGTACAAACGGTTGAACATGCCGCCCACCCATTGCAAGGTATAGAGAATCGGATTTGGGTTGACGCCCTTATTGTGGATAGCAGCCTGATAGTTGCGATACCACGGTGAGTAGGCCCGACAGCGTGCATATCCTACCACCTGACCACATTGGGGCACGGGATTATGATATTTAAAGATATTGATGCCATAGGTGTAAATAAAGAGTCCTACTGAAAGAACCAGTAAGGCCGCAAAAACGATCATTCTAATCTTACTGATGGAATAAAGATTTTTGAGTAGTGATTTTTTAAATGACCTACGGTAGGCCAAATAAAAGCGTACAAGAGCGTAAATAAAGTAGAGAGTAAAAGCAGTGAGAAACGGTAAGAAGGTAAATTTTACTAGTGAGCCAACTAGACCGATGGTTACAAAAACGAGTGCGGAGGTAAGGTCAATCGACTTTTTGTGGAGACCTTCACGAAAACGGATCAGATACAGTAGCCCGACAGCGAGCAGAAGATTTTGCAAGTTGTCATAGTTGATGGTCGCTGCTAAAAACGGGACGACCGGCGTGAGTATAAAAAACAGGAACGTGGTGTTGATAACCGCTGGACTGGCTTTTGTTTTTAGTAGCACCCTTCGGATGATGATGATACTTGCGCCAAAAAGGGCGATATTTATGAGGCGGAGTATGGTAATGACGCTCATTTCACTCAGGTGCCATCTCATTAGTAAACGATAAGGAATACTCATCAACCAGTGATAGAGATAGGATGGGTCGCGGGTCAGTGCGCCATACTGAGCGACACCAGCCGGCTGATGCGTAAAAATCGGGCTCCATTGCAAGGCATGCAATTTTATGAGACCAATATGATATTGTTCATCAAACGCCATTGGATAACGTGACGAGATTGCGAGCCATAGGGCACTCATTAGAAAGATTGTAAGAATCGCCGCAAAAAAAGTATTTGAGCCTATAAAAACGACAAGACGACGATAAGTGCTGGGCATTATCTTAATAATACTATTGTATTTAGAATAGGCATAAGCTTTTCTCAAGGACTATACTTAGAATATAAAAAGGAGTGTAGTATGATTGACGCCAGCAAAGCATTTAGTGGTTTTTCGGTGAAAGATTTAGTCGAGGCCAAAAAGTTTTACGAAGATGTGCTTGGATTAGAAGTAGAAGATACGGGGATGGGGCTTCAACTTAAAGTAGGTGCGGGTAACCCGGTATTCGTGTATAACAAGGATGATCACGAAGCAGCGAGTTTCACGCTTCTAAATTTTCCCGTTGAGGACATTGACGAGGCGGTTGATGAGCTGACGACCAAGGGCGTCGTATTCATACAATATGCTGGCATGACCGACGAAAAGGGTATTGCTCGTGGTCGTTCCGCCAATCGTGGTCCGGATATCGCGTGGTTTAAAGATCCTTCAGGCAATTTCTTATCAGTAATGCAAAACGACTGATTCGGCTCTTGAAATAATTCGTGATTCCAAAACTTTTGGTATATCATAAGCGTAGTTAATTGAGGGTACAGTAGGAGCCATGCTGCGACTAGTGCGCCACTATAATAAATTGCCATTTGTACGACACTATTCGATGATGAAAGGTTCCTTTTTTGTCGGTATCTTTGGCCTCGTCGGCGTCGGTCTGCTGTTTGCCACCCATGCAGCAACCCCCATTAGCAATGCGATTGAACCAGAATCTGGGAATGTGACGAGCGGAGCAGACATGCTAGGCGATACATCCGCAAGTGGCGGCGGGTATATAGCATTTGCAGCTTCAGCTCCAGCGGCGGTCGGCGGCATACTAAGCACTTCTTGTAAGTATTATTCGACCACAAATGTCACACCTGCCTTCTGCGCTACATTTGACTCACCTTATACAGGTGCCAAAACGCAAACGGGTGATCTTGATCCTATTCTGTGGGGCGTGAGCCGAATGGGGACGCTTGGCACTCCGAACCTTGTTACGCCAACGCATAGTGCCTGTGATGGCGGCGGCACTACGGGGGATCCAATCACGGGTGATCCCAACAGCACCTATTTTGGTCCAGCAAAAGCACCGCCGGACGATGCGCGTATTTGTAACGCTCACTATGTTGAGTCACTGAACGACGGTGGTTCTATGGTCGATATTGACACCTATCCAAAACAACCATTTGATTTTACAAACCGAACTGGCCGCGTCGTATTCGATGTCACGAATGATGGCACGGGATCGCACGGCGCATGGCCAGAGTTTATTATTACGGACGAACCAGTTCCTGGAACGCGGAGCTGTGAAAGTTTTTGTCCGGCTAACACTGTCCACGCTACGAATATGGTCGGTTTTGCTATGGCGGATGGGCACGACAATACACCGAAGGATCAAATCGGGGTCAACAAGATATTTTATGCTTCAAATGGTGGTAACACCGTTGAGATTCACAATTCCAACTTTAACGAGGGGTCAATTTCAAAAGGCTGTCTGGCTGGCCATTCATACCAGTGTCCAACGACCAAATTTAACCATTATGAGGTCGAGATTTCTAGAACGAGGATTGATATATATGGCACCGATGCAGGGTCGACCACGCTGAAGCATCTCGATGGTGCCGACCTAAATCTTGGTTTTACATCCGGACTTGTATGGATGAACGACATGCACTACAACGCCCGAAAAGCTGTAGAGCCTTGTGGCTGCGGTACTCAGTATGACCACAGCTTCGCATGGGATAACCTTGGCTTCGATGGCCCGAAGACCTATCGTGACCTTGGCTACGACGTACCCTTAGCTAATATTCCTGGCTTCACTAACCAGAATGGAGACTCAAATGCTGTTGCAGAAGGCTATGACATTAGTGGCACTAAGTCATTCAGTATTCCAAACGTCTCCTGGCAAGCTGCTACTCCAAAAAGCGCAAAGGTTGTGCTGAATGCCGAAGCGAATAATGCAACTGCCACACTTAAAGTTGTCTTGAATGGGCACACTGCCGATGCGGTCACCAAATCTATGCCGGCAGAAAACTACAATACGTTCGGTCCGGTGTGGGGTACTTTTTCATTCGTGTTTCCGGCTGCTGATGCAGTGCAGGGAACGAACAAGCTCGATATATCAAGCAGCGACGGCAGTATGCAAACTGCAAACATTTCACTGATTATAGTGGCGGGAGCACCTGTTCCATAACCTTTATGAAAAAAATCAGTAAAAAACTTTCTATACATAGATCCTTCAGTCTGCCAAGGTTGTCGTTGTTTATCGGTGTCTTTTCACTTGTGGGCGTGACGCTTCTGCTGGCATCACATGCCGCGACACCTGTGAATAACGCCTTCGAAACAGAGATGGGTAGTGTAACCTTAGGTGCCGTCATAGGATCTGATACTGCAGCGAGCAGTGGTGGGTATATTGGCTTTACGGCTTCGACGGGTGGTGCAACACCACTGCCGAACCCAGGAACATGGACGAATGTTACGGGCAATTTAGCAGGAAAGGTTTCTGAATGCGGAAATCTCAGCGCCATGTTCGTTGGCCCCAGTAATTCTGCTAATTATATAATTGCCGGTATAGCAAAGCTTGGATTGTGGACGAACGCGGACGGAAGTTCAACATGGACACAGGTGGCGGGCTCGTCGGTCATTGATACGCGCCCAAGCTCACTTACTTATGATCCTGCCAATCCCTCTATGTATTACATGTCAGGTATCTACGGTTCGTTCGGAGACGGTATCTTTAAAACCACCAATGGCGGTGTCACGTTTACGCAAGTAGGCAATATCGGACACAATGACTCGGTAGCTGTTGACTTCACTGATGCCGCTCGCCAAACCATGTTAGCAGGCGGACATGAGGCAGTTCAGACGGTGTATAAGAGCACGAATGGCGGTTTGTCGTGGACTAACATTGGTGGAACTTTGCCAAGCGATGGTGGCTTTTCATCACAGGTTATTGTTATCAGTGCACAAACCTACCTTGTCGGCGTGAGCGCAGGGTATATTAATAAAACGTCCGGTATTTATCGCACCACCAACGGTGGATCGAGCTGGACAAAAGTCAGTAGCCTCGGTCCAAACAGTAATCCACTACGAGCATCCGACGGTACGATATATTGGACGACAGATAATGGGACAATCGCAAAATCTACTGATTCAGGTTCAAGCTGGAGTATAGTTGGTAGCGGTATGTCACTCACGCCAGTTCAACTGCCTGATGGCCGGATTGTCGTTGTGCACGGAAACACTCTGGCTGTTTCTGCAAATAGCGGTACGAACTGGACTGACTTCGGGGCATCGCTTCCGTATTCTCCCAATAATCTTAGCTATGCTGGCGGCACTAATAACTTCTACGTCTCGCATTTCGACTGTTATTTTGATCACCCAGACACCGTTCCAGCGGATGCAATCGAAGAACTACGTTAATAAGGTATTCAACTTGTAGGCGCCATCGCGGATAACCTCGATACGATCGCCTTCTATTCTGATGATTGTCGAGGGAGTTGCGTTGATGATTTTGTCGCCGTCGACATAAAAATCAACTTCGTCGTTAAAATAGTTGATTGCTTCTTTGATTGTCGTAGCCGGTGGCTGGCCGGGTAAGTTGGCGCTACTGGTGACGAGCGGGCCGGTTTGTTCTAAAAACTCACGTAGCTTATGATCGGCAGGTATTCGAAAAGCCAGACTTTTTACTCCTTGCGACAGGTAATCAAGCGTGTCTGGTGCAGTAAGAATGATACTGACGGGATTCGGCCAGAAATATGCGGCTTTTTGCAGCTCATTTGCTGTGATGCCTAGCTTAATAATCTGTTCAATACTCGCAGCAATGACTGTGCCAGGTTTATACTCGCGTTGCTTCAGCGCATAAAAACGTTTTACGGCCTTTTCGTCACTGGCGCGCGCCACAATACCATAGACTGTATCGGTGGCCATTACGCCGAATCCTCCGCTTCGCAGTATGGTAATCGCAGCGTTTCGAATTTCTAAAATTGGTGTCGGCATACCGGCTAGTGTAGCAAATATTTTTAGACGGGGAGTGGTTCGAGAGCACCAGCAAGTGTCGGCGACTCTGTGATATCGACTATGGCAGGTTGCAGTTTTGGAACATAACGATGACGCGTCAGAGCTAATCCAACAATCTTTAGGAGCATGGCACAGTAGTCGATGTCCATGTTAATGAGACAAGCTTTCGGAAAGTTGCCGTAGCCTTTAATAAGACTAGGAATTAAGTTTGCTTCAAGGAACTGCGGTTCGTTGTTTCGATCAAGACGAATATCAATGCGTCCAAAGTCACGTGCGCCAAGTGCAATAAAAACGCCTTCTGCTAGAATGGTGAGCTTATGCCGGAGCGCAGTATCCGTCACGAACAGCACTGTCTCATTATCAGATTTTTTTGCCTGTACACCCAGCACACGATTGCCGCGTTCATCAATTTCTGCGATTAGTTCGATTGGCATTGCCAGCAGTTGTTTTGTTGATGCATTTTGAAGCAATGCAACGCTGAATTCTCGTCCTGGTAAATATTCTTCTACTAATGAATCAGCTCTAAAACGGGTACTAATTGAGCTGACTTTTGCTATGTATTCCTCGAAAGTCGTGACGACAGAATCGCTGTCTATGCCGGTACCACCACCTAAATTAAATGGTTTTATAAAGAGCGGCAAGGCGAGGGGAAGTTCACTTGGCGTCTTGTACGTGTCCTTACCGGCAATAAAGAATGGTGCTGTTGCAAGGCCAGCATCAAGCACTAGTTTTTTCGCAACATGCTTAAAACGCTGTGCTTCCATTGTTGTTTGAGCCGAGCCAGTGTAGAGAATATTGTGCGTATCAAAATAAGCTGATAACCATATTTTTAGAGGATCAGCTTCAGTTGGTGAGGATTCAAGATGCACAAACTCCATACCAAGAAAAACGAGGTCAGGTTTCATGGCAACAAGTTTTTTTAGGTCCTGAAGATTATTCACAGTGGTGATACCGACAGCTGAATAATAATCTTTCAAAGTTGTACAAATTGCTTCGGCTGAGACGAGGCTCATCGAACTCTGTGAAATAACTGTGCTGCGCACGATTTCAATATGTTTATTGATTTTCATAAGGTCTACCAATTCATAGCCAGGCAGCCATAGCTACCTGGCACTTATCTAGTTCTTAAAGAGATTTAAGAAGTCTTCTTTCAATTAACGACGGAAGCTGCCACCGCTGTTGCGGTCTTCTTGTGGACGGGCTTGGTTGACCATGATGGCACGACCAGAAAGCTCTTTGCCGTTCAATTCCTTGATGGCGTTTTGACCTTCTTTGACATCAGCCATTTCAACAAAGCCAAAGCCTTTTGACTGGCCGCTGTCGCGGTCTTTAATAACGACTGCAGATACGACTGCACCCTGAGTTGCAAAAAAATCTTCGAGTTCTTTGTCGCCGACACTGTAAGCGAGACCACCTACGTAAAGTTTCATTGCCATAATAATAGTTTCCTTCTTTTTAAGTAATATCACCCGCGTTTATTGTCATCTGACCGAGTGATAATAAGTCTCTAAAAACCAAACTATGACCACGGAGAGGTTGTAGTAACCACTTGCTTACGTTTAACTATAGCACATTCAGTGCACATTTCATACTACTTAGTAGTTTTTGCAAGCAGTCCTAAGAAGTTAATGTCGCTTTTGTCATCGATTTAGCGTATACTATGACCAAAGAGGAGCGCTTTATCCACCGATATGTGATCGCGGAAGTACCGACAGGCTATGACATCTATGTAGATCTCATAGGCTCTTCGGCGGGCCGTTACCTGAGCCGACAGCCATACGTGATTAATCTTATCCGTGAAGCACTCTTGCCTACAAAACTGGAAGGTCAGTCAGTAACGATTGAGCGCGACATGGGTCGAGTGATTGGTGCCACCGATATCGTTGAGACCAGTGAAAAAGATACCATCGTTTATGCGCAGATCCAAAAGCAAACGGTCTTTTCTCGCTTTGCACCTAACCGTCACCCCTCACCAAGTACCACGCTCACGATGCTACTCGAGAAAGACCCAGAAGGACACTACGAGCTTGTGAATACCTGGATAGGCCCCTGCGCACCACCGTTTCCAGGTGATGAAAAAGCTAACGGTAAGAGCAAAGACTACTGGCTAAACCACGCCTTTGCCCAGAATGCTCACGCCATTCAATCACGCACAATCACCAAAGACTGCCCATACTAAGTTAGGCTTTTTACAATTCTCCCATGGAAATAACATATGACGATTTTACGAAAATAGATATTCGTGTCGGCAGAATTCTAGCTGTCGAACACTTTCCTGAAGCACACAAACCCGCTTATAAATTGACAATTGATTTTGGATCAGAAATTGGCACCAAGCGTTCGTCAGCCCAGATCACTAAGCACTACACCAAAGACGAACTACTAGATAGACTAGTCATGGGGGTGGTAAACTTCCCAACCAAACAGATCGGCCCGTTTATTTCAGAAGTATTGACACTCGGTATTGCTGATGAGAATGGCGATGTCATTTTGGCGCGACCTGATAAAGACGTACCACTCGGCAGTAAACTATTTTAATAAAAAAGAGGGGTTTTGTGGCCCCTCTTTTTAGTTCCGAATGTGCTTGCGGCTAGTTGCTAATGTCAATAGACGTGCTGCTGTCCGACGTGTTTGAAGCGTCGCCGCTTTGGGCGCTGCCACCATTCGTATTATGGCTGACGGTCGCATTGCCGCTTTTAGCAGACTGCGTCGTGTTGTGAGACACGTTCACATTATTCGTGTTCGTCATCTTATAGCTATTGCTACTCGACATATCGATACTGTTACGAGAACCAGGACCGGTGTCGCTAATTGATGCATCACTTGAACCCGTTGGTGCGCTCAAGCTCATTCCGCCGCCGTTATTCGTAACGGTAAGGTCGCTGCTAGTGCCATTCATATTTGACGCATCTCCAGATGACGCATCACCACCATGAGTGTTGCCGCTGACATTTGCACTACCTGTGTCAGCCATCTGTGATGTGTGGTTCATTGAACTGACACTATTATTATTAGTTTCCTCGTAGCTGTTACGGCTTGATTCATTGATAGTGTTACGAGAACTTGGACCGGTGTCGCTGATTGATGCATCGTTGCCGCCACCAGAACTATCGCTCACGCTCATGTTGCCACCATCGCTGCCGTTCATAACCATGACATTTGAACTGTTGTCATTGGAGTTAGAGGCGTCACCACTATAAGCGTCACCACCTCTTGTATTCCGGCTCACGCTCGTGTTGCCGGTACGGGCCGATTGTCGCGTACTATTTGATGATCGCAACCAATTATAATTAGAAAGGCTGTAAGAGTTACTGTGTCTCATCGAGATCCAGTTTGTTGAATGTGGCCCCGTCATCGTAATGCTGCTGGCTGATGCCAGACCACTAAATGCCAAACACCCAACGGTTGCTATACTTGCCCCGATTGTACTCAGTTGTATGATTTTTTTCATTTATTTAACCTTCCTCATTAACGCATAGTGTATCTATGCTTATAGTAGTACCTTTTTTGTGTACTCAATTAGTATATAGCGCTCATGCTAGCACGAACTATAACTTATCTTACTTAGTTAAGCATCTAGGAACTCTTTTGTGAGGTGAGCCGTGCTGAGGTTTGACCAGGTGTCATGACTGCCATACACAAACAAACGACGCTTCGAATCGGTGGCCTTCAATAAATCTTCGGTATGGACCTGCAATAAACAGTGAATGAGGCTACTCTTAAAGGCATAGTATGGGTTCAAGCATGATTCCTGTGCGACATCTGCAGTATAAAGCGGGCGCGAAAAATACATAGCAAAACTCTTGGAATGGCGGCCGAGCCACCAGCAGAAATCCATAAAAAGCCGTCCTGGATAACTATAATTGAGTGCAATCCGCGGCCAAATACTGCGGTCAAGATGCTACTTGCCGCCACGCCGTGTACTAGTATAATTGGCCGGCCACTACCCGTGCGTCGAATGTGGAGTAACTCGGTCATTTCATGAAGTATAGGCTAAAACTAGTCGTGGTGCTTAACGCTTTTGTCTTTTGGAAGTTGAGTCGAGAACACAAAAGCGAGAAGAGGTGACAGCATAGCGACTAAGAAAACGTTTCGGTTTGCATCAACGGTACTCTGGTTTGATAGCTTTTTTATCTCGGTGCGCTGTTCGGCCGTTAATTGGGCTGAACTGTGAATCGGCACACCGAACTCAACTGCTGATGACTGGGCTGCGACTTCCTGCGAGATATGTACGCGCATATCGGCTGGCAGAACAGGACTCGTGCTCACGGAGCTTTTTAAGTTGTTAGCGAGGCCGGTCAGTAGGACGGTGCCAATAATCGCGGCGCCTAAAGACGAGGCAACTTGACGGATTGTATTGTTAAGGCCGGATGCTTCGCCAACTTCTTCCACGGGAACAGAAGATAGTGTGATATTTGTGAGCTGTGAAAAACAGAGCCCCATGCCGGCACCATAGAAAGAGAGTGGCAGTATGAGATCGCTCACTGTTGTCGAGATGCTGAGACTATAGCGCAGCACAATTATGCCGAACAAAGTCGTTATGAGTCCAACCTGCACAATATGTTTTGGTGTGCCAATTTTGCCGCTGAGGAAACCGCCGAGTGGAGCCATGATAAGTAACGCGATCGACATCGGTAGCAACGCATAGCCGGTGTGAAGCGCGTCGAGGCCTCGAACGCCTTGCAAAAAGACCGGCATGGCAAAGATAATCCCAGTCATGCCGATGACCTGACTGGCAAGCGTCAGGGAACCGGAAGTAAATTGTTTGTTTGCGAAAATCTTCATATCTACTAGTGGTCGTCGGCCGCGTTTCAAGACAAAATCTTCCCACCACACAAACAAACAGAGTAGGCCGACAGACAGCATAAAGGCGAGTGGAATTGCAGACAGTCCGCCGAAAGTCGGACCGCTCATGTGCTTCCACCAGCCATAAGAACCACCTTCAATGATAGCAAAGACACCGGCTAGCAAACCCCCGGACGATAAGAATACGCCGACCCAATCGAGCGAGATCTTATGTCGTGTGTCTTTTGATTCATTAATAATGACAGAGCCTGCTATTAAGAGCAAAGCAATACCTACATTGATACGAAACCCCCAGCGCCAGCTGTAGTGGGTCGTCAGATAGCCGCCAAGAATTGGGCCGATGGCTGAACCGGCTGCCGCCATTGCTCCCCATAACCCAAGTGCCAAAGCCCTTTCCCGATTACGATATGTCGTGATGAGGAGCGACGCCGAAGCTGGCATCATCAACGCCGCACCAATACCCTCAATGATTGATTCGCCCGCCAGAAGATACCCTACTGAGTGGCTGGCGCTCGCAATAAAAGAACCAATCGCAAATATCGTCGCGCCAAGCATGAACATCTTCTTGCGACCAAATAAATCGCCAAGTCGACCACCAACGATTGTAAGTGCTGCCAGTGTCAGCGCGTATGCCGCAATCACCCACTGCATGCTTTGGATATTGGTGTGCAGCTCGCGGATAATCGTGCCAAGCGACACATTTAAAAGCGTCGTATCAATAACGATTATAAGTACCGCCAAACCCATTACGGTCAGCGGCAGCCATTTACGCAAGAACCCCTGCTTTTCTTGAACTTCTTCCATTAGCTTCCTAGTTTAGACACCAAACAATAGTTCGTCAACGCTGTTCACTTTTTAGCATAAACAGTATAAACTGCTGTCAGAACAAGAGGCGATGTGCAGAAATGCAACCAAATGAACCAGTAAAACGATCAGCCGTGTTGAACGGTATTCTGTGCGGCTTGGCGCTTCTACTTGGTGTGATTATCTTCTTTGTGATTTTGCAGGTTCGTCGTAATAGCGCACCGCTACAGACAACAGCGACGCCCACATCGTCTCATACTCCTTCTAAACCTGCCACCGAGGCTCAAGTCAAGCCGGCCTCCCTTACCCTCGATACGACCAAAAACTATGGCAACAAATATGCCGATGGACTGCTGCCAGTGGGCGATGGCGACTATGTGACCGATGCCGCCAAAAAAGGCTCTATCTACGTGTGTCATGCAAACTTTGTGCCGGCTGGCCAAGCAGGCGCGCAAGTTCGCGGGTCATGGTTTACGACTAGCAATACGAAGTGGGATCTCAATAAAAAAGCGACAATTGCAGGCAGTGTCGCCTGGAAATCAAGTTTCAGTAACAGTGTGAGTGGCGATACGCGAACGATTTTGACCAATGATCTTCCCAGTCACCACACGGGTGTTTTTCCGGTCGCAGCCAGCGATCCGGCACGCAAATACGACGCCAACCCCAACACGATTATGGCACAAGCTTTGACTTACGCGCTGAACGTCGCTCCAACTTATGGCAATCCGCAATGCGAAAGCGGTGAAGTCGGTGTGATGCTCAGTGGCGTGGCGCTGTTTAACGGCTTTGACGCCGGCGGTCGGGATGCTGGTGCGTGGGAAGTGCAAGATAGTTGTGACGGGCACCCTCAAAATAAAGGAGAATACCATTATCACACTTTGAGCCGCTGCATTACTAATACAGGCGTTGAGAGCATTATTGGCTATGCGCTTGATGGATTTCCAATTACTGGACCAAAAGTAGGTACTGAAAATATCCTTACGACCGATGATCTGGATGTATGTCATGGGATTACAAGCGAGATAACAGTCGATGGCAAAAAAGTCACCACTTATCACTATGTGATGACACAGGATTTTCCGTATTCAGTCAGCTGCTTCCGGTCACCACCAACAGAACTGCCCAGTCAGCCCGAAGCACCGTCCAAGCATCCATAAAAAAACCGCTGATTTTCACAGCGGTTTTTCGCCTAAACCTTCGGCTTTTTCGGCTTTTTGACTTCTTTTCGTCCCTTGTCTTTCGACATAGTATGCACCCTCTTTTATAAGCATAAGTATGCGCTTTCGCTTTCGTTCCTACAAGGATGTTTTGAAGGGAGTATTAGCTTTCCTGAGAAGACACTGTAGCCTACAGGCTATTCTCATGCAGGCACGATAAAGTTGTGTTGTGAGCCGGATACGGTTTACGTCAGAAACGAACTAACAAACGTAAATGAGGTACTACAATGAAAAAATCACTTTTAATCGGGCTCAGCACAACAGCTGTCACTATTGGCATTGTTGGGCTGGCCGGCATTGCCTCTGCTGCGACGAGCAGTACGAGCGGCACAAGTTTAGTCGACAAAATTGCAACAAAGTTCCACCTCAGTAAGACGGATGTTCAGGCGGTCTTTGACGCCGACCGCACAGATCATGTGGCGGCACGAACGGCGAAGCAAAAGACGAAGCTTGATGCGGATGTAAAAACTGGCATGATCACACAAGCCCAAGAAGATGCATTGATTGCCAAGCGGGCTGAACTGAAAACATCGATGCAGGCGCTCAAGGATAAGACGAGCACCGAAAAACACACGGCCATGAAGACGCAAATGGATAACTTCAAGCAGTGGCTGACGGATAATAAGATTCCGGACACCGTCGCACATGAGCATCACGTCGGCCCTGAAGGCCCTGAAGGCCACGAAGGCCCTGAAGGCCTTGATGGCGGCATGCCGATGACAAACTAAGCTGTCTCTCAGCTTGCAAGGGCTACACTCATACTATGAGACTACTAATAGCGGAAGACGAACACAAAATAGCCAACGCCCTTAAGACGGGGCTCGAACAGCATACGTACGCTGTCGATGTTGCATATAATGGTGACGACGCGCTGGCTTTGGCCACCAGTGAACCGTATGACCTCCTCATTCTGGACATAATGATGCCTGGTAAAGTTGACGGCCTCGGCATCGTTCGCGAAGTCCGTGCAGCAGGTAATAATGTGCCGATTCTGCTTTTGACAGCTCGTGACAAAGTACTCGACCGTGCCTTTGGTTTGAATACAGGCGCCGATGATTATCTCGTGAAGCCTTTTGCGTTTGTCGAACTGATTGCACGTGTTCGGGCTCTGCTACGTCGTCCGCGAGAAACGCTCGAAACCGAACTTAAACACGATAATCTGACGCTAGATACCGAAGCCTTTACGGCCCGCCGCAACGGCAAAGAAATCATCCTGACTCAAAAAGAATTCGCACTTCTCGAATACTTCATGCGCCATACAGGCAAAGTCTTAAGCAAAGAGACCCTCACCCAACATGTGTGGGACTACGACGCTGATATTCTGCCAAACACAGTGGAAGTCTACGTCGGCTATTTGCGCAACAAGATTGACAAGCCTTTCCGTAATAATTCCCCATTGATTCACACCAAACGTGGATTCGGCTATATTTTTAGCAACAACAAGATATCCTAGGGAGTATGAAGCAGCAATTATTCCAGAAAACGACCATCCGTTTAACGGGCGTCTACTTGGCGATTCTGATGCTGCTGACGGCTGTCTTTAGTGTTGCGCTCTTTCGGGTGTCGGTGACGGAGCTTGATCGCAACTATTCCCACGCTGTTGATTTTGCCAATCATTTTGGTGGCTTTCAGTTGGATCCACAGCAAGGAAACCTCTATGTTGCTGACCGAACCGCTGAACGTGACGAGGGCCACCAACATCTTGTGAAACAGCTCATTTTTTTGAATGCCGTTATCTTGCTCAGCGGTGGCTTTTTCAGTTATGCTTTAGCTCGGCGAACCCTCGAACCGATCGAGGAAGCGCACCTGTCACTGGAGCGTTTTACGGCTGATGCCAGTCATGAACTGCGCACTCCCTTGACAACAATGCGCACAGAGATAGAGGTGGCTTTACTGAACCCCAAATTCAACCTTAAGGACAGTCGTAAGCTGCTCGAAAGTAACCTCGAAGAAGTCGATCGTTTATCGACATTATCGGAGAGGTTATTGACGCTGGCTCGAATTGATGAGCATGAGCTACCCAAGGAAAACATCGTGGTTGTCGGTCTGGTCGCCAAAAGTATTGAGGCGGTACAGGCGCGGGCTGCCATCAAAAAGATTTCCCTAAAAAACAAAATGACGAGTGCGTCCGGGGGATTACTCGTCCATGGCGATGAAGCTTCACTCACTGAAGCGCTAATTATTCTACTCGATAACGCCATCAAATATTCAGAAAAAGGTACTATGGTGACGGTCGAGGTCGCCGGTCGTCATAAGTCAGTACTCATAAGTGTGAAGGATAGAGGCATCGGCATCGAAGCCGCTGACGCGCCAAAGATCTTCGACCGCTTTTACCGCGCTGATCAGTCGCGCACTAAAAATGCCGAACATGGCTATGGGCTCGGCTTGGCGCTGGCTCATAAAATCATTGATCTGCACGATGGCAAAATCGAAGTTGCCAGCACACCAGGTAAAGGCAGTACCTTCACCGTCTCATTACCGCTTGCCTAAGACCTGCCTTCTATCTGTGTGAACCAAAAAATGAAAAAATGTGCATCACCCGACACTACCCTCACGGTGCTATACTAAAGGCAGCCTATGGGAGAGCTTTTGCTCTGCAATCTCTTTCTTCCAAGACTTTCATAGCCGACCTCGGTCGCCTACAACAACAATCCGTCTGGTAAGCGTGTTCGTAAGCTTCCAACACTTCTCAAACGTAAAGAGGATTATTTGTTTATGCGTGAAGGTCTCAACGAGCCAGTATCGGTTATCTTTTATTACGACGCCGTACACCGGCATGTCCAACCGTATCAGCTGACGTGGCAGGGGCGCGAATATCGCCTCGGCAAAGTGGATTTTTGGCACAAGACGCGCCGCGGCGATACGCTGACGCACCATTTTTCGATAGTCGATAAAGCCGGCACGGCGTACTTCAAGCTGGGGTTAGACAGCAGTACGTTGCACTGGGTGATTGAAGAATACATGACCGCCGACGAAATGGAGGTGACCTATGGCCGGTGTTGAACTGCCTATCAACAAAGCCAAAGCCGATGTCATGCACATCGACTTAAACTCTTGCTTCGCGATTATCGAACAGCAGGCCAACCGACTGTTGCGGGGGAGGCCCGTAGGGGTGGCCGCTTACGACACGCCGCGTGGCTTTGTGGTAGCGGCCAGCTATGAAGCCAAGGCTTGCGGCGTCAAATTGGGCGTCAATGTGCAGCAGGCTCGTCAGATGTGCCCTACTATCGTGATTATGACGCCTGACCCCAGTAAATATCGCGAAGCGCACGTGCGCTTTAAGGCACTTCTGCTGGAGTACACCGATGATGTGACGCCGAAGTCGATTGATGAGTTCGTGTTGCATTTAGACAACGCGCCGGCCTTCAAGAATGGCACATCAGCGGTAGTGATAGGCGCCGAGATCAAGCAGAAGATTTATGAGCGTCTCGGCGAAGCGGTGACCGTGAACGTTGGCATTGGCCCGAACCGTTTTTTGGCAAAGCTCGCGGCCAGCCTTCATAAGCCGAACGGGTTAGATGTCATCAGCCATGAAAACCTGCTCGACGTGTATAAAGGCCTGGAGTTGATGGATTTACCAGGCATCAACACACGTTACGATGCCCGTCTGCGGGCGCATGGTATCAATAGCGTCATAGAGTTCTTCACTACGCCCGAAGAATACCTTCGTAAGGGGGTATTTAAGAGTATTGTCGGCCACCACTGGTATTTACGGTTGCGTGGTTACGAGCCTGATCGGCGCGAATTTGCCCGCAAGAACATCGGGCATCAGCATGCCATGAGCAAAAGTACGGCCGACTCTGACGAACTCAAGAAAATTCTGATAAAATTGTGCGAGAAGACTGGCCGCCGGCTGCGCAAAAACGAGCTCTACGCCGGCGGGATTGCGCTGTGGGTCAGTTTTGCCAATAGCCGCCAGCATTGGCAGATCAGTGGCGGTACCATGGCAGAAGGGCGGCAGGGGTGGCACCATTCCGAGAAAGTCGGTGCTCGGCTCTACGCCACCCATGATATCTACGCGCACGCTTGTCGGTTGTTGACGCAAGCCGAGGTCGTCGAGCCGGTCCGCCTGATGGCCGTCAGTACGTTCGACCTACACGAGTGGGACCCAGAACAGCTTGATCTGTTTGAACAGGGGAGGGGCTTTCTAGCGGCACGGCGCATCAGTGACGCCCTCGATGCCGTCAATAACAGATACGGGGAGTTCGTGGTGACGCCCGCCAGCATGATGGACATGAACGGCACGATCCTCGACAGAATTGCCTTTGGAAGCGTCCGTGATCTATATCCCATATAAAAACACTGGCCAAACCGACGCGGAGTCGCTATACTTTGTAAAGTGACTATACAAGAAGATCAATTCAATGCAATGATAAGCAGGGCGATGGACGAATTGCCGCAGGAATATATCCGTGGGCTCAAGAACGTCGTGATTATTTTTGAAGACTATCCAAGCGAGGAGCAGCGCCGCAAACAAAACCTGCAGGCCTACCAAACATTATTCGGTCTGTACGAAGGCGTGCCGCTGACTCAGCGGGGCAGTGGCTATAATCTGGTCTTACCAGACAGAATAACCCTCTTCAAAGGCCCGCTCGAACATGCCAGCGACACAGTGGAACAACTCCAGGAGCGCGTCAAGCGTACGTTGTGGCACGAAATCGCCCACTATTACGGCCTTGGCCATGACCGCATCCACACCCTCGAACGCAAGTCTAAAACAGAGTGAGGTCGGCGATTTCTGGGGGTAAAAAACTATCAGGGTGCTTGAAGTCGGCTTGCCATTTGTAGCCTTTACCGTATTTTAAGTCTTTCATGAGTTTCGTGGGCGCGTTTCTTAAATGGATTGGAACGGCCAAGTTGCCGTTTTCGGTGACGGCTTTTTTGACGGCCATCATGGCGTCGGCCACGGCACGCGATTTTTTGGAACCAGCCAGCACTGTCACGCAGTGGTAGATGTTGTACTCGCATTCCGGCATGCCGATTCGTTCAACCGCCAAGAAGGTACTGACCGCTAGGTTTAGTGCGGGGCTTGCCGCAATGCCGATATCTTCACTCGCAAAAATAATCATTCTCCGTGCTAAAAATTTTGGATCTTCGCCACCCGCCAAAATCCGTGCTGCATAGTAAAGCGCCGCATTCACGTCACTGCCGCGCATACTTTTGATAAACGCACTGATCAGGTCATAGTGCATCTCGCCATTT
This sequence comes from Saccharimonadales bacterium (SeqCode), assembly GCA_038211855.1. Taxonomy (GTDB): domain Bacteria; phylum Patescibacteriota; class Saccharimonadia; order Saccharimonadales; family SZUA-47; genus JBBQVE01. The sequence continues at coordinate 23,656 of JBBQVE010000010.1, forward strand.
TTATCGAAAGCTACCAGTGGTTTTTGGGCAGCTTCCGAAGCAATTTCGGGAGTAATAACTCCTGTCGACAAAGTGTTGGCGAGCTCTAATACGCCAAGTGCCCGCCGAGCATCGCCATCGGCAAGTGTTGCAATTGCTTGTATAGTTTTTTCTGGGAGAATTTTCGTCGATACTTTGAGTGTTTTGCGGGCATTCTTCAGTATTGTGACAATCGCTCCGGTCGTTAACTTCTGCAAAACGACTACCCGCGTACGCGATAACAGCGGTCCGATCACTTCAAAGCTTGGATTTTCGGTTGTGGCACCGATCAAAGTAATCGTGCCGTTTTCGACATGGGGCAAAAAAGCGTCCTGCTGGGCTTTGTTAAAGCGATGGATTTCATCTACAAACAGCACCGTATCTTGAGCAAGCCGCTTATTAGCTTCGGCGCGCTCAATAACTTTACGAACATCGGCTAAGCCAGAGGTCACGGCAGAAAGTTCAATGAAATCAGCACTGCAATTTTCTGCCAAGATTCGCGCCAAAGTCGTCTTGCCGCTGCCGGGCGGTCCCCATAGAATTAAAGAGGTTATTTTTTGATTTTTATAAAGTTCGCCAAGCAGGTTATTTTCTCCCAGCAAAGCTTCCTGACCTATTACTTCAGTCAGTTTACTTGGACGAAGTCGTTCAGCAAGCGGTGCATCCATGTCCTCATTATAGGGGTTGTCCCTGGCACTTTTCACAGAGTCCCTGAATTTCGAGCTGGTGAGATGTCATGGCAAAGCCTTGAGTAGTCGCAAAGCTTGCTAAGTATGCTTCTATGGCCGAATCTTCTGGAATATCGAGTAGTGCGCTGCAGTTTGTGCACGAGAGGTGATGATGGTGTTCATGAAAGGCGTCGGTCAGTTCTAACTTAAATTTCCAACCGATTTGCACGCGCTGTACGATTTGCAGGTTTTCAAATAATTCGACGATGCGATAGACACTGGCGCGATCAACCGATTCATTAACGCGCAGGCATAATTCATGCATACCGATCGGACTCGCGTCAGATAGTGCTTCAAAAACTGCGCTCCTCGCTTTCGTGATACTTGAGCCGGCCCCTTTGAGCCTACCTACAAACTGATCTTTTATATCCGTTGACATGTTGCAAATTATAACAAAATTGCGACATAGTTGCAATAAAATACGTATCCGTGGTTTGATAAATACATGAATGCAATCCTCGTTAGCTTTTTTACCCTCATCTCCACCACTCTCGGTGGACTATTTGCGCTCAGATATAAAGACCGTTTACACCGAATCCTCGGTTTTACCGCTGGTGTTATTTTGGGTGTCATCGCCTTTGATGTCCTACCGGAGATTTTCAAGCAGGTGCAAGATATGCATGTAAAACCAGAGTTGCCAATGCTTGGACTGGTTTTTGGATATCTAGCCTTCCATATCATTGAGAAAAACATCATTTTACACAGTGCCCACGAAGGCGAATATCATCGCCATGCTCATCCGAACGTTGGTGTTTTTTCGGCAATTATGCTGGTTGGCCATAGTTTTTTAGACGGTGTTGGCATCGGGTTGGCGTTTCAGGTAAGTCCAACGACTGGCGTTCTAGTGGCAATAGCCGTAGTAGCGCATGATTTTGCTGATGGCATGAACACGGTAGGGCTTCTACTGAGTCATGGTAATACGACTCGGCGTTCGCGCTACTTTTTGGCGGTCGATGCTTTGGCTCCCGTCGTCGGTGTGTTGAGTACAAAGCTGTTTACACTTGGTGGGACAGGGCTGACTATTTATCTTGGTGTGTTTTGCGGAGTTCTCTTGTACATCTGCTCAGCTGACATCCTCCCAGAAGCGCACGCTGATCATTCTTCGCGTTTTACGATGTTTTTGACGGTGCTTGGTGTGGCCGTTATTTTCTTGGCAACCCGCGTCATTTAGCACCCCGTATCTGGTATAGTTAGAGGCATGATGGTGGCTATTTTTGTGCTTCTGCTGGTAATCGCTGGTTTACTCGTCTATTTACTGACAAAAAAGCAGCTTCCACAAGGTAACCCCGAAGCGACTATGATGCTCAAAAGTGACTTACAACAGATGAGCACGCAAGTTGAAAGACTGCAAGAAAAGCTCACAGGCCAGCTCGATGTCAAGCTTGATAAAAACCAAGAGAGCATGGCCCGGCAGTTAGCCGAAAGTGCCAAACTTATAACCAACGTCACCGAACGGCTGACGAAGCTCGATGACACCAATAAACGCGTTGTTGATGTCGCCGACGAGCTCCGTTCCTTGCAAAGTGTGCTGCAAAATCCAAAACAGCGCGGTGTGCTCGGTGAATTTTATTTAGCACAGATTCTGCAAAATATTCTACCTGAAAGCTCTTACAAACTACAGCACAAACTTGGCGAAGGCACGATCGTTGATGCAGTGATTATCATCGACGGTATGTTGCTACCTGTTGACAGTAAATTCTCACTCGAAAATTATAATCGACTGCTTGACTGTACACCAGAAGAACGTCCCGCACTTGAAAGAGTCTTCAAAGAAGACCTGAAACGCCGCATCGACGAAACCGCCAAATACATCCAACCCAGCAAGAATACACTCGAACAGGCGCTGATGTTCATCCCGAGTGAAGCGATTTATTACGACCTACTTGCGAATAAAGTTGGTGCCGCTGGCGTTTCTGGACGCGACCTGATGCAGTACGCAGCCATTGATAAACACGTAACAATTGTTGGTCCGAGTACGCTGAGCGCTATGCTGCAGGTCATTATGCAGAGCCTACGAAGTTTTGAAATACAAAAGGACACCGAGGTGATTCGTAAGAATGTTGAGCAATTGACGCGACACCTGACAGCCTACGATGGGTACTTCAAAAAGGTTGGTAATTCGCTTGGAGCGACAGTCGGACATTATAATAATGCCTACAGAGAGCTTGGCAAGATCGACAAAGACATGATCAAAATCGCTGGCAGCGAAAGCGCCATCGACCCTGTCTATTTAGACAGACCGAATCTCGACGAAGAAGAGTAAGCAGATTTTTTGAGCAGATCGAGTGCCAGTGCGGCTGTCCAGCTGAAGTTTTTGGCGCCGGCAGGTCGCCCGTCTTTGGCCGAGAAATATTCGTATGCACCATGTTTCACTACTAGCTCCAGACTTTGCGTAGCAATATAGGCAGCTTCTTTAGCATATCCAGCGCGCTCCAGACCGTCGATCACTAACCAATTGGTGTTGAGCCAAGTTGGACCCTGCCAGTATTTGAGTTCACTGTACCAGCTGTAACTGACTGGTACGCTCGGCAATGGAAACGCTGTGCCGAAATTATCTTTGCTACCGATAAGTTTGACGATTGCCTCAATCTGCGCGTCGTTGCCAACACCAGCATAGAGAGGCATGAGTGTGGCGATGCTTGGCTCTTTGATGAGTTTGTGGGTAACAAAATTTCGGCTGTAGAACTGGCCAGTGAAGGCATCCCATAGTTTTTCGCTGACGGCATGACGGCCGATGCGGGCGCGCTCATTCAGCCAATCAGGAATCTCATAGCCAATTGCCTTGGCGATGGTTTGCAAATGGCGATGGCCGCGTAAAAGAATACAGTTAAACGTCAAATCCTGAACAGCGAAGTGACTGCGGTTCAAAATCCCATCAATATCCCAATTTTTGCGCTTCAAGCGTTGTTCGACATCGTAATAAAGTAAGGCTTCAATATTGCTGATACGTTGGCCTGGCGAGACATGCAGTGTATCGCGGCGAAAAATATTCGCAACCATATCGGCATGGCTTTTTTCAACGATCCACACCCACCACGGTTTATGATGCATCAACAACTGGTTGACCCAAGGTGGTGAATTATCGAGCCCAGATTCCCAGGGGTGAATAAGCAAAACAAGACCTTCCTCATGAGGGTCGCGCTCACGGTACAGCCATTCATGATATGCCAAACAAGCCGGATAAGCTGTCTGATACCATTTACGACGTTCTTCCTTCCTCATGTGCGCACCTATGCTGACAATCGCTTCTGCTAACATCGGTGGTTGCGTAATACCGCTGGTAGATACATGATCAGGCGCGTAGGGGCTGCGCCAACTCTGCCACATATTGCGGTCGCGTTTATGGGCGTCACCTTCAGCGAAAATCATGTTCGGAATCATACCGTTAGCCCACTGGCCGCGCAGCAAACTGAGTATTTCTTTTTTGGCGCGCTCAATATCGTAGTGCGCCAGACCAATGGCTATAAAACAACTGTCCCATAACCATTGGTGAGGGTAAAGGCCACCGGCAGGAATTGTGTAATCTCCGCGCTGGTTGTCGTCCAAAACTTTTCGGCAGACCGCTTCTAATGTCGGTTTTGGCTGGTCCATACTAGTAAGTATAAGCGCTATTCAAGGATATCGGTAGTAATAACATCAAATGGCTGGTCAAGCATAGCATCGGTAGGCTGCAGACCGTGAATATCCCATTTCTCAAGGGTACTTGCATCTCGAGATTGACGTCTGGTGCGGACACGCTCAACAAAGTCTCCGACACTAGTTTCGGCGTTTTGTAGCGCCAGAGCAGCGCACCGTTTTAGCGTATGCATTTTTTGTATTGTCCACTCCATCCGAGGATGTAATTGCACAAAGTCTAGCTCTGATCCTGGACAAGGTGCGCCACCAAACGTCACATTTTGATAGGTTTCAGCTTCCGTCATAAGCTCGTGATTATCGAGGTAAGTATCTGTTATTCCACTCATATCTGACAATCATGCACCCAAACGTCAAAAAAGTAAATACTATGTTTAGCGGAAGTTTGTGAAGTTAACGGGGAAGTCGAACTCGGTTGTACGTATGAGCTGCATGGCATCTTGTAGCTCATCTTTTTTGGGGCTCATGACACGGACTTCAGCCCCCTGTATTTGTGTTTTTACTTTCGGTAATTTGTCGCGAACGAGTGAGGTTATTTTCTTGGCTTTTTCTTGATCTAAGCCTTGGCGGAATGGCACTTCTTTGGTGGTCTGGAAGTTATTGGTAGTGCTGTCTTTGCTTTCATCGAGCACTTTTTGGCTGATGCCACGGGTCGCCAGTTTTTTTCGGATAATCTCAATAATCGAATCAATTTGGAAGTCGCTGTTGCCAGTGATTTTAAAGCCAGACTTATCAGGACTCAGCCATTCCAACGCCGCCGGAGTGCCCTTAAAGTCATAACGACTATCGAGTTCGCGGTTTGATTGGTCGAGTACGTTGTTCATCTCGGCTTTATCGAAATCACTCACTACATCAAAAGAATAATTGCCTGCCATATGTAGGTAGTATAGCACTCAGAGTAATATTTACATTATTGTCTTAAAAAACGTTGTATTTATGTAAAAGAAAGAGTATTATTGATCGTATGACAATAATTCAGACGCACATCTTCAACAATCCCACTGCAGCGACTGTTTTATAACTCTCTTCTAAAACTAAGAATCCGCTTACAAGTTATAGCAGACGCCGCGACTGACAAATTTCTTATGACTTAAAAATAACCGATAGGATACGTACAATGACTGAATTACCAAAACATGCCAAGGGCTTACTAAAAGAGATGACTCGGCCGTATAAACGACGTATTACCCTCTTTTTTGTGCTTTCATTTATTGGAATTATTTCTTGGGCCGCCTCACCGTTTGCTATTAGAGATCTCATAAACGAGCTTTCCAAAAATCAAGGAATCCATGCTTACGCGTGGTGGCTCGTCGGTATTTTTGTGGTGCTACGCCTCTTTGATGAGTGGTTCTGGCGTATCGCTGAGGCCATAATGAAGGAAATTAAAAACCCTATGCTGGAGCGCATGCGGACGATTTTGTTCGACTATGCCATCCAGAAACCTTATAACTTCTTCGTGAATTCGAGTAGCGGTCAGCTGGGCCATTGGATCAATCAGACGGTAAAAACACTCGACGAAACCATTGATACGACGATTTGGAGCGTCTGGCCGCGTGTGACGTCGATCATTCTTTCAGCGGTTTTCCTTATTTTTGCGCACTGGTTACTGGCGCTGATCTTTATAACTTGGGCCGCCGGACTCATGCTGTTTACTGTCCGACGTGGACGGACTTTCACGAAACTAGTCGAGAAAGAGAGCGATGCAAAGAGTGCCGCAACCGGTCAAGTAGTCGACTCGCTCAGTAATCACCTTAGCGTACGTGTTTTTAATGCACGCGGCAGGGAGTCGATATCGCTACGCAAACGGCAGGAATTGATTTTGAAGCGACAAGCGATATCGTGGAATTTTTCGATCCGTACGAATATGGTGAAAGGTCACAGCGTGGCACTCGTTGCCGGCGTATCGCTGGCGGCTGTCTTGTGGTTATTTGGCCGTCATCAGCTGACTGTTGGCGACGTAGCCCTTTTCATCGCCTATTTTACAGATGCAACCAGTAGTATCTGGGAGCTTTCATGGCAAATGGACACTTATTACCGTAGTTTTGGGGCGATTAATAACGCTATTGCCGGATTACGTGCGGGTGGTGAAGAACGAATTGTTCGTGATTTACGACCGTTACCGGAAACAGCTAGTATTGAACTTAAAGATCTTACCTTCAGCTACCCTGACCAAACAGATCTAACTGTATTGAAAAACGTTAATTTACAGATTAAAGCCGGTGAGCGAATAGGCCTGGTCGGCCATAGCGGCGCAGGCAAAACTACTCTGGTTGGCTTGTTGCTCGGCTTTTATGAACTTACAGGTGGAGAGTTCAAAATCGGTGAAGCTGTTGTGAGCGAATTGAGCCCGGATCAGTTGCGTGAACTCATTTCTTTCGTGCCGCAAGATACGAACCTGTTTAACCGCACGATAGCTGAGAACATAGCTTATGCACGACCGGAAGCGACAAAAGATGAGATTCATCAGGCAGCGGCCGATGCGCAGGCGCTAGATTTCATAGAGAAACTGCCACTTGGTTTCGATACGATGATTGGCGAACGAGGTGTTAAGCTGTCCGGCGGCCAGCGCCAACGTATTGCAATTGCCAGGGCACTTCTTAAAAACGCACCGATTTTGCTACTCGACGAAGCAACCAGTGCTCTCGACAGCGTAAGCGAACAAGCAATCCAGAAGGCTTTTAATATAGCTATGAAAGACAGGACTGCCGTCGTAGTTGCCCACCGACTGAGCACACTTCGTCACCTTGACCGGATTGTTGTTTTTGAGGGCGGTACCATCGTCGAACAAGGGTCGCATGACGACCTCGTCGACGGTGGTGGAGTCTATGCAGATTTATGGCGACGACAAAAAGACGGTTTCATAGCAGAATAAAGCTTAAGTTCTTGCTACAATAGGAGATAAGATGAGTTATTCGAGCGTTGATATTCAGGCAGCTGCAGATGTTCTTTTGCCACGGGCACAAGGTGGAGACAAAAGTGTCCTGCGCTCACCAGAGTTGAAGGGGTTGTTTGATCTGCTTAAAACGCTTCCGCCAGAAGATCGTGGCACGTTCGGACAAGAAGTAAACGCTTTGCGCCAAGAACTCGAGTCCGTTGCCAAAGGTGCGGCTGAACCGCAGGAACAGCTGGCGCCGATTGATGTCACGGCGCCGTGGGACGTCAATATGCTCGTAACGTTGCGTCCAAGCGTGTTACCAGCGCTCCACGGTAGCGTGCATCCACTGATGGCCGAGCTCGACTATATATCTGACATTTTTTACCGCATGGGCTTTACGGTGGTTGAATCACGAGAGATTGACGATGACTATCACATGTTTGAGAGCCTCAACTTTCCAGCCGATCACCCAGCCCGCGATGACTATGATACGTTTATGACTGATGAAGGTTTGATTGCTCCCGCTCACACGAGTACGATGCAGAACCGGATAATTAGAGAAGGACTGGCCGAGCTCGAAAAAGGCCTGCCAATTGCCGCCGTGATTCCCGGACGAGTTTTTCGCAACGAAGATGTTGATGCGCGCCACGAGCACACGTTTTATCAGCTGGAAGGCGTCTATGTGAGCAAGAATGTGACAGTCGGCAATCTGATTGCAACTATCCAGATGTGGCTGAGCACCTATTTCCAGAAGGATATAAAGACCAAGATTCAGCCTTTTTACTTCCCGTTCACCGAGCCAAGTTTTGAATTCGCAGCTACTTGTATCTTCTGTGACGGCAAGGGCTGCACTATCTGTAGTCAGAGCGGCTGGATTGAACTTGGCGGCTGTGGCATGATCCACCCGAATGTTTTAAAAGAGGCTGGCGCCGACCCTCAAGTCTATACGGGGTTTGCGTGGGGTTTCGGCATTGATCGACTCGTTATGCTCAAACACGATATCGAAGACGTTCGTCATTTTGAATCTGGCAAACTAGACTTTTTAAGGCAGTTTTCATGAAAATCACTAAACGACCCTCAAATACAATTCGCAAAGAAGAAGCGCACGGTGGCAATGGCACACGCAAAGTCTATGCCAACGCTGATTTTTTGAAGAGTCAGAATCTCGATGCAATGACCTATGGTTTTTTGCCAGCTGGTAAGACCTTCGATTGGCACGACCATACCGACATTGAAGAGATTATGGTGGTGGTAAAAGGAGAGGGGTTTGTCAGCGATCGAGATGGCGACTATGACTACGCTCCGGGCGACGTCTTTATTTTCCCTGCCAACACCGAGCACAAAATCCACAACCCATCACATGAAGAACACGAAATGATCTACGTAAGGGTAAAAGTATGAAAGTAAGTCTTAACTGGGCGCAGCTCTACAGTAACGTTGACTTAAAAGCGATTCCAAAAGATGAGCTGATTGAGAGAATCGGCCGGCAACTGGCGGGCATTGATGAAGTGATTGAATGGGGCCCGCGTTACGATGGGATTGTCGTTGTAAAAGTGGTGAATTGCGAACAACACCCCAACGCCGATAAGCTACATGTCTGTAAGGTTGATGATGGCGGTGTCGTTGAAGGTGCCGAACGCGACGAAAACGGCTACGTGCAGGTTGTCTGTGGTGCCCCGAATGTGGCTGCAGGCCTGACGGTTGCGTGGCTACCGGTTGGTAGTACTGTGCCAAGTACGCTTGAAAAGGATCCATTTGTTTTGGAAGCTCGCGACCTGCGCGGTGTCATGAGCAACGGCATGTTAGCGAGTGCCACTGAGCTTGGACTGAGCGATAATCATGACGGGATTCTCATCATCGACCCGACTGAAGTTGGCGAAGCACTTGCCGTCCCAGGTACGCCTTTTAAACAGCTCTATGGTCTCGACGATATTGTCATTGACTGCGAAAACAAGATGTTCACCCATCGCCCTGACTGCTTTGGTATTTTGGGCGTTGCACGCGAACTGGCTGGCATCACACATCAAAAGTTCGTTAGTCCTGAGTGGTATTTGCACGCCCCGACCTTTAAAAACGCTCATGATCTCACAATCAAAGTCGAGGTATCAACCGAACTGGTCCCACGTTTTATGGCGGTCGCCATGAATGGCATCACGATCGCACCAAGCCCGATGTATATACAAGCTGGCCTCACTCGCGTCGGCATTCGTCCAATCAATAACATTGTTGATATCACCAACTGGATGATGCAGCTCACTGGCCAGCCACTACATGCCTATGATTACGATAAACTGCTGGCACTATGCGGCAGCGATGCAACATTGCAGGCACGACTTAGCAAAAAAGGTGAAATTGTGTCGATCATTGGTGGAAAATCAGTCGAACTTGACGACAAGACAATCGTTATAGCTACAGACAAACAAATTATTGGCATCGGCGGTGTGATGGGCGGGGCTGATACTGAAGTCGACGAACATACCAAAAATATCATCATCGAAGCCGCAACTTTTGATATGTATTCTATTCGTAAGACAGCCATGAAGTACGGCCTATTTACCGATGCAGTCACGCGCTTTAATAAAGGTCAAAGTCCACTCCAAAACGACCGAGTTTTGGTTGAGGCGATGCGTATGGTGGCGGAATATTCAAAAGGCAGTCAGGCGAGCAGCGTCGTAGATTACAAGTCTGATAGCGTGCAAATTATGCCACTTGTCAGTGCCAGCGCCGACTTTATTAATGCACGACTTGGTAGTCAGCTGACCGTAGAACAAATGGAAACTTTGCTTGAAAATGTAGAGTGTGCCGCACTGTCTGGTGGAGCGAGCGACTCACGGAGCGTCCTGAAGGGTGTTGGTGCGATAGATGAAAAACTTACTCGTGTTGGTATCAAGATTGTCGAAAAAACTCCTGAAGGCTACTTCAAACTATTGATTCCCGCTGGCCTCGAAAGTGAGTACGAGAAGATTGTCTCCTGGGAAATGCAACCCGGTTTCTGGAATGAATACATCGGCGCTAAAAACGTTTTCTTGTTTAAAGACCCCGATACTAAAGTTGTTCGCTACGAGGTCAGCGACGACAACGAGCATGAGATTATCGAAATGTGCCGCACGTATGCCAATGATTATTACACCAGCCTTGAGGCAATGCTCGCGAATAACGACTGGTACAAACCGTTGCTACCGCTTCACAAAATTGTCGTCAGTGATGCACCAGACGCCAATAACATTTCGATTACGCCACCTTTTTGGCGCCGTGATATTGAACTGCCAGAAGATCTTGTTGAGGAAGTAGGTCGACTCTACGGCTTTGAAAAGTTACCAGTGATTCTGCCGAGCCGTTCAGCCGCCCCCACCAAAAAGAATGAAGCGCTTGAACTGGCTCAGACACTGCGTGAGCTTCTGGCGTCTGCCGGCGCAAACGAGGTTTTGACGTACAGCTTTGTGCATAGCAAGCTAATCGAAAATGTCGGCCAAGACCCGAAAGATGCCTATCATATCCGTAATGCAATTAGTCCAGAGTTGCAATATTACCGCCTCAGCCTCACACCGAGTCTTCTTGATAAGGTTCACATGAATAGTAAAGCAGGCTATGACCGCTTTGCGCTTTTTGAAATCGGCATAGGCCACCGCAAAGAGAAACTAGTTGAAAACTTAGTCCCCGAGGAACTTAAAACGCTGGCGTTGGTGTTTGCCGGCAAAGCTAAAAAAGAAGAAGGTGCGGCATTCTATCAGGCCTGCGCCTATCTCGATTTTATAGCTACCAAGCTTAATTTGCAGTTTAGGTATGTACCAATCGAAGTGGCCCCGGATGATGCCGTGCTCAAACCATTTGCAGTCAATCGTTCGGCATTCGTATATGCTGATGGTGTTGAAGAGCCGCTCGGGATTGTCGGCGAATATCGCAGCGAGGTTCGTTCTAAGTTCAAATTACCTCTTTTTTCGGCCGGTTTTGAAATAGGCACTGTAGAACTCCAAAGGGCGCTCGCACATGCCCAAAAGCATTATTCCAGCCTACCGCGCTACCCAACATCCCAGCAGGATGCTACATTTGATGTCGCCGCCACTGTTACGTATAGCATGATGCTATCAAGTATCGTGAAGGCTGCAGCCACAGAGCAAGCTGAGCATGGCTATAATTACGACATTACGCCGGGCACAATTTTTGTCCCAGAAGAAGGCAACAGAAAGAGACTTAGCTTCAAGTTCACGCTGTCTCATCCAGAGCGTACTTTAACGACCGAAGAGGTCAACAAATTTCTCGATGAGATTTCTAAGAACGCTGCGGTTGACTGCGCCGCAAAACGGATATAGATGAAAAAACTCTCACTGCTTACAGTCAGTGTGCTGGCAACAGTAAATATTGTGCTGCTTTGTGCGCCAATGGCGCATGCCGCTACGAGCGATTTTGTCATTCATAACTTTGTGGCTGACTACACGCTCACGAACGCCGACAAACAAGGCAGACTTCATGTCATGGAAAACATCAATCTGACATTCAGTGATTATAACCACGGTATTCTGCGAGCGATTCCACAGCGCTATAAGAATCACTCATTGCAGTTGAAGATTGATAGCGTGACTTCCAGTACAGGTGCAGCGACAAGCTTCACAACGTACGTCTCGAATGGCAATACGGTGCTCAAGATTGGTGACGCCAATCGCACATTTACCGGTGCTCAAAACTACAAGATTACCTATGATTTGAATAATGTCATCGGCTTTTATCCGGATCACGATGAGTTTTATTGGAATGTTAACGGTCCCGGTTGGGATCAACCTTTTGAACACACCAGTGTTACCTTGCATCTGCCGGTTGGATTGGCTATTTCACAAGATGCGCCACGCTGTTTTACGGGCGCAGTAGGTAGTACGACTGCAGATTGCATGGTGAACATCGCAGATACTCTACCACCAACAGTTGATGCAACAACAACCAAACTACTTGGTTATCATGAGAATCTATCAATCGTTGTTGGCTTTCAAAAAGGCTTCTTTGCACCTAGCACTAAACTCGATACTTTCAAAGATTTCCTTCCAGGTCTGTTGAAACTAGTCGTACCAATCATTTTATTTGGTGGGTATGCTTTTTTGCGTTGGCGCAAGTTAGGACGCGACGCTAAGGGCAGGGGAGTGATCGTTCCGGAGTATGATCCACCATTTAAACTGACGCCTATTGAGATCGGAACGATCCTTGATTTTAAGACCGATCAAAAAGATATTACAGCCACGATTATAGATCTTGCGGTGCGCGGCTATATCATCATTCATGAGGAAAAAGTTGAACATTGGATAGGCAAGGACGGTGCGAAGTACTCCTTGGAACTAAGTAATAACGACGTGACAGAGCTACGTGACTTTGAGCAAACAACACTTGAAGGTCTCTTTAAAAGTACTAATTTTGAAAAAGGTAGCACTATTAATCTCTCAGATCTTAAAAATGAGTTCTATACCTCCGTCTCGACGATTAGCAAACAAACAAAAGCAGCCGTTATAGGTGGTCAATACTTTAAGGCTGATCCAGTTAAGGCTGGCGGCCGTTTATGGGTTCTTTCTGGCATTTTGCTCTTTACTATATTCTTTGCTGGCTTTTTGGGAACGGCGCTGATAGTCGGTCTCATAATCGGCCTACTCATAACAATCATTTTCGCTGCCAGTATGGCCGCCCGAACCAGCCTTGGCAGCGAAGCGCGCGAAAAAGCCCTTGGCCTCAAACTCTATATATCAACCGCTGAAGCCGATCGCATCAAGTTGATGCAAAGTCCAAATGCGCCGTATGCAGACAAGAGTGACGGTCCAAAAAGAACAGTCGAACTGTTCGAGAAACTCTTGCCATATGCAATGATTTTCGGCGTTGAAAATGAGTGGGCCAAACAGTTTAGTGATATTTATAAGAGTGCTCCAGGCTGGTATAACGGCAATATGACGGCTTTTAACGCGGCATACTTAGTCAGCTCGCTCGGCGGCAGCGGTTTCGGCACGGCGATAGGCACATCGTTTGCCAGTCCATCAAGCTCGAATTCAAGTGGCTTTAGCGGCGGCGGTGGCTTTTCTGGCGGCGGTGGTGGTGGCGGCGGCGGTGGTGGCTGGTAAATTTATGATCTCCAGCCAGAAGGCTTGTATCGACAAGTCTTGACGTGTTAAGCTTTAACAGATGAAACATTTGTGGCGAATTATTAAATTTACGCGTGAGCTATGGCCACTGTATATCTGGATTTCGATTTTTACAATTGTGCTGGCTGTCATGAGCCAGTTACAACCGCTGTTTACCAAGGGGGCAGTCGATCAGATTACCAAACTTGCCGGTGGGGGGCATGCTAACGTCAAACTCGTCGCCCTCTTTGCGGTTTTAATATTCTTATCGGATATTGGTCAGACGCTGCTCAGTAACATTGGTGGTTACTTCGGCGACATCATGTCAGCTCGTCTTATGAACATACTTTCTGACCGCTATTATAAGCATCTACTCAGTCTGCCGCAGCACTATTTTGATACCGAACTTACGGGCAAAATTATCAATCAAATGAGCCGCGGTATAGGTCAGATCGGTGACTTCTTGCAGACTCTTAGTAATAACTTTCTGCAGTTCGTTTTCAGCACGATTCTATCGTTGATTATAGTTTTTCATTATTCGTGGCAAGTTGGTCTCATGCTCATGCTGCTGTATCCGATCTTTGTGTACATGACAACTCGCACCAGCTCTACATGGCAGAAGTATCAGACACGCATCAACAAGAACCTTGATATAGCCAGTGGTCGATTTGCCGAGAGCATTGGCCAGATTCGAGTCGTCAAAAGCTTTATTCAAGAAACGCGCGAGCTAAACTTCTTCAACCGTCACATGAAAAAGACAATTGAAATCACACATCCTCAGAGTAAGTACTGGCATTGGCAAGACGTCCGTCGTCGGCTTGTACTCAACGTTATTTTCCTAGGGATTTACGCCTATATCTTCATCGAGACAGCTCATGGCATCTATACGCTCGGTGAGATGGTGCTGCTAATTCAGTATGCAGCTTTAATCCGGATTCCAATATTTAGTATCAGCTTTATTGTTGACCGCTTCCAGCGGGCAATTGCCAACACCAAAGATTACTTCAAGGCGATGGACGAAAAGCCAGAGTTTACCGACAGTCCCAATGCCACTACGCTAAAGGTAGAAAAAGGCAGCATCCTATTTGATAAAGTCGTCTTTTCATATGGCGACAAAACGGTTCTAAAATCACTAAGCTTCGCGGTTGAGCCCGATACAAAAGTCGCGTTGGTTGGTGAGTCGGGCGAAGGTAAGACGACGATCACGAGTCTGTTGCTGCGGTTGTATGAGGCGCAGGAAGGCGTGATTTCGATTGACGGTCAGAATATAACTGATGTGACGCAAAAGTCTCTGCGCGACAATATCGGAGTTGTTTTTCAGGATCCAGCTCTTTTTAGTGGCACAATCCGCGAAAACATCGGCTATTCAAATGAAGCTGCATCCGTGAAACAAGTCGTTGCGGCCGCCAAAGCTGCCAACGCTCATGAATTTATCGAGAAGTTTGAGAAGGGGTACGACACCGAAATAGGCGAGCGCGGTTTGAAATTGTCGGGTGGCCAAAAACAGCGCATTGCCATTGCCAGGGCTTTACTAAAGGATGCTCCGATTCTGATCCTCGATGAGGCAACAAGCTCGCTAGACAGTAAGAGTGAAGCCATGGTCCAGGAAGCCTTGCAGTATCTAATGAAAAACAGAACGACGATTATCATTGCACACCGACTATCTACTATCCAGCATGTCGACTGCATCATCACGATTCAGGGCGGCAAAGTTGGCGAGATTGGCTCTCCAGCTCAATTGGCTACATCTGGTGGTATCTATGCAGAGCTACTCGCCCTCCAACAGGGTAAAACTGAGAAAGACAAAAAGAAGCTGCAGAAATTCGACATATCATCATAGTTGTGCTGATATACTAAGCGAAAGTCATGGGGAATGAAGTGAACCAGCCAACTGAAAAACTGACTCATCTGCAACGTTTCGGCATATTCTTTTTCCGCAAACGCGAGACAACCATTGTTTTTTGGGCGGCCATCGTCATTTTTGGTATTACTTGCTATACGACACTGATGCAGCGTCAGGGGTTTCCGAATGTTGATGTGCCAATCAGTATAGTCAGCGGCACATATTTCGTAAACGACAAACAAAAAGTCGACAGCGAGGCAGCTGGACCGGCTGGTCGCATTATCAAAGCCCTACCAGAGGTTAAGACAGTCTCTTCACAAGCATCGGCGAACTTTTTCTTGCTGACCATCGAATATAAAGATGGCACCAGCTCGGCGCAGGGCAACGCACTCGTATCCAACGCCTTAACAACTGCAAACGCACTGCCGAAAACCGCAACCTTGGTGTTTAAAGCGATTGATGCCGGTCGCTTTGCCGAGCAGTCTGATCTTTTACTGAGTGTTTCAAGCAAGAATGATCTCTCGCCGCAGCAACTGCAGTTCCGAGCTCAGGCGGTGGCACTGAAAATGCAGGAACTAGCGGGTGTCAAGAATGTCACGACACTCACGCAGATTGAGCAGGGCGTGAATCCTGTCAATGGCAGTGTCGCAACCGAACAGCGAAGCTTTGACCGGATTGGCTACCACGATGCCAGTGGCGCTATCGAATTTCATAACTCAGCGACGGTCGGTTTACAGGCTAACCCATCTACCGATGCACTCAAGCTCTATGATGAGGTCGTTGCAAAGATTGACGCACTAAAAAATGACAGTAATTTTTCTGATGTTCGTGTGACGATTTCGGCTGATTTTGCCGAAAATATCCGTAGTCAGATTAGTAACTTGCAGATAAATCTTCTTGAAGGACTCCTGGTTGTCATCGTAGTCAGCTGCCTGCTTATTTCATGGCGAGCAGGCCTGGCGACCGCCCTCAGCATGGCGACAGTACTTTTAATGACCGTTGCAGCTCTGTGGGCTAGCGGCACCAGCCTCAATACGATTACTCTGTTTGCCCTCATTTTGAGTCTCGGTTTGATCGTTGATGACACGACGATCATGGTGGAAGCGATTGATGCGGCCAGTGGGACAGCTAGCAGTAAGGCCGAAATCGTTTCAAGGGCAATAAAGCGCGTGGCGCGAGCCTCTCTGTCGGGTACACTTGTCACTATGCTTGCCTTTGCGCCGATGATTTTTGTCAGTGGCATCCTCGGCAGCTTTATTCGTATTTTACCCATTAGCATTATTCTTGCGCTCTTCGTTTCGCTCCTCGTTTCGCTCACATTAGTGCCTTTCTTTGGCCACTTCCTGGTACGTACTGGTACGCCTAAGAAGACACGTAATCCTGTTGCCATTGCCGAAAAGTGGCTGGCTCGCAAGTTAGCAGCGCATGTCCGTGCTGGGCGAGAAAGCCGCAGCAAACGCTTCTTGTACGGCGGGAGCGCACTCTTGTTCAGCCTCTTGCTCTTTCTTGGTAGTGTGCCGTACTTTGGCAAACTTAAATTTGATATCTTCCCAAATACGAAGGATAGTAACCAGCTGAACGTCATGCTAACATTTCCTGACGGTGAAACGATTGAGCAGGCGGAAGCTATTTCTGATAAAGCGGATATAATTATCGGTGATACGCTAGGCAAAAATCTTCGCCGCCTGGCATATGAAAGTAGTGGAAGTACCACATCCGCGACTGCTGATATTCAACTCCTCAGTTTTAAACTTCGTTCCATCAAGTCGCCCGAGCTTGTTGCTAGCCTTCAGACGGCATTCAATAATTTTGAAGGTGCTCGCATCAAAGTCAACCAAGTTGATGCTGGCCCGCCAAAAGATGACTATCCGTTTGCTATTCGTATTTTTGATCCTGATAGTGTCAAGGCAGACAAGCTCGCACAGAGTATGAAGAGCTTCCTTGATGGTCTGCAGGTCAAACGAGTCAACGGGACAAGCGCCAAGATCAATCGAGTCCAGATTTCGAACAACGCCCGCTTGCTACGTAACCAAGGCGACAGCTATGTGCAGGTGAGTGCTGGCTTCGATGCCACCGACACCTCTGCACTACTTGATCCGGCTCAAAAACTCGTTGAAGCGCACTATAGTGAGAGTGCCGTGAGTCCCTACGGAATAAGTAAAGAAAAAATAGTTTTTAACTTTGGTAGTGAAGCCAATAATCAAGACTCATTCAAATCAATGCTGTTCGCTTTTCCGGTGCTGCTAGTGATAATGTTCCTCCTGCTTTTATTTCAGTTCCGATCACTACTGCAGCCACTCCTGATTTTCATAGCGATTCCATTCAGTTTCTTCGGCGTGGCTGCCGGCCTTTACTACACCAATAATCCCCTTAGCTTCTTTGTGCTGGTTGGCTTCTTTGCGCTGATTGGCATTGCCGTCAACAACACCATTCTGCTGACTGACTTTGCTAATCAAGCTCATGAGGCTGGTGCTGATAAATACGAGGCGATGGCTCAAGCCGTCAGAGCACGTTTCCGCCCACTTATTACTACTAGCCTCACGAGTGTGGTGGCGTTGATTCCGCTGGCGCTGTCTGATCCATTCTGGCAGTCGTTGGCAGTCACGCTCATATTTGGGCTATTGTCGAGCACATTACTCGTCGTCGTCGCCTTCCCGTATCTTTACCTTATCGTCGAGTGGCTGCGCGCGTTCGGTCGACGTAGTACGAGGCGTTTGCGCGGCAGATCGTCTTGATAAAAGATAGGGCCAGAGGCTATACTGAAATAACTAGTTAAACGTCCGCAGTAATGGGACAAAGAGAGGGTAAACACTCATGGCGGATCGTCCAGCCCAGCGCGCTGGTGCACTCATTCTGACGGCAGTATTTCTGTTCAGCACGATAGCTTTGACGGGATATGTCATCTGGCAAGTCAAACAAGGCAACGACGACAAGAAGATCCAAGCCGGTGCACAGGATGCATTAAAGAAGGCCCAAGCGAGCACTAACACAACTAATACAGCAAAGGATACAACCAAATTGGAAGGCACAAAACTAGCAGATTTTACACCGATCGCAACAGTTGACACGCTACAATCTACGGATACAGTCGCAGGCACGGGTGAGGTCGTGCAGGCTGGCGATACGGTCACTGCACATTACACCGGTGCAGTTGCGGCAACTGGCATAATTTTTCAGAGCTCACACGATGGAGCAAATAAGCCGATTCCGTTCAGTTTGAGTGGTGTCATCAAGGGCTGGACAGATGGTGTTCCAGGTATGAAGGTCGGTGGCAAACGTCGTCTCGTGATTCCTGCCGAACAAGCCTATGGTGCAAACCCACCAGGTGGCTCAGGTATTCCTGCCAACGCGCCATTGGTCTTCGACATCGAAGTTACGGCGACTGCTAGAGCGAAATAACCGCTTCAAAAAAGCAAAGCGCAAGCGTAATAAACACAACATATAGCGGTCTTGCAATCAAGCATGACACCATATATACTTTTCTAAAGGTAATACACAAATTAAGAGGGTTTAAACAATGGGCAAAAAAATCACTATCTTTACTACCAACACCTGCGCATATTGCGTCATGGTAAAGCGTTTTCTGGACAGTAAAGGCCAAACCTATGAAGTCGTGAACCTCGATGATAACCCTGAACGACAGGCCGAAGTGCTCGCCAAAAGCGGTGCGCTTACGGTGCCTATTACACTCATAGAAAACGAAGATAGCTCTGAAGATGTCGTGATCGGTTACAACCTTTCACGCTTGGCACCTCTCGTCGCAGCATTTTAACTGATACAATAGAGGATATATGGCAGAAGACTCCAAGATTCATGACGTGATAATGATTGGCGCTGGACCGGCGGCCTTAGCTGCTGCTTTGTATACGTCGCGCGAAGATGTTGAGACCTTATTGTTCGAGAAAGGCGTTGTAGGCGGTCTGGCAGCCATCACTGACAAAGTTGATAACTACCCTGGCTTCCCGCAAGGCATTGAAGGCTTGACGCTGGCTGACAATCTGCGCTTGCAGGCCGAACGTTTTGGAGCCGTCATTGAACTCGGTGAAGTTACGACCGTCAAAAAAGACGGCGATCTCATCAAGCTCGAAACCACTAGCGGCGACATGTTTGCACGGGCTGTCTTGGTAGCCACTGGCAGCGAATACATCAAGTTAGGCGTGCCCGGTGAGTCAGAATACTATGGCCGCGGTGTTCATAACTGTGCGACCTGTGATGGGGCATTTTATCGTGACAAAAAGCTGGTCGTCGTTGGGAGTGGTAACTCTGCTGCCCAAGAAGCGCTCTTTTTGACGCGCTATGCCACCGAAATTGATATCCTGATTCGTGGCGACCATTGGAAGGCCAGCGATGTCCTTATAAAAGAGGTCGAACAGAACCCAAAACTGCGTGTTCATTTCAATACCTCGACAGAAGAAATCGTGGGGGAAGATAAGAAGGTAGTCAAAGTTGTCGGCAAAGACTCTAAAACTGGTGAGTTGAGAGACTTTATAACAGATGGCGTCTTCGTTTTTATCGGCCTGAGGCCAGTCACTTATTTCTTGAAGGATTCTGGCGTCGAAATTGACGATGCTGGTTTTATAAAAACCGATCTCAAGCTACAAACTGCCGTGCCAGGCATTTTTGCAGCCGGTGACGTCCGTTCTGGCGCAACGCTACAAATCGCCAGCGCCGTTGGTGAAGGTGCCAGCGCCGCCCTCGCCATACGTGAGTATTTAGAAGCCTAAGGAAGATGAAACAATACAAACTTGTGCAAGTCGGAAATCCAACCCTCAGGCAACCTTGTGTTGCCTATGCAGCCAAAGATATTCTTAGTGTAAAGGTGCACGACACCGTAGAACGTATGAAATACACCATGCGCGTATTTCATGGCGTCGGTTTGGCTGCACCGCAAATCGGCCTGCAAAAACAGCTGTTCGTCCTGCGGCTCGCACCGAACAAATTCCGCCCCGGCCTCAAACAAGTTCGTCCGTACGCAGTTTTTAATCCCGAAATTACATCTTACGACAGGCATACGGAAGAAGATTGGGAAGGCTGTTTTAGTGTAGCCGAAGCCAATTTGTTCGCCAAGGTCCATCGGTCTGACAAAATTACCGTCAAATACATCGATCTATCAGGCAGGGAAATAACCAAAGATCTCGACGGCCTCGAAGCGCGAGTCTTTCAACACGAGTATGACCATCTTCAGGGGCTAGTGTTTTTAGACAGGAAGCCAGATGCCGCAACATTCATGAGCGCCAACGAATACAAGGCCATGCGTCAACAAGAATCTCTTAATTATGCTTAAGGGATTCTCTAAGGTGGTCGGCAGATAAAACCAGTACAAGGCTTTCTCTCCCAAAAATCTGACTGATGAGAGTTTTAGCGTCATCAATAGCTCTCGTAAGTTCGGACTCATCAGTCGCTTCGTAAGAGTTGGGTGACCGGCCGGAACAAGGTATTTAAGGCTCACTGTAGTACCAATATCCACTATCGGGCTGATACTGCCGAGTGGCTTGTCATTCAGAATACGTCGTACGAGGGCATCAATCGAGGGCCTGAAATCTCGCCCTTTTATAGCAATTGTCGAGAAAGACTTGTCGATATCCTGGAAAAATGTTTAGGATTTGTTTATCTATGCTGAATTCGATGTTTCGAATCATTATTTTCTCCTTTTGAATTCGTGCGTTAGTTTGACGACCTCTGCATCTGTGACCTCCCTGAAGAAGCCACCAACTACCTTCAGTATTTGCTTGATCGAGGTTCCAGCAAAGAAGATTTTTTGAAACTCATCGATGCGGTATGGCGTGAGCCCCATAGCCGTAATATCCAATTGTCGAATGTTCGCTGTTCGAAAGTTGTTAAGCTCTCCAACAGATGACAGTAAGCCTGCACCGAAGGCCTTAACTCCATTTTTTGTTTGCAATACACCAAACTCGCCAGAAAACCACCAGACATTGGCAATAAAGCTTTTTGCTTCTTCGGTTTCAACTCGCACCAAAGCCAACCCGGCTAAACGATGTAGTTCGGCGAGTTCAGGTATTGATAAAAGTGTACCGTGACCAATGACTTCGTGGATAATATCAGGTTCATCTGTGTAAAACGGGCTACTTGGATGACGGAGGTATTGGGTAGAAAGGAAGAGGCCGTCTCCTAGAGCTCTAAAAAAAGTATCACGTTCTGCGAGGCCTCCAACTGATCGGAATCGAAAGCCAGATAACTGATTGAGGCGCTTTGTCACCTGAGAAAGCTGCGGCACTTGATTTTTAGGCAGTGCTAATTTGTCGCGTGCTTCAAGAATCCGGGTAGCAACGCACTCATCCCACAAGGGAACGAGGGCGTGTGAAACAGCCGACCATACTTGGTTTTCGGCCGTCGAGTATTTGATATCCTTCGGCTGTCCTAAAGGTCCAGCCGCGAGTGAAACTATTTCCTGCCGTCGTTTTGTAAAATTACTCATAAATAACTCCTTAAAATAAAAAAAGTACCGTTCTTTAGGCGGTACACAGCTGCGTATAAAGGTTATTATTTACGAACGAACAGCAGATACCGCCAAAATATAGTCGGTATATGTATAAAGGAAGTTTGTTATAGTTTTCACATACTTATTTTAACATAGCATAACTACTTTTGCAATGGAAAGTTCTGGCGGTAGCGGTTCGGAAAGTTCGTACAAAGCATAATATCCGGAAAAAATGTCTGAGCAGCCCACTGCCAAATGCGGTTATCGATCGTATAAACCATGAGTTGTTTCTTATAGCGTTTACAAAGCAGGTAGGGAAGCGGCCCGAGCCACCATTTATTAAGGCTGATGCCGCTAAAACCTTGATCGCGGGCATATTCAATCGCCTTGATTGGTCCCTCCTGGTAGGGTTGTGAGATAAGGGTTATAGCGTGCGGGAACGCTTTCTTTAATTCATAAAGTGCCACTGCATGCGGACTCGTAAAGCCGACGCTACTAGGGATGCCTTGCTGTTTAAGGTAAGCGACAAGGTCATTTATGACATCAGCACACTTGATGTCAAACATGAAGGCAGTGTTTATATCTTTTCGCTCCAAGAGTGTCTCTAGTTTCAGAAGCGTTGGCACGCGCTTTTTAAGCTCTGCATAGGTCGCTGGAATGTTGTTGCCAGTCAGTGTCTGTTTTAAATCACCGTGGTACATCACAAACACCTTGTCAGACGTACAGTGAATATCCGTCTCGATATATATCGGTTTAAAAGTCTGGGCGAGCTTCATTGCTTCCAGACTATTTTCGTGTACAAGACCGCCAGCTCCACGGTGGCTCACTAAACTCATATGCTGTAGTGTACAATATATCTAGAAATAACGGAGAAAAACACGACATGGGTTACCCATTCAACAAGATTCCTTTTGGTAAAGATGGTGAGTTTGTCACCACGGTTATAGAGATTCCTAAAGGCTCAACGCACAAGGTTGAGTGGCGCCGCGACCAAGAATTTTTTGCGCTCGACCGTGTCGAACCAGGCATCTTCCAGAAACCAGTTAATTATGGTTTTATCCCACAGACGCTTGATGAAGACGGTGATGAACTCGACACGTTGTTGGTAACCGATGAGCCAGTTATGACAGGTGTCGTGATCGAAGAGTGCCGCGTGATTGGCATGGTTGATTTTGAAGATGACGGCGAAAACGACCACAAGATTATCCTTGTCCCGATGGACGATCGCCACTCTGGCCCGATCATGCACGTAAATGAACTCGGCGATAAGTGGAAGCAGCAGATAACGCACCACTTCACGCACTACAAAGATCTCAAGAAGCCAGGTTCTACGGTTGTCCGCAGTATCGTCGGTCCGGAAGAAGCCTGGAAGGTCATCCGCGAGTGCTCAGAACGAGCTCAAGCCGATAAGTGGTGGTAATCGTCTATGAACTGGGAAAAAGTCTGGAGCGGTAAGATGTGGGTGGCTGAGCAATCAACTCAGTCTGATGGACGGATATTTGAGAGAGTTTTGCGTGCACCTGGCAGCCGAATTTTGATCGTTAAAAACGGTAAATTACTTCTAACTCGCGAAAAGCGTGGTGAACTCGACGGAGCAGTTGATTATCGTTTGCCAGGCGGAAAAGTCTTTGATACCAACGAGGCTTTCCAAGCGTATGTAGAGTCTAGTAAAGATATTGTTGACGCTAGTCGTGATTCGATTTCCAAAGAAGCCGTCGAAGAAGCTGGCATCATCGTAGAATCATCTAAGCTCAGCTATCTCGGTGTGGATGTGCTAGGCGCGACGGTGTCGTGG
Organism: Saccharimonadales bacterium (SeqCode); assembly: GCA_038211855.1. Classification (GTDB taxonomy): domain Bacteria; phylum Patescibacteriota; class Saccharimonadia; order Saccharimonadales; family SZUA-47; genus JBBQVE01. Next base: position 47,076 of record JBBQVE010000010.1, read on the forward strand.
GACTTGCATTACTGGTTGGCCACTGAGTTTGAAATGCACGAAGCTGGTGCGCAGTTTCATGAATCAGAAGCCGACGAAATTGAAGGCAGTATTTGGTTAGCTCTCGGTGAGGTGGCTACGCTCGTTTTGAATCAAAAACAGTTTTCGGAAAGCCGCTCGGCCATGATGATTACGCGCTACATAAATGGTAGTCTAGGAGTATGACACAGGATGAGCTCATTGCTGCCAAAGATGCTGCCATCGCAGCCGTCTTGCCACTGCGTAAAAAACTAATGGCGAGCTATGGCAGCATCGCTAACGGCATGAAAGAAGACCACACGGTTGTCACCGAACTTGATCGTTGGGCCGAAGAACGCATCAAAGAATCTCTGCTCACTTTTAACGCGAACATCGGCTTCTTGGGCGAGGAAGAAGGTGCGGCAGGTAATCAGCAGCTACGCTGGATTATCGACCCAATTGATGGCACAGAACAGTATATTCGGGGCATCCCGTTCTGTGCCAATATGCTCTGCCTTGCTGACGGGAATGAACTTCTTGCATCAGTTATTTATAACTTTGTCACCGATGAGATGTATTGGGCGGTCAAAGACGGCGGCGCGTGGTGCAATAACCAGCCGATACATGTCAGCAATCGGTCGATTGAGCGCTCTTTTGTAGAACTACGTCCCGAAGTTACGACACTGCGTGGCATCGAACTCTACGTAAAAGTCGAAGAACGCATCAAAACAATTACACGGTTTAACTGCTCAGCTTTTGTCTCCGTCATGATTGCTAGTGGTAAAATTGAAGGTCGTGTCAGTACTCACAGTAAAGGTGGCCCCTGGGACTATGCACCGGGTAGTCTGTTGATTCGAGAAGCTGGCGGTATCGTTGAACATTACGGCGGTGCACTGTATGAATTTATGAATCTGGATAGCTATGTTGCCGGTACGCAAGCCGTTATAGATATGGCTAGGGAGCTATACGATGAGGACTGATGTCGTCTTAAAAGCCCTCGTTGTAAATGAAAAAGACGAAATTCTTATCCTACGACGCAGTGATACGGATGTACGTCGACCGCTGCAATGGGATTTACCAGGTGGCCATCTAGATGACAGCGAAGAAATGTATGCCGGCATTGAGCGCGAAATACTTGAAGAGACAGGTCTCTTAGTGACAGGAACGCACGCTATTTACTCGAAGACTGAAGTACGACGTTGGGAGAATAATGAAGCGAATCTAGTCTTTGTCCTTTATGCATCACATGCCATAGGAACAGACGTGAAGATAAGCACTGAGCATACCGAATATGCCTGGAAAACCGTTGAAGAGGCGCTCAAACTGTATGATTATCCGACGCACATCGAGTTTCTCACCTACGTACTCGAGCATAAGCTTGTTCTGTAAGCCTCTAGCGTTATACAATACCCTCTGAACACTATAAAAACGAACTCGGAGGGTGAAAAGTGAAAACACGCGTTGCTATTAACGGCTTTGGCCGCATCGGTCGGATGGCATTCCGCATTATGTCGGACCGTACCGACATTGAAGTCGTCGGCATTAATGACTTAACAGATACGCGAACGCTTGCACACTTGCTCAGGCACGACACGAATTATGGTAAATTTCAGCACGAAGTAACGAATGACGACACTGCGATTATTGTCGATGGCGTACGTATCCCAATTAGTGCCGAAAAAGATCCAACCGCCCTGCCATGGGGCGATCTCAAGGTAGATGTCGTCATTGAATCGACAGGTCGTTTTGTAACGAGCGAGGCCGCCAGCGCCCACATCAAGGCAGGTGCCAAGAAAGTCGTCATTTCTGCTCCTGCCAAAGATGAAGACACCAAAACACTTGTGATTGGTGCCAACGAAGATGAGCTGTCTGAAGCGGGCGATGTTATTAGTAATGCCAGCTGTACCACTAACAGCATTGCCGCGGTCATGGATATTATGGAGCGCGAGTTTGGCATCGAAAAGGCTATGCTCACTACTGTTCACAGCTATACTGCCAGCCAAGATTTGCAAGATGGACCGAACAAGGACCTCCGCGAGGCCCGCGCTGCCAGTGAAAATATCGTTCCTGCTACAACTGGTGCTGCGAAAGCAGTGGCCTTGACCGTTCCTGCACTAAAGGGCAAATTCGATGGTATGAGTGTTCGTGTTCCAACCTCTGTTGTTTCACTGAGTGATGTGACGATGGTACTCAAAAAGCAGACTACCAAAGAAGAAATTAACGAAGTCCTCAAAAAAGCTGCCAGCGAGCCATATTACCAAGGGATTGTTGACGTGTCTGACGAACCGCTCGTCAGTCGAGACTACGTTGGCAACAGTCATTCCGGTACGGTCGACCTGCTACTCACAAACGTTGTCGCTGGAGATCTTGCTAAAGTCGTCGTCTGGTATGACAACGAATGGGGTTACAGCAATCGCCTCGTCGAAATGGTCGCTGATGTAGGTAAAGCGCTACACGCCTAATATTTTAAAGAAGGTATCATGAAAATTGCACTCACTACCGACCATACCGGCTTCGAGCTGTTGCAGCAGTTGAAGCGCTATCTGGAAAGCAACGGTCATGAGTGTGTTGATTTTGGTCCGACCAGTTTTATTGCTGACGATGATTACCCTGGACTGATTAAACCGGCGGCAATTGCAGTCGCGAACGGTGACTGCGAGATGGGCGTTATCATGGGTGGCAGTGGTGAAGGCGAGGCAATGGCCGCCAACCGCATAAAAGGAGTGAGATGTACTGTCTATTACGGTCCGGCTATTGCAGTTGCACCGATCGATGCCGAAGGTACGCCGGCTGAAGACGGTTTTGAGATTTTGCGACTTAGCCGTCAACATAATAACGCCAATATCTTGAGCCTCGGCGCCCGCTTTTTGAGCCAGCAAGACATCGAGCAAGCAGTCGATCTTTGGTTGTCGGTACCATTTGGCGGAATTTCTCGCCATGTCCGCCGCACAGAGCAACTTGATTCACTATGAGTGAGATTTGCCCAACAATTACGGCTTATAGTGTTGAGGAATACCGCACTCAGCTACATAGTGTTGTTGCCTTTGCCAAGCGCATCCATATTGATCTGATGGATGGTGATTTTGCGCCGACGTTATCTCCTTCTGTGAATGAATCCAGGTGGCCAAAATCGATGCTGGCTGATCTACACATCATGTATCGTCGCCCGATGAACGTCCTTCAAGACGTTATCGCACATCATCCGAATTTGGTAATCGTGCATGAAGAAGCCGAGAACGTAGCGAGTTTTGTGCACGAACTTCACGAAGAACGTATAAGAGTTGGCATTGCTCTGCTGCACGATACTCCTGTCGCCAAACTCAATCAGTATATAAATGTGATCGATCACGTGTTGGTGTTCTCCGGTAAGTTAGGTCATCACGGCGGCGTCGCCGATCTAGGTTTGCTCGAAAAAGTCCGTGAAATCCGCGCTTTGCGACCAGATATTGAAATCGGCTGGGACGGCGGCATTAATGCAGAAAATATTCGCGCGCTGGCTGATGGTGGTGTTGATGTCTTGAACACGGGTGGAGCTATCCATGGTTCATCTGATCCAGTCAATGCTTACAATAACCTGCTGCAGTTGCTACAATCATAAGCAAGATAGGGGCTTCATTACATGGCAAAAAACTTCAATAGTAAAAAGCGCTCACTCGAAGACCTTGAAATTATGGCAACCAAAATCCGCGAGGATATTATTAAGAGTCTCGAAAAAGCTGGTAGCGGCCACAGCGCCGGTCCACTAGGTTTGGCCGATATCTTTACTGCACTGTACTTTGATATTCTCAAGTTCGATCCAAAAGAGCCGGAGTGGGAACAACGCGACATCCTACTGCTCAGCAACGGCCACTGCGTACCGGTGCAATACGCCACAATGGCACACGCTGGGTATTTTGATGTCTCGGAACTTTCAACGCTGCGTAAATTTGGTAGCCGGTTGCAGGGGCATCCCGAACGCGAACGCCTACCAGGCCTCGAAAACACCAGTGGTCCACTTGGCTGTGGTTTGAGTCAGGCGTGTGGTATGGCGCTTGCCATGAAAATCAATAAAGATTTCCACCGCTGGGTGTACGTTGTCATGGGCGATGGTGAACAGAACGAAGGTAATGTGTGGGAAGCTGCCATGCTGGCGAGCAAATATGATCTGCACAACGTGATAGCCATTACGGATCGAAATAATATTCAGATTGATGGTACGACCGAATATGTAATGCCACTCGAAGATTTGCGCGGCAAGTGGGAGATGTTCGGTTGGCACGTCATCGAAGTTGACGGCAATAACATTGATGCGTTTATTGACGCTGCTGCAATGGCGCGGGCCATCGTCGAAAAACCGGTCATGATTATCGCCCACACTGTACCTGGCAAAGGTGTTGATTTTATGGAATCTGATTATCACTGGCACGGTATCCCGGTTGGGTTAGCTGATGTCGCAGGTGCCCCGCCAAAGAACGAACAGGCGAGAGTCGCGCTACATGAACTACGAACGCTTGAAGGAAGAATCAGGAGCGAACATGAGTAATATGCATATTCTTGATATTTTGGGCGAAGATATTCAACAAGAGGCTATCCGTAAAGGCTTTGGCCGTGGACTGCTGCAAGCAGGTAAAGACGACGAAAATGTCGTGGCGCTCTGTGCTGATCTCACCGAATCTACCGTTATAAATGTGTTTGCCAAGGAATTCCCCGAACGGTACATTGAAGTCGGTATTGCCGAACAAAACTTGGTCACGGTTGCCAGTGGCATGGCTCGGATGGGCAAAATCCCATTTACGAGCAGCTACGCTGCTTTTAGTCCAGGCCGCAACTGGGAACAGTACAAAACAACGGCTTGTCTCAACAATATGCCTGTGAAAATCGTTGGATCGCACGCCGGTTTGATGACAGGTCCTGATGGCGCGACCCATCAAATGCTTGAAGACATTGCTCTGATGCGCTGCCTGCCCAATAATGTGGTTTTGGTGCCGTGCGACAGTGTTGAGGCCGAAAAAGCCACGCTCGCACTCGCTAAAGACCCACGCCCAGGCTATATCCGTATTGCGCGGGATGTTTCGGCGGTATTTACAACCAAAGAGACGCCATTTGAAATTGGTAAGGCACAAATCTTCTCTGAGGGCAAAGATGTGACCATCTGTGCCTGTGGCACAATGGTCGCCCAAGCACTCTTAGCTGCTGAGATCCTCTTTAAAGACGGCATCGATGCCGAGGTGATCAACGTGAGTTCAATTAAGCCGTTTGACGGCTTAACGGTGGTCGAAAGCGCCAGCAAGACCGGCGCGGTTATTACTATCGAAGAAGCCCAGATAAATGGTGGTCTTGGTAGCGCCGTGGCTGAAGTTCTTGGAGAAGAGTGCCCAGTCCCCCTGAGGCGCATGGGCATGCGTGACCGCTTCGGCGAGTCCGGTACACCAAGTGAATTATTTGAGTTCTTCGGTCTGACAGGCAAACACATCGCCATGGCTGCCCACGAAATCATCAAGCGAAAATAATTTTCTTGTAAGCATAAGGTTTAACGGTTACACTTAAGACAAATAAGTGGTGGGAAAAATTCTAGATGCCTTTATCGCTGAGACAGATACGAGATAACTGTTACAAAGCGCGTGAGCTCATGGCTCGCGCTCGAACCGAAAGATTCGCGGTTGGTGCTTTTAACCTTGATAACCAGGAAACATTGATTGCGGTCATTAAGGCTGCCAAAGCCAAGAACTCGCCAGTGCTTGTAGAAGTCAGTAAGGGTGAAGTCGATGCACTTGGTCTCGACAATGTTCGCGATATGGTCGACAACTACAAACGTGAACATGGTGTTGAGATGTACATCAATCTTGATCACAGTCCAACCGTAGCTGATGCAATTGATGGAATAGAGGCCGGTTTTGAATTCATCCACATCGATGTTTCCCAGGCTAATCACGACGCCAGCGAACAGGATATAATTGACGCTACCAAACAAGTTGTTGAGTGGGCAAAGTTGACCGGCGCGCTGGTCGAAAGTGAGCCGCACTACTTTGGTGGCTCTTCAAATGTTCACACTGAAGATATTGATTTTGCAGAAATTAAGAAGACGTTCAGTACACCTGAAGGTTCTAAATCATTTGTTGAAGCGACAGGCATCGATACTTATGCAGCTGCCATTGGTAATCTGCACGGTGTCTACCCAACTCCGAAGGTGCTCGACATCGAACTGCTTAAGACAATTCGTGAATCGTTAGACTGCAATATCTCCCTCCACGGCGGCAGTGGCACACCTGGCCACTACTTTGTAGAAGCTGTCAAAGTTGGCGTCCAGAAAATCAATATAAACAGTGATATGCGCAAAGCTTACCGCGACACCCTCGAAAAAGAACTTGCTGATAATAAGACTGAATATGCTGTCGTGAAACTCATGGGCAAAGTCGAAGACGCAGTCCAAGCCGTCGTTGAATCAAAAATAGATCTGTTTAACAGTGCAGGAAAGGCCCGCCCGTAATGACTGAACATAAGATTGATGTACTCGCCATTGGTGATGTCGTCACCGATGCCTTCGTAAAACTTTTAGATGATCAGGCTTGGACATACAAAGACGAACACGGCAACAAGGTGCTCGCAATGCCCTATGGTATGAAAGTGCCGTTTGACCATGCCGAAGTGATTGAAGCCGTCGGCAATGCTGCCAACGCAGCTGTCGCCTTCGCTAAGCTCAACCTGCACGCCGGGCTAGTTGCCAATGTTGGCGCAGATGCTTGGGGTCGCGACATCATCAATTCGCTGCACGAAAAGAAGGTCGACAGCCGCTTCGTCCATATCAACCACGGCAAAGTTAGCAATTATCACTACGTCCTTTGGTACAAAGACGAGCGAACGATCCTTATTAAGCACGAAGAATATGAATATCACTGGCCACGCTTCCGCGTCCACGATATCCCAAAATGGGTCTACTTTAGCAGTGTCAGCGATAATGCCATCGAATATCATGATGAGGTCGCTGAGTGGCTCGAAGAGAATCCAGAGGTCAAGATGGCCTTCCAGCCTGGTACTTTCCAGATGAAAGCTGGTGTTGAACGACTTAAGCGAATCTACCAACGCACTGAAGTAATCATATTGAACCGTGAAGAAGCTGTGATTGTGACTGGCGGCGATTACAATGATCTGCATGATCTGATAAACCGGTTACACGGCTATGGGCCGAAAATCGTCGTGATTACTGATGGTCCAGACGGTGCATATGCCAGCGACGGCGAAAATCGCTTTAAAATGCCGAATTATCCCGACCCAGGACCACCGGTTGAGCGCACCGGGGCGGGCGACAGCTTTGCTGCAACTTTGGTTGCTGCCATAATCAAGGGCGCAACTCTCGAAGCTGCACTTTTGTGGGCGCCAATCAACTCCATGAACGTCGTTCAGCACGTCGGCGCACAGGCCGGACTGCTGACTGCCGATGAAATCGACTACTACTTACGCAAAGCACCGACCAACTACCACCCCGAACGATTTTAGGAAACGACTCTCATAGCTTTTCGTCGAGCGTTAACATCTTTACCTTCGCGCACTTGTTTTTTGTATTTACTGAGGCCAATTTTCCCCAAACCAGTTCCGGCAGATACTATCCCGACGCCAATTGCTCGTCCAACAGGACTTTTAGCAACTGGTGACATAAGAACGCCCATTCCTGAGCTATGAACGACAGTCTTCCATTGATTAATACGAATAGCGTTAGTCTTGAGACCATTTTCCTTTGCATCTTGACGCGTGAGGTGCATATCGATATCTCGTTCAACAGATGTTAACAAATTCGCTTCCAGTGCTTTGACGGTATGAGTGTGACCATTCTTTTTGGCTCGGATAATAAGTGCAGAGAGAACACTATGATAGTAGATTTTATCTATTGTGGCATCAAGGACGGGCCGATCGACGATTCCATATTCGTTTAGAGTCGCCCACATCTCTTTAGTGAGACCATTTTCTTTTACTTCATCAACTTGATCGGGGAATAAGATACCGACACCTAGTTTAACGGCTTTTCGTTTCAGTGTTCCATCAACTTTGTCGAGAATACTACCAACAAATTGCACGCCAGTCTCAACCCAAGTTGGCTCCTCATTTTTAAAGATTAATGCGACGGCTGGTGCTGCCATAATGAGATGCCCGATTGTTGCAGCGTCGCCAGCTATTGCAATTTGTCGTGCCCGTTCCATCTCGAAATCTATGTCTATGAGTTGGGGGTCTTGTTCTATGATTAATGCCATCTAGGAAAGTGTATCATTTATGTTATAAAATGCCTATTTATAAGCATCCTGTCCACAACCCTCAAGTGCGACAGGTAAGGTATTGCGAGACAACGAGCCGTTAGGCTCGTTTTTGTTTATGTAGCTATGCATTTAGTGCCTCCTGTTGGTTTGCTAGGTATACTTCTCGTGCTGTTTTGTAGTCTAGA
>JBBQVE010000011.1:0-54798 GCA_038211855.1 Saccharimonadales bacterium (SeqCode)
CGAATAGCCTTTACGTAACAATATGCCAATTTCTATACGCTCTACCCGCATTAAATGTCTGTACTTACTCATAAGCCAACAGAGTAACAAATTTACTACAAACAGCTGCGCTGTTTTTCGCACTTCATATTTAAGTTTAGGTTCGCGGGGGCATCTAGTGTTACAATTTATCGTCTTAGGGCAAATTCCAGGCACTCAAACATACGTCGACCTGACATCGATTCTTAATATTCTGGGCAGTGTAATTATTGCGCGTTTGATGTATGCTCTGTTCCGCCGTGCCATTCGTCGTGCCTTCACCAAAAGAGTTCAGTTTATCCAACTCGAGCTCATCACACTCTAGTCTGTTTCTGGCGCAATCGACTCAGCGTATAACTGTAGCTCTGTCAGAAGATAGTGATCTCGTTCGCTGCTGCGCTGAACTGCGAGCTCCTGCAAGCGATTTACAAATCGTGCATAGGCACTGTCAGTACCACCAAGCAATAACTTCTCTTGACGATAAACTTCCCACGCGTCGTGTTCTTCGGGCGTTAAGAATTCCGGATAGTTGCGGGCTTTATACAGGGGTAGCATTTTTTGCATGCGCTTACTCGTCAATTTTGGCAGCAGCTCACCCAACGTAGCCGGAGAATGCTCACGGACAACACCGAGCAATGCACGATCACGGTCGTTCCAAAAACTATCATATAGTTGCGTGTCGACGTGTGTGTCCACGAACGCCAACTGCAAGGCAGTCTGCTTATCGTCCATAATCCCGAGCGCTTCGCCAAGATGATCAATGAAGGCTTGGTTCGCTTTCAGGATAGCGAGGTGCTTTGAAGCTTCTTCAAGATCAAGCCCGATTCGCTCTTGACTGGCGACGTCAAGTACAGCCTTTGGGGCGATTGCTGGACAGTGGTTATACTGCAATGTCTTTATGGGTAGTCTGATGCCTTCTTCGCCGTATTCGCGACCCCAGGCTTCGGCCAGTTCTTCGACAGACATCTGCAAGTATGGTGTTGGATCAGTTCGCAAATCATAGACAATCGCGGCGTCGCGCTTCGGCTTTTTGAATAACATCGAAACAAGTGTCGTCTTGTGAAATTCACTCGGATATTTTCCGCTGGTATAGACAAACGGCTCGCCACTTTCAACCACTTTGGCGACATCACGTTTGCCGCGTATTCCCAGTAGATACTCATATAATTTTGACTGCTTTTGACGCGCCAAACGCGCCAGGGCAACGGTCGCCTGCACATCAGCAATGGCGGTGTGAGCATTTTCATGATCAAGACCATTCACTTCAGTCATCGACGTCAATTTTACAGTCGGTCGGCCATCTTCGCCAAACGGCCACTCAATGCCATCCGGACGCAGCGCCCGCATCATGCGTAGCATATCCAGCAAATCCCAGCGACCACGACCATCTTTCCACTGCCATTCATAGGGTTCAAAAAAGTTGCGGTACATCATATAGCGTACAAATTCATCGTCAAAACGGACACTATTAAAGCCTACGAAGACTGTTTCTGGCACGGCAATCTTCTCTTGAAAATAGCGACAGAAGGCTGCTTCGGTGATGCCGTCGCGGTCGGCTTCCTGCGGGGTGACGCCGTGCACCAAGATCGCGTCCGGTTCTGGCAGAATATCTGGGCTCAGTTTAATCAGTATGTCATCCGGCTCGCCAATTTGCTCCAGTTTATGATTGGTACGAACGCCGGCAAACTGCATGACGCGCCCACTGCTAGCTCGTATGCCGGTGGTCTCAGTGTCATAAAAATAGTAAGTTGTCATACGTTCCAGGCCTCTTCGTAAGCAGCGACATCAAACTTTCGCTTGAGACCAGTGTATACCATACAACGTATCACGCCATAGACTGGCCGTTCACCCCAAGGTCGGTCATGCACGCCGACAACACTCCACATGATACCGGTGTAGCCGTTTGGGTCACCACCATCAAGGCTATAAAAATCGTTTAGGTAGATTAAAATTTCAATCGCTTGCCTGGGACTGGCTGACCACTCCAGGACTTTCTTGGCCCAATACATACGCATATAACCATGCATTTTACCGGTTGCTGTAAGCTGTTTTTGAGCAGCGTTCCAGGCCGGATCGTGTGTTTTGGCGGCTGCAAATTCTTCTATCGTGTAGAGGAATTCTCGCGTGTCGCTCGCGTGTTTGGCGAGGCTATTCTGAGCCCACTGCGGACCACCTTCCAGCTTGTCATAGTTTTCGTTGTAGTAGCACCAATTGTCACTCAGTTCTTTACGTATAATCATTTCTTCAATTAGTGTCTCGTTACTTGCTTCCAGCGCCACTCGCAAGCTACTGATCTGCCCAAAATGTAGATAGGGACTCAGGTTGGAAAGTCCGTCTTTTGTTGGATTATTTCGGTCTTCGGCGTACGTTTTAAGCCCAGAATTTTTGAATCTTTCGAAGGCTTTCCGTGCCGCCGTCTCACCGCTTTCAAACATACTTTTTGTGCCATTGCTTCTAAGTGCTTTGAGAACTTCTTTGACGTGCGCATCCAATAACGCCAGTTCGATAACTGGTCCGACCCAGGCGTATGGATGCATTTGAGGTCGTTCTGGTTCAACCAGATACGTCGCTAGAAGTCGATGGATTTTTGGGCGCAAAGTGCGTGCTCCAACCTCCATTTTTTGACTGGCGACCCAGATAGGCACCACGTTATGGGCATCGACCACGTAACACGGAAAATTCGCGTCGTTAGCTAAGGCTTTTTGTAACTTTTGCGGACCACGCAGTGGGTTGAAATCAAAATAAACGGCATCCGGCTTCACGTGATAAAACACACCGCCGAGACGCTCGTATGCACTGCCAATGAGCATCATAAATGGAATATTGAGCGTGGCCAAACTGGCCTCAACTTCACGTAAACCTTTGAGCATAAATCCGTAGTGCTCGCGGGCACGGATACCAGTTTTTGGTAGTAGGCAAAAAACCACTGCCAGTGGCAGTTTTTTTGCCAGAGCGTGCTTTTGGGCTGCCAGCAAAGCATGATTATCTAGCACTCGCTGATCTCGGCTCATAACATACAGCACACAGTTGCCTGTCGTCCCGCCACCACCGATTTTCTTGATGCGAGTTTTTAACAGCTCATTGCTGTCCACTGCTTAGTACTCCGTAGTGTAGTTAGCAATCCGGATTTTCTGACCAGCTTCGATACCGTCGCGCTGCAAACCGGAGAGTATACCCATTTTGCCCATGATGTCGCGAATACGGCGTTCACCTTCTTCAGTATCGGTGTGGGCACGGGCCACAAAGCGCTCGATTTTACGGCCACGGACTACAAAGATATCTTCTTCCTTCGTGATGCGCCAGGCGTATTCGTCTTCTTTAATACCGATCACCGGCAAAGTGTTTTCAGCAATTTCCAACTCGGTTTCACGGGCTTCCTGGACGACCTTTAACACTGCGTAGAGGAGCTCTTGCGTGCCGGTATGACTCAGCGCCGAGATCGCGAAGATCTGCTGGCCCTTTGGCACGACTTTTTTGAGCTGTTTCGCCTGGTCATCAATGATATCTTGATCAAGTCCATCGATTTTACTCAGTACAACGAGCTGTGGCTTGCCAGACAGATCAATCTTGTAAGCTTTGAGCTCACCAACAATTGTTTTGTAGGCGGCACATACATCCTCGCTCCAGGCATCAACCAGATGCACCAGGACTTTTGTACGTTCGATATGTCGTAGGAAGTCATCGCCAAGGCCCTTGCCTTCACTGGCACCTTCAATCAATCCCGGTATATCAGCGACGAGTAATGAGTTTTCTTTATTTACTGGCACGATCCCGAGATTTGGGACGAGCGTCGTAAAAGGATAATCAGCAATCTCGGGTTTGGCGTTACTGAGCGAAGCAAGAAAAGTCGATTTGCCGGCGTTTGGCAAGCCAACGAGACCGACATCAGCAATCATCTTGAGTTCCATCGTAGCCATGAATTCTTGGCCGGGTTCGCCTTTTTCGGCGACGCGTGGGGTTTGACGAGTACTCGAAGTAAAGTGGGCATTACCGAAGCCACCGTGACCGCCATGCGCTAGAACGGTCTTCTGCCCATCCTCAGTCATATCAGCGAGCACGTGTTCGTCTTCGGCGTAGATAACCGTGCCGACCGGGACTTCGACTATCAGATCAGCACCATTGCGACCGTGCTTGTCCGAACTCTGGCCCGGCTTACCGCTACCACCATTCAATTCTTTCTGAAATCGGAAATTAGCGAGGGTATTTTGATTAAAACTCGACAGTAAAACGACATCGCCACCATGACCACCATCGCCACCATCAGGGCCCCCATAGGCAACATAGCGTTCCCTGCGGAAGCTGACAATCCCATTACCGCCTTCACCCGCCTTAAAGCGGACAGTCGTCTTATCTATAAACATTATAGTTAACTATACCATTAACAGAGGTAAAAAGCGAGCGCTTATTCTAATACACAAACTTAAGGTTGCCGACGCCAGGCTCCAACTTCCAGTCAATGCGATAAAAGCCGCCAGCTGGTGACGGGTCGCCGATACTAGCCTGCCCGTGAGAATTCATTTCGGACACCCAGAAAGTGCCATCGCCATTCACTTGCTCAACGACCATGACGTGGTTGCCACCTTCGTTTACCGCGACAGCGCCGACTGCAGGGGCAAGGCCGGTAGGCAGGTCTTGGGCTTTGGCGATTCGATACCAACTATAAGCATTCCCGAGGTTGCTTGGAACAGGACGACCTAACTGGTTCCTTCTGATTGAGACATACCAAGTACACCAGCCGGGATCATAGCCATTGCCGCCACCATTATAAACAGCACTGCCACCCCAGGCATAGCTCGTCGCATTACTGCTCGCTGCATAGGACACTACTGGCGCCGGAATTGTTCCATCACGCAGCAAGACGTATTCACCGACCTTCAACCCGTCGACGTCAGTATCGTTGTCGGCAACAATTTGATCTTTGTTGGCGCGGTACTTGGTTGCCAGTGAATCAACTGTATCACCGGCTTTTACTTGGTAGACGAGGCCTGTAACTGGAGGAATGTAGAGTGTTTTACCTGTTTGCAGTGCATCACTCGTCAGACCATTCGATCCTTTGATACTGTCGCTGGTGACGCCGAACTGTGAGACGAGCGAAGAGACCGTGTCACCGTCTTTCGAGACATATGTTTTGATGTCTTTCTTAGATTTGAGGGCTGTTGAAACAATCTGTGGCATCGTGACCGTCTGATTGCCTGATGGCACAACGTTTAGCTGTTCGTTCTGACTGTCGGCGTTGTTTTTAACAGATGGGGTTTCGGGCAGTCTGGTTAATCGTGCCACTTGGACTGCAATATCGGCGCTCGACAGTTCATCTAAGGGATTCAGTACCTGAGCGACACTTGATTGCTCATTTAAAGAGCCCTGCTTGACGGCAGAGCTACTGTGGGGATTCTTGAAGATAAATATGGCAACGGCAATAAGAATTGTAAAATTCAACGTCACGAGCCCATAGCGAATGAGCCGCTTCTTAAAAGTACGACTCACCTTCCGGCTGGTCCGGGTAATTTGGGTGCCGACAACTTGATAGGAATGAGCTAATTGCTTCACACCGTTCGCAGATTGTTGGTTACGAATAGACTACTCCTGTTAACCTCTTGGCCGTATTATTTGACAAGTACAGAGGTTAATGTGCTTAAGTATATCAAAGCATACCCTGCAGCGTCAACCCTACCCCTGTTATTCTGCGCACAGTTTATGGCAATGAGCGGCCACATTGGCATTGTGCTCGTCTAGAGTTTTCGAGAAATAAGTGATGCCATCATCTCCTGCCACAAAGTAGAGATAGTCGGTGAGGGCAGGTGTCGCCACGGCCTGTAGAGATGAGTTGCTCGTGTTGCCGATTGGTCCTGGCGGCAGACCGCCATGTATTCGAGTGTTGTATGGTGTATCAGAGTTAACCGAGTGATTGAGGCCTGCCTGATCAGCGCCGTAATACGCCGTCACATCAGATCCGAGCATCATGCCACTCTTCAGTCGCTTTAGGAAAACCTGCGCCACCTTCTGACGGTCGGCCGTGCTGGAAATTTCTTTTTCGACAATCGAGGCCAGTGTTACGCCCTGATGGACGGTCAACCCCTGCCGAGTGAAGCCGGCCCGCACATCTGGCGATAACGCTTTGGCCATTTCATCGAGTGAGCCTTTTAGAATCATTTCTGGCGTCGTAGCAGCGGATTTTTCAAAGCTGTCAGGATACAGATAGCCTTCGAGGCTAGCCTCTTTTGGCTTATCAGTCAACGCTGGCAAGCTATTATACTGTGCCGGCGTAAAAGCTCGCTCAACGCTATCAACACTGAATCCAGCCTTCACAAAGGCTGCCTGAATCTGGTTAAGACGTTGTGCCGGGAGAATCGTAAATAGATCCGTTGCCACCTTGCCGGTCGTCATGAGATCGACGATGCGTGACACGGTCATTGATGGCGTAAAGGCATAACTGCCAGCTTGTAGCTTGTTGCGAACATTATGGCTTCTGACGTACCACTCAAACGCCCAGGCGCTTTTTATGAGCCCTTTATTCTGCAGCAAGAGGGCGACCTCATTGACTGAGCTACCACTGTTAATAGTGATAATTGAAACCGTCTGGTTGCTCGATGTCGCTTGAATATCTTTATTGTAGATACCGCGTACATGGACTGCGGCAATGATGAGGCCAGTCAGAATTACAAACAGAAATCCGAAAACGAAATGACGTCCGCGATTACTACGCTTTTTAAGACTATACATGAGCACCCTCCTCAAAATAACGCTCCAGAATCAGACAGGCGGCCAGCGCATCGTTGCTGGTCTGGCCCTTGGAGCGGCCGCTGGCCATAAATGCATCAGCTTCAAGACTCGTAAATGATTCATCAACAAATTTTTGCGGTAATGCCACCGCTACCTGAAGTGCCTTGGCGAACTCACGTACGGTTGCTGCCTGCGGACCCTCTTGGCCACTTTTGTAGGCCGGCATACCAATCACGAGAACTGTAGCACCTTCTTCGGCAACTATTGTTTTTATACGAGCAATGGCATCAACCTTGCTCCGATCAATGATTTCGAGTGGCTCAGTTAAACGAGCAAAACTATGAGCGCGTGCCACACCTATCCGGACATCACCTATGTCCAGCGCAAGCACCACCCCTAGACTATCATTTTGTTGCATTGGCTTGGTCAATAACGACGGTTATCTTTGAGGCTTTCTTTGGTGTTTGCAAAACCCAGAATGGGCTATATGTTACGGTAACATCTTTTACGCCATCACGCGAAGAAAGTGCAGTGATGATGTCGCCGCGTTTCTTGCCGACCGATTCATTGGCAATTGAGGCAATGTCGATGTCCGGTCCGACGGTCGCGGTCGTAGAAAGGCTCAAGGTCTGTTCGCTAGCACTCTTTTTTGACGATAGCTGCAGGCTCTTATTGTCGAGTCCATTGTTCAGGATTTTTTCTTTGCTACTGGTGATCGATTTAGTAACAGTGGCTTCGACGAGCGTCTTCAAATTAGTTTTAGCGATTCCCAACATCTTATAGACCGTAACCGCTGTAACGGTGACGTCACTCGCTGGTTGGTTTGTTCCGACTGACTGCGTGAAGGCTGGTGCGCCTTCATCAAGTGTTTGGTCAAGGGCCATGCCACCCGCGGTGTTCAACTGCGCATCCAGTTCGCCAATCGCAACGGATTTCTGACGACCGGTCAACTTAGCTTGGGCGCCGACAACATCATCTGTGGTTACGATAGTAACAATCTTGCTGGTGCCACCACCCATGCCAGTGCTGTCGACGGCGCTGATGGTCGAATAGCCAGACACAACATAAGTGCGTGTGCTGAGATTGTATTCACCACCGGCGTTCTGCGCAGTGACGTCAACCGGGTTCGATGGCTTGTCTGATTTACAGGTGCCGTCAAGCTTGTACCCGCTGGGTTGCACATTTACGTCTTCTTTTGTAATAAAAGTATGGCCACTCGAGTCGTTAATACTCGTGCCGGAGGGCACAAGATGGTCGGTATCGCTCAATTTATCATCTCGGTTACAGTTGAACATATTGACTGTGCCAGTGGCCTTTGTGCCCTGATCCTGTTTACCGGTTGCGGGGACTTTTTCACTGTCGGTCTTCTTGCTTTCGGCCTGCTTAGCAGGAATAATCAATTTGTCTTTATCGAGCGTAGTCGCCGCTGTTGTAGCCGTAAATTGGAATGATACAGGCATGGTGGTAGCATCAGTTTTGATGGTAATCTTTGCTTTTGGCAAAATAATATAGCCAAACACCCAGCCGACGACGAGTAGGACAACGGCCAGAATACTCAAAAATACTTTGACCCGGAAACGGTTGAAGTTTGGCACCATTAATTTGCGATTCTTATGTACTGGAACTCCGGCAGCTAAATCTGACTTGTCTTTTTTGCTGGCTTTTTCGGTGTTATCAAGCTCAATGACATCATCGGTGACAGCGGCTGCGGCGGCGCTTGTTTCGGAAGGAACAGTACCAGTTTCGGGTGCATCTGCAAACTCATCACTGGTAATAACACCACTGTCACTTGTTACGTGTGGTGAAGCTGGAATCGTCGGTTTGCTTTGCAGTGACTTGGCAACGTGCAACCGGGCAGCACCAGCTAGCGGATATATACTTGTATCGCTCGTAATCAATACGAGGCTTTTGTGCAAAGATGCAGCGGATTTCTTCAGCAGCTTCATATTGATGGTACTCTGAAACACTGTCGCGCGTTTCGGCAAAACTAATGCAACGACCTTGTCATCGCTGGCTTCTACCTTATTGATTACACTCGTAATGTCTTCGTCAATATCGATGTAGACGACGTCTTTTGTGCCAGCCATTTTAAACCTTTAACAACCTGTTTAGTCGATCTTTGATACTGTGGCCTGAGCCTGTAGCGCCGCTGCTCACCAGTGTGTCAGCACCAACACGCAGCAGTCCCATGGCCGTAATAAAGGTATGATCTTTGAGTGTTTCTGTCGAATCAACAATTCCCACAACATCCTCAGGGTGCATGTACTGGACTTGTGGACGACGCGTAAATGGCAGTTCTTTGTACCACGCACCTTCCTCGAGCGCTTCGTGGAGCATATCAAGCGAAGCGCCACCGCCGCAGAGCAACAACTTGTTTGGCATGGTATCGATTGTGAACTCGCCGAGCGCCAGTTCGACCCCACTTAACCAGACGGAAAGGGTACTTTTGAGGGACTTTTCTATGGTAGGTAATTTTTGGGTTGGGATTTTGCCGCTGCCGAGGCCTAGTTTGACTGTCTCAGCCTGTGGGAAGGTGATGCCCATGGTGCGTTCGATGCCGCGCGTAAAGGCCCGGCCGCCGATGCCGAACATCTTGGTCCCCTCAACACCGCCTTCATTCACAACCGCGATATCGGTCGTACCACCGCCGACATCCATCAGAATCGCACTGGTCGTTTTGCCTTCGTCATCACCAATAACGGCTCGTGCGACGGCAAAAGGTTCAGCCGCAACCGCTAATAATTCGAGGTCTAGTTCGGCTGCGACACGTTCCAACGCACCAATATGAATCATTGGCGCAAACGCCGTGTATAGCTGAACGAGCACTTCACGGCCCTGGAAACCAATTGGACTCGTCACGTCATAACCATCTATCTGCATACGGACGAGTGCGCTGTTGACGAGTCGGACTTCGACTTCTTTGCCACCAAGCTCGAGAGCGAGCTGTTTTTTGGCTTGTTCCAGCGCTCGTTGCTGCACTAAACCAACTATCTTCTCAACTTCGGCGGCATCTAAAGGTTTTTGGGCATCTTTACGACTCACACGTACAGAAGTCGTGGTACCCTTCACAAGCTCCCCAGCAATACCGATCACTGCACTGCGAGCACTCAAACCAGCTTGTTCTTCAGCTTCTGCCAAAGCAGCATCACAATTCGTGGTCACCGCGGCAATATCAGCAATTGCACCGGCCTGCATATCGGCCAGATTCTGGTGCGCCCGACCCACGCCAACGATTTCGATCCCATCCTCGTCAATCCGAGCAATCAGCGCCTTAACGTTTTCGGTCCCAATATCGAGGCCCACCACATAATTGCCAGCAGCCTTTTTTAGCAAGCGGACCCTCTGCACTTTGGCGAGTGCGTTCTTGCTCACCCCTTTAATTTGCTTAAGCATATCCGCTCTATTGTACCATGGGAGACGGGCTTTACCGGATGCTTTATTATTTGGCATATTTATGATATAATATAGTAATGAACTCTGTTGCGACTGTGGTCGGTCCCGAAAGTCTGCTTGCGGGCGCCCAAGCATTACAAGGTGCCGACTTCCAGCCCGACAGTGATACGTTCCGTTTCCGTCAAAAAGTAGCCGTGAGCATCGGTGAGCTGTCTGTCGATAAGATCATGACTGAATTTGAGCAGTACTATCCTCAAGGACTCCCTGGCTGCGATAGTCATGAGACTGCATTTAACTTCGAGAAATCAGACAGTGGACTACTACTTTTGCGAGACTACCAACGTGCCATATGGCCACAGCCTATTATTGAACGTATCGAGGAGACTCTCGAGGAAACACATAAATTATTGACGCCGTTGCTCGACGATTTTGAGATAAAACATGGCGTATTTCGGGTTCGGGACGAGAAGCAGAGTGTGATCTTGGATGCTGACAACGAAGTACCACATGTCGACAGGGTGGTCGCACGCGACACTACCTTACTTTTGGTATCGGCCTTTCCGCGAAATATCCTCAGCCTAAATGAGCGTGACTTTCACGGAAAGAGTATGGAAATCATCTTTTCTGACCAAGCTGTCAACCTTTGCGAAGAAGATGCTGCTGCCATACTGGATAAAGACTGGACGACGGTCAATAAACAGGCTCGTCTGATGAGTATGTCCGGTACCATCCATAAGAAACCGGTGAGGCCAATAACAGATACAAACCGCTACCGTGGGTTGTGGCGCATCGAATTACGGCCAGTCAAAAGCAATTTATCGTTAAACTAAGGCGGCCTTGATGCGGCGGATGCCAGCTGAGCTGGCTTCTTCTTTCAGGATTTTGAACTTCTTACCATCTTCAAACAGTTGCAAACTGTGGTCGACGTGTGGGCCACCACAGATTTCGAAACTGAATGGCTTCTCTGCACCATCAGCAATCATTTTGTAGACTTTAACGGTGTCTCCGTATCGGTCGCCGAACTGGCCGAGGGCACCCATGTCTTCACGGGCAACTTTGGTGGGATATTCAGCAAAACTAACTTTGAGGTCCTTGCCAATCTGTTCGTTGACAATGTCTTCGACCTGCTTGAGTTGTTCTGGGGTGACTTTTTCGGGGTGGCTGAAGTCAAAGCGCAGGCGTTCTTCGGTGATGTTTGAGCCGTTTTGAACCACATGATCACCCAAGACTGTTCGGAGTGCTTGATACATCAAGTGTGTCGCCGTGTGGTACTTTTTGTGCTGTTCAGTTTGACCGCCAAGGCCGCCTTTGAAGGTACCTTTGGCAGCGGTTTGACTGCGCTCACGCTGTTCTTTCATTTTGGCATTGAATTCTTGGCGCCAGTTTTTGGAGGTTTTTACTTCTTGCTTGAAAGCTTCTTCGACGCTTAATTCTACCGGGAAACCGTATGTATCGTAGAGCATAAATATGACATCACCGTTCAGGCCGTCTTTGGTCAGTTTCGTAAATTCATGAATGCCTTTGCGCAGTGTCTGGCGAAAGATCTTTTCCTCGCGGGAAAGGACTTCAATCACTTTGGCACGGTTTTCGGCAACTTCCGGAAAGTCGTTAACGTATAGATCGGCAATAACAGGAACAATCTGCTCCACAAAGTTCTGCTCAATACCGAGTTCGAAGGCTTGGCGAATAGCTCGGCGCACCAAGCGGCGCATCACGTACCCCTGCTCTTTGTTGCTTGGGACAACACCATCAACGGCCAAGAAAGTGGCGACACGCAGGTGATCGGCGATGACGCGCATGCTTTCGGTATGACTTTCATATGACTTCCCGCTTAACTTCTGTATTTCTTCGACAATTGGCCACAGAATACTTATCTTGAAGACATCTGGACTGTCTATGGCAGCCGTGGCGATGCGCTCGAGACCACCACCAAAGTCAACGTTTTGCGCCGGTAGCTTCTCAAAACCAGCCTCAGTGCGGAGATATTCCATGAAGACCGAGTTACCGATTTCCATATAGCGGCCGCAGTCGCAGTTCGGGTGACAGAATTCGCCCCACTTTTTGTCGTGTTTGATTTGTTCAAACAGGTAAAATACTTCGCTGTCGGGGCCGCATGGCTCTCCGATTTTTACATCTTTTGGTGCGCCATTGCGGCTCCACCAGTTCTTTTCGTCATAAAAGAAGATGCGACCATCTTGCTCGCCGACTTCATAGCCACGTTTTTCACTGCCGATTTCAACCTGCTTTGCTAAAATGCCCTGCTCGCTAAATAACTGCTTCCAAAGCTCTGCCGACTCGGTGTCTTTGGGCACATTATATTCCGGAAAACCGCTGCAGCATGTCACATACAGGCGGTTGGCGTCGAGGCCGACTTCACCGACCAAAAACTCAAAAAACCAACGTAACTGCTCTGTTTTAAAATAGTCACCAAGTGACCAATTGCCAAGCATTTCAAAGAAGGTAGTGTGGCGATTGTCGCCGACTTCTTCAATGTCCTGCGCACGAAAACAGGTCTGGCTATCTACTAAGCGTGTACCGTTTTGGTGTTTTTCACCCAAAAGATAAGGGATAAGCGGCTGCATGCCAGAACCAGTAAAGAGCGTAGAGGGATCATTTAATGGCACCAATAACGCTCGTGGGATGACGGCGTGACCTTGACGAACCATGAAATCAAGATACTTTTTGCGGATAGTTTGTGCGTCCATAGGGTGAATTACCTCCTGAAAACTAGTTTATAAAAGATTTTAGAGAAAATATGAGAGAGCCCTAGGGGCGTATGCCCGCACACTGCCAATTGCGTAGAAAATCTTTATCATTTAACTCAATTATAACAGAGGTCGTAAAAAGTACCAGCTAAATTATGATGCCGCCGCCGAGGCAGACGTCTTTTTGATACAAGACAGCCGACTGGCCGGGACTGAGTGCTCGCAAAGGCTCGTGTAGTTCAATTTTCCAATTGCCGTTTTCAAGTTTTTTAAGCGATTTCACAAGAGTCAGTGGGCCACGGTGTCTCGTACGCACAACCAGTTCTTCGGCAGTTGGTTCGGCGTTAATCCAGTGTGTAGAAGTAATTTCGATTGAATCGCTCCACAGTTTTTCATCATTCAAATCGGTCGTGACATAGACTTCATTCTTGGCCATATCTTTGCCAGTGACGTAATACGGCAGCCCACCACCAACGCTCAAGCCGTGGCGCTGACCAATCGTATAAAAGACCGCGCCGTCATGCTCACCAATCAACATACCATATTGATTCTTGATAACGCCCAGCACTTGCGGTGGCAAAAACTGCTGCAAAAACTCCTTAATGCCGACTTTGCCAACAAAACAGATGCCCATACTCTCTTTTTTGGTCGCTGTCACTAGGCCAAACTTTTTGGCGAGTTCGCGGACTTCTGGTTTTGTGTAGCCGCCGACTGGAAACAGAGTTTTTTGCAGTGCTGCCTCCGTGACGCGATACAGGAAGTACGTCTGATCCTTATTGCTATCCTTAGCCATCAAAAGATTGCCATCTTTCACCTGGGCATAATGGCCTGTGGCAATAAAATCCGCCCCACGTTCTACAGCTGCGTCCAGAAACAGCTTAAATTTGACCTCTTGATTGCACATAATGTCGGGATTCGGCGTGATGCCGGCCGTAAAGCCATCGAGCATGTATTGCACGACTTTATTGAAATACTCTGTTTCGAAGTCGAACATCTCGAATTTTATGCCCAGTTGCACTGCGACGCGCTTTGCGTCCTGATAATCCTCTTTCCAAGTGCAAGGAAAGCCTGGCAGATCTCTGCTCCAGTTTTTCATGTAGACGCCCACAACGTTATAGCCCTGCTCTTTGAGCAAAGCCGCCGCGACCGAGCTATCGACGCCACCGGAAAGTCCCACAAAAACTGTCTTCATAAGATGTTAATTATACAATAATATGCAGGGCGAGACTAGTCCGCAAACGGACGTTCGCCGCGAGAAATCTTCTTGCGAAGCATATGAAGCTCGTATTTTTTGCCGAGCCAGAAAGTACTGATAATGAATGGGAAGATGGCCACGGCTGGCTGCCAGATAATCTTAGTTTTGACACCGGCGGGTTGGGAGGCGGCTGTGCCCCCGTTAGAGGAGTTGGTGCCCGTTTGGCTGAGTGGTCCGTTGCCAACACCCACGAGCTGCAAGAACGCCGTCACACCGTCACGATCGACGACTTTAACGACGATGTTATAAACACCAGCGGAATCATACACGTGTTTGATATCAAATGAACCCGGGAACGGCTGGCTGAAAAGATCGGCAGCTTTGCCATCGCCCCAATCTACACTGACGGCATAGGGGCCACTACCACCACTAATGATGATTGGCCATGTTAATGTTTCTTTTGGAAAGGCACCGCGCTTGGCATAGTTACTCGTCACACTAACGCGGCTACCAGCTCCCTCTTTGTTATCTGCAAAGCTTACTCGCACAAGACTCGAGTCAGGTCCTGGTTGATCAAGCGAATCATAGACACGGGCAACCAAGTCGTTTGTACCGGTAAAAAGGTCGATTTTAAGTGAATAGCTACCATTCGTACAATCGACTGAGCCAGAAAACACATTATTCTTGAAGATTTTGACGAGTAGCCCATCTGGACACAGACCCGTGACTGTAACCGGTAGCGTCGTAAAGCTCTGGCCATTGTTTGGAAAGGTAATGCTAGCACCCTTAGTAGGCGGTGGCGCACTGATTGTACCAGTAATACCAACTGCCCCTGAGCTACTAGCCGCAAATGACGCTTGCGACATCATAAACATAGCGCCGGCAAAGGTCACCAACAAGGCAAGCAGCGTAATCATTAATCGGTTGCGTATCTGTTTTAAGGCCATTTTTTTCTTTTTAAAGCTTACGCTACTCACTATACAACACTTCTGACCAAAAATAAAACAACCCTGACGGATCAGAGTTGTTTTGGAGCCAAAGATATTACTTTCGGCGCGAGATTGATCGTGAGTCGTAACGGCGGAACAGGTAGAATGCTGCACCGACCAGAACAAGCACGAGCGCGGCGATGAGGATGAGCAACCAGACTGGCAAATACCAGAAGGTTGAGGTGTAATTAAGGACTTCCCCGCCACTGCCATAAGATATGTTAGCGACAATCTTATAGCGACCTGGCGCACTGATGCCCTTGAGATTATCATTGAAGGTACGCTCAGCCTTAGGCAAAATGTTGCCACGTGGCGTTGAGTTGTTCAGCTCATATGCGTAAACTTGTTTGCCACTCATGTTCTGAATCTGGACCTGGCCAAAAGGCTTGGCAAAACTGTTACCAAGGTTCTTGATGTGGATACCAACGTCTGTTGGTTTTTTGGTAAAGATTGTGCCGGAGTTACCATTCAGGTAAGCTTTGACGCTCGTTAGCTGAATCTTCTCTGTGATATTGCCAGGAACTTCAATCAGAACAAGTGAGCCGACGCTGGCTGTCAAAGCAACCTGACCAGCACCCTGTGAGCCTTCAGTAACTGGCACTGCTTGGTAACGAATGACACCGTAATAAGCACCGGGTGAAGCATCAGATGGAATCTGAACAGGAATAATGATGTCTTTCTGTTCACCAGCTTTTAGCGGAATGTCATCGAGTCCGAGCAAGAAGTTACGGATACTAGCAGCGCTCTGCTTGGTATCGTCTGTGATGAGCTTCGGCTCGCCCGTTTCGTTATCAGCTTCAAAGTCATTGACGAGCGCCTTGGCGTTGACGGCACCCTTTGTGACGTTCTTAAGTGTGATTGAGACTGTGCCGGCTTGTCCAGGCTTGATCGAAAGCTCCGTTCGTGTTGGTGAAATGCTCAGTCCGCTACCGTTGGCCTGCTGAGCAATCGCTGGTGCTGCCGGTAGGGCCACCAATCCCAAAGTCAAAAGACTCACTACTACTTTTCTGAATCGTGAGAAAACCACGCGTTACCCTCCTTATACAATATTCTTCTGCTTAAGCTTACTGGAGATTATCCGCGAGCGCAAGAGCGTCTTGTTGTAGAAAATTACTAGAAGGCCGCTGTCGCGATATACGCCAAAGTGGTTGCATACGAACCAGGCGTTTGCACCTTGGAGATGTTGACGATGTAACTAACAGTCGTGATGTTGAAATCAGTCGAGGTAGAAGAACTGGTCAACAGATCACCAGTCGCCATCCGATAAATGTTCGACTGACTATAATTTGGGGTGATGCCGGCCGTCCCCGCCCCTGTTTGATCAGCCCCAACGGAGGGTATACTGTTGCTGCGTAGATTAAAACCGAACTGCCCGACGCCGGGCGCACTCGAACCGCCGCTGTCGAGGGCCGGGATCACTTGGTTACCCGCTGTCATGGTGTGGCCATCAACAAACACCTGATACCCGCCCGGATCGTTGGTAGCACCAGAAAATTGCGAAGTTGCAAACCGTGTTTGTTTGGTCGAAAGCTCACCAAACTCAATTAACGAACCATTTGAACTCGTGCATTGACTACTAACAGTAATGCCGACGCAAAAAATTAAAAAGGGCGGCACAAAGGCACCAACGCTAAAGCCGCCCTGCGTGGCAAATGCCATGGCTCCAAAATCAATCGCTGAACCCGTCCCGTCAATAGAAGCAAAGGTCGACACACGCACATACACTGTTTGTCCAGATACGGTCGTGTCGTGGACATTCGTAAAACCATAAGTCGTCGTACCCAAAACACCCGCTGCTGGCACACGTTTAATAATAATCTTATTGGCTGTTGAGTTGACGCTATCAATAATAAAACCAGGGTTGTTCGACTGCGCACCAAGGTTGGTGGCGGCAGCCGTGTAGCCCACCGGCGGAATACATGCCACCTCTGGAAGTGGCGAATTGTTACAATGTTCAAAGGCGATAGAGCCAATCGCCGCTGTAGACGCCAAACTGAAGCTGAATGCTTCACTGACTGTGGCGCCCGGAACAGCCGTATTGATAGTCACCGACCGGAAAGTAATAAGTTGTGCCGCCAAAGTACGTCCAAATACCGCAAAGAGCGGTGCTGCGGTCAGAACCATCAGTACAAGAAATTTTGTGAGGCGTTTTTTTGTTAGGCGCATTGCGCTTTTATTATACCCCTCGAGCGCCCCAAGGTCGAGCTACTTATGCTTAAGTGTCCTTTACGAATAAAAGAAGAGCGGGTGGGTATTCCCGCTCTTCTTTTTTGAAGCTGTTAAAAGCTATATATGTCTTTAGTACGTTGGAGTTGCAACAAAGTCTGCTTGTGCCTGATACAGACCGGTTGGGGTCGTAATCTGGGCAGTCGCCGCAAACTTGAGCATCAAAGCTTCATTAGCAACAACCTTAAGGGTTGAAGCGTCAGAGCCGGCGATGCTGATGATCGAGCTGCCTGAATCATCCCAAGCGTACTTGTTGGTATCGCTTGCGTTTGAGCCAGCGGTTGCGACGTAAGTATTACCTGCGCCACAGGTGTAGCCGGTTTGCTGGTAATTAGCCTTTAGACATAGGTTGGAACCACTAACGGCATAGTTGCAAGTATAATTCGAGCCAACGTCAGTACAGTTAACTCCTGCAACCGTCATACCGAAGTTTTCAGTACCAGTCGTGATTGTACCTGAAGTACCACCTTGGCTGTTAAAACACTGGTCAGTCGTTGCAGTACCGCTACAGGCAGCACCTGGCACCTTAAGCTTGCCGCTTGAAGTGTCCTGCACGGCCCGATAGCCGATGATCACGCCGTTTTGCGCGTTGGTCTGAACCATGGCATAAGCGAGTCGGCCGTCACCTTGGTTGGTGCTCGAAACCGGCGTGGCGTTGACATGTGAGTTGTCGACAGTGCCTAAGTCAATGCTTGTACCATCAGCAGCAGCACAGGTGGTGACGCTCGCGGCAGCGTTATTGGTGATCTGCACGGTAGCACTGTCAACAGTCGTCGTGCCGATGCAGAACTGCAGGACTTCCTGTACACGAGCGTTGACCGTCAAGGTCTGACTGGTGCTTTGGGCGACGGCGCCGGCCCATTCTAGGGTCGTACCGAGATCACTATACAGGCGGATGCGTGGGTAGTAACTCTTATTGGCAGTAGCATTGTTCGTAATTGTCGTACTCGGCACAGTGATCGTTAAGCCAGCCTTGTTGTTTTCATTACCAGGAGTAGTGTAAACAACAGTAATCTGGGTGTTTGTTGTTGCAGGAGTAGAACGGCTGTTCACTCTTGTAACAGTAGTACCAGATCCTGCCCACGTACCACCCATAGTGACCGTAGGTGCAACATTGATAGCCGGCGTCTGCGTTGCTGCACATGAGCCGAGCGGCGTGTCACAAAATTCTAGTTCGATTTGCTTGACATTAGTAGGGCTGCCTTTGTCCGGTGTCGTAAACGTAAACACGAGTTGTGTAGCAGCACTGGGCACACCCGTTGAGGACGACACTGACCTACTTGTTAATTGTACAGACGCTGCTGAGACATTTTGCGCGATCATAAGCGGCAAAATTCCTGCACTTGCAAGGATAATACCTTGTGTCACCAACATCGCCCTGCGCGCACTGAACTTCAGACGCGAAAGCTTTGAACCTGTCATTACATTTCTCCTTTTTTGTTTTCTGTATTTGTTTTACATGTATTTATTACTATGTATACCTAAACTTATATCACAGCTGTTGTAAGCGGGCAATACCACTTATGCGAATGGTGCAAAGTTTTCCACAAACGGTGCATAAATTAAACAGACGCCGTGCATCAACGGCGTCTGTTTAATGTTTATCTTAAGTTATTAGAAGGTAGGCGTTGCGATGAAGTCTGCCTGTGTCGTGTACTGACCGGTTGGGGTCGTGACACTAGATCCAGCAGCGAACTTCAGCATGAGCGATTCGTTGGCAATGACTTTTACTGTGGATGCAGCTGAGCTAGCGATAGTTACCGCCGTACCGCTCTGATCCCATGCAAAGCCTGTACCGGTTGCATATGTACCGGATGTACCAGCAACGAAGGTTCCGCCGATATAGCTAGCTTGTGGGCGTAAGTTAACATTGCCAGTGGTGTAGTCACAAGTATATGCTGCGACTGGGACTGCGAAACAACCGACACCAGCGATAGTCATACCGAAGGCTTCATTACCAGCAGCGAAAACCGTTTGTGTGGTAGAAGAACCGAAGCACTGGTCAGTTGAGCTTGATCCAGCATCAAAGGCAGTTGAACCTGAGCATGCTGCGGAGGCAACTTTTAGGCGACCACTACTGCTATTCAGGATTGCCTTATATTGTACTGTCGCACCGCTCTGGGCGTTTGTTTGAATCATTGCATAAGCATTTGTTGCCGAGCCGCCGTTTGCTACCGCGACCGGGGTTATATTTGCACCGCTGCTACTAACTGATCCGAGATCGACAGTTGTACCATCAGCATTCGTACAGCTTGAGATGTTCGTCGAGCCACTGTTCAACATTGGAGTTGTAACGTTGGCACCAATTGCATCAGTAATAGTTGTACCGATACAGAATGACAATTGTTCTGCAACACGGGCGTTGATGGTCAGAGTCTGTGAGGTACTCTGAGCAACTGAACCTTGCCATTCAAGTGTCGTACCGAGATCACTATACAGGCGGATGCGAGGGTAGTAACTCTTGTTTACAGAAGCATTGTTCGTAATTGTCGTACTAGGAATAGTAACTCCCAAAGTTTTGTTATCTTCGTTAGCTGGTGTAGTGATGACGATATTAATTTGTGTTGCAGGCGTGCCAGGAGTGGCCCGGCTAGCTACACGAGTAACAGTTGTACCAGCACCGGCCCATGTACCACCAAGCGTTGCAGTAGGTGCAACATTGATAGCCGGCGTCTGCGTTGCTGCACATGAGCCGAGCGGCGTGTCACAGAATTCGAATTCGATTTGCTTGACGTTTGTAGCGCCCTTGGTTGTGGTGGTAAATGTGAACACGAGCTGTGCTGCAGTACTGATTTGTGCAGTTGACTCAGTCACCGACCTGTTTGTTAATTGCAGTGTTGCTGCAGACGCGCTTTGCGATACTAATATTGGCATTAAACTTGCCCCTACCAGGATGACACCCTGGGCAATTAGTAAAGCCTTGCGCGCAGTGATTTTCATGCGTGAAAGCTGTTTAGCGATCATAATGTTGCTCCTTTTATTTTGTTGCATTTTGTTGCATTTTTTTGATTTTTTAATTAATCCCTCTCTTTATATCATGTCCTCGAGTTGGAGCACAAGCATTTTCTTATAAAACCACTGACGAGTTATCCACAGGAAGCGCTGTAATAATTATTACATAAATGGACACCCCTGTTGGAGTGTCCATTTTTCGCTTTGTCCTGTTCTACTTAGAAAGTAGGGGTAGCAATGAAATCAGCTTGCGTCTGATACTGACCGGTTGGGGTCGTGACCTGCGCAGTTGCTGCAAATTTCATCACGAGTGCTTCGTTCGAGATAACCTTCTGAACGGAAGTCGCCGACGAAGCAAGCACGTGGAAGGTGCCAGTATCATCCCAGGCAAAGCCTTGGCCGCCCGTACCGGCCGTATAAGTGCCAGAACCGGCACCGGTATTGCTATATGTGTAGCCAGCGTTACCAATATATGGTGACTGTGGCTGCAAGTTCGTCTCACCTGAGGCATAGGTACAGGTGTAAGCTGAGCCCGAGACGCTGCCACAGTTCACGCCAGCTACCGTCATACCGAAGTTTTCGGTACCGGTGGTAAACGTTCCCTGCGCGTTTCCTTGGCTGTTAAAGCACTGGTCGGTAGTAGAAACACCGCTACACACTGCACCAATGACCTTGAGCTTACCGCTCGAAGTATCTTGCAAGGCGTGATAGCCGATCGTGACGCCGTTCTGTGAGTTGGTCTGCACCATGGCATAGGCGTTCTTATTGTCGCCGCCACTGGCGAGACTCACTGGTGTCACATTCACGGCACTGTTGAGGATCGTACCAAGGTCAACACTCGTACCAGTTGCGGTGGAGCAATCAGGTACAATCTGTACAGTTGCGCTGTCGATTGAAGTTGAACCTACACAGAATGACAGGAGTTCTTGCACACGGCCGTTGACCGTCAAGGTCTGGCTGGTACTTTGGGCGACGGCGCCGTTCCATTCAAGCGTCGTACCTGCGTCACTATAGAGACGGATACGGACGTAGTATGTAAGATTGGCCGTATTCTTGTTGATGACACTCGGCAAAGTAACGTTCAAACCGATTTTGTTATTTTCGTTTCCTGCTGTCGTAATAACGACGTTGGTCTGGTTATTGACGGTACCGCTCGTACCACCGTTGACGTTCGTGGTAGTCGTTCCAGAGCCTGCCCACCCACCACCAAGTGATGATGAAGTCGCACCGGTGAGGGTTGGGGTATTGCTGATGGTACATGCGCCGAGTGGCTGGTCACAAAATTCGAATTCGATTTGCTTGACGTTCGTCGCGATACCCTTTGTGGTGGTCGTGAACGTAAAGACGAGTTGGGTGGTTGCACCCGGTACTGCCGTTGTTGATGACACCGAGCGCGTGGTCAGCTGAGTGACCGCCGCTGAGGCCTGGGCGGTCAGCAAGGGTACAATGCCGACCGCACTAAGAATCAGTATCTGCGAAACGATGAGCGCCCGCCGGAGCGAGGAGCTCAGATGCGAAAACTTTTTCATATGATTCCTTTATTATTTCCTTTTATAGAGTGTCGGTAAGGCAAGCATGTCCGTTAAATAGGAGGTGCCGGACAGTGGACGTTCGTTCCATAATATCCATGCCTGCATCACCGTATGCTTGGGTGCTAGGTACCGAGTAACTACAAAACGGTACCTAACACTTAGTCGCGAGCTTTTAACCTAAATACTTCATTTGAAGTTGAGCGATTAGTACGTTGGGGTAGCAATGAAATCAGCTTGCGTCTGATACTGTCCCGTAGGCGTCGTAATGCCAGCCGTAGCGGCAAACTTAAGGATCAGCGCTTCGTCAGCAACAACTTTTACTGCTGATGGTGCTGAGCTTGCAATTGTCTGAGCCGTACCTGTGTCATCCCATGTATAGCCTTTGGCATTGCTCGAACCATACGTGTTCGTTGATGCGCCAGTTGAGCTATAGGTATAGGTAGCGCCAATGTATTGAGCAGTTGGCTCGAGGTTGTTTTGGCCTGTCAGGTAGTTACATGTGTAAGCAGTACCTGGCACACTTGCACAGTTCACGCCGGCAATAGTCATGCCGAAGTTTTCTGTACCAGCTGTAAAAGCGGCCTGAGTGGTACCGGCGCTGTTAAAGCACTGGTCAGTGACAGTGACACCGCTACAAGCCGCTCCCACAACTTTGAGCTTGCCACTAGATGTATCTTGAATCGCTTTGTAGGAAATCGTCACACCGTTTACTGCGTTGGTTTGCACCATTGCAACGGCATTCTTGAGGTCGCCACCACTGGTTGCGGCAACTGGCGTTACATTGACAGCGGAGTTAGAAACAACACCGAGGTCGACGCTGGTACCGGTTACTGCACTACAGTCTGCTGCGACTGAGGTAGTCGTATCGTCAATGAGGGTTGAACCAACACAGAATGATAGGATTTCCTGCACACGAGCGTTGACCGTCAAGGTCTGGCTCGTGCTTTGGGCAACAGCGCCAGCCCATTCAAGTACCGTAGCACCTGCGTCGCTATACAGGCGGATGCGTGGATAGTAACTTAGGTTGGCAGTGTTCTTATTGACCATGCTAGGTAGCGTCACGGTAAGGTCAACTTTGTTATTTTCATTACCTGGTGTAGTGATTACAACGTTGAGCTGATTGTTTACGGTGGCGCTTGTGCGACCGTTTACACGAGAGTCTGTGTGACCACCCGCGTTACCAGCCCACGTACCACTTAAGGTCACAACAGGTGCTACAGGTAACGTTGGTGTGTTCGCTATCGTACACGCCGCAAGCGGTGTGTCACAAAATTCTATTTCGATTTGCTTGACGTTCGTCGCTACAGTCTTATCGGTTGTAGTGAATGTGAAGGTCAGTGTGTTCGTCGCTCCTGGTACGGCCGTTGTTTCGGACGCGGAGCGAGTCGACAGCTGCGTACTTGCGGCTGAGGCTGTTGCGCTTATGGCTAATGGCAAAATTCCTGCGCTAACAAGAACTGCCGCCTGGAGCAACAAGCCAAGCCTGCGGGCATTGCGAGCCAGCAGGAGGGTATGTTTTGACATGTGAGTCTCCTTTTTAATGGTTGGATTGTAGTTTTTGTTTTAGGTTAATTGCCAAGTTCATTTATACAGGGGTTATAGTTTTAGCACAAGCGTAGATACAGATATGGTTTATCCACAGCTGTTGATAAGCACCCCCTTATGCACATGCTTCTCAAGATGTTATTAGTATGTAGGAATACATACAATGTCGTGGTTCATACTGAAGAGTCCACCAGTGGTAATTGGCCCGGCATTGGCAATGTAGCTGATGGTGAAATTGGTCTGGCCCCACGCCCGACCCGTGCCACTACGAGCAATAATATCACCGACGACATATTTGTATGTGTTGGTCGTATCGTACCCTGTCGCTGCAATGCCGTTTGCATAGGTACCGAATGGCGACCCGTTCGGCTGAACGGCCGGCGCAGCACCTTGGGCAACAGGGGTTGTGTTGGTAACTAAGTTGATGCCGAACTGTTCTGTTCCAGCAGTCGAAGCAGCCGCTACTGCCATCCCAGTGAGGGTCTTGGTGCCATTTGTTGGCGGATTACTCATGGTTTCGACGACATAGCCACCGTTTATGTAGGTGCGAACGTAAAATGTTGAACTCCCCGTACCAGTCGTGCCCGTAGATATGGTGCCGAGATCGGCGGTACCACCAGTAATATTCAGTTCAAGATATTCATCACTCGGACTGATCGGACCAGCAAAGGCGCTATAATTCGTGCTATTGGCTTCGCCGACACCCAGATCACCGGCCGAGCCGCGGGCGTTATAACTGGCAGAGTTGCTGTTGATGCCGCTGCCACTACTAAATGCCGACTCGTTGACTTGATAGCTCGTCGACGTAGAAGTCACTGCCATCGCCAATGACGGCCAACACAGCAGGACCGTCAGCACTCCGGAAACTAATTGAAAGACTCGTTTCTTCACTTACAGCTACTATACCATAAGGACTATCGAGTTTGGAAAGAGTCGAGAATAGTACGCAGCGGGGCGTCAGTAGAGTTAATTGTTAAATCGCGATAGGTGATCATGTAGATAGCTTTGCCACCGCTTGGGCGTGGAATTGAGATGTTTGTTGAACCACCAATAAGTCCGACAACGACTTGATAGATTACCGCGTCCGGGTTACATATAAAACTGACTTGTTGCTGGACGACTGGTGTTGGTACTCGGGGTGAATTCTTCGGCATGAGCGTGTTGCAATGATCGCCGGCACCGCGCTGCGAGACGAGCTTACCCGATCCATCAATGGTGACAGGATAGATATGCGTCGTGCGTACGAGCGGTATCGCCTCTGCTTTTGTCGGATTAACATCGAACATGATGTCTCGCGCCACGAGCGTGCTCTTGAAGCTGCGGTAGACGAAATGGGTCGGAGTTTCTTCGCTGGTTACTTCCTTCCACGTATCGTCGGCCTGAAACTGAAAATAGGGGCTCGAAAACAGGTTGACTGAGTCACCTTGCACACTGGAGTAATTGGAGCGAGAAACCGGTGCTTGCTTGGTGAAAACCTGTCGCAACACGTCGTAGCCAATATACCCTGCCGCACCAACGACTAAGATCGACACGAATACAGCAAGTACTGTCGTGCGACGGGCCCGACGACTCTTATGGTGATAACTTTTATCATATTTGTATCGGTACATATCTGTTGTTTTTGATTTTTTATACTATCCCACGCTCAGTGTGCCACTACATTAGTTATTTTGCAACATGGTAATGCTAAATATCTCTAATTAGCTGGAATTCTAACGGGTTATACGCTACACTGAAGCTTAAGAAGTTTAAAGGTGGACATGGAAGAACCCGTAAAACCAGATGATTCGGCCGATGGCGTAAATTCGCTGGAGTCGCCAGATACAATCGTCCAACCGACCGCAGGCTCAACCGACACGACTGCCGGTGCTTCGGGTAGTGCCCCTCCTCCAAAAAATTCAAATAAGTTCGACTTTCAAGCATATATTCGTTCATTGGTGAACCGCATTAACATCTATCTTTTGTTGTTCGTCTTCATACTGGTGATCGCTGGTGTCGTCCTGTTTATAGCTATTCAGGCCAGCAAAAACCAGACCAAGCAGCAACAGACCAATACCCAGAAGCTGACTGACAGCGCACTTAAAACCCTCGATGCCACCGATGCGAAAGTCGGTGATCCAAAGCAGCTACTCACTATAGAATCTGACGCAGTCTTTTCTGGGAAAGTCTTGGTCCGCGGCGGTCTTGAAGTGGCTGGCGCTATCAAAGTCGGTGGCGCACTTTCGCTCCCAGGCATTACCGTTTCCGGCACCAGCGCCTTTGATCAAGTCACACTCAATAGCCTCGCCGTATCTGGTAACGAATCAGTACAAGGCCAGCTGAACGTCCAAAAAGGCCTCACCGTTGGTGGCAATGGTTCCTTTGGTGGCACACTATCGGCTGGCATCATTAACACTGATAAGCTTGTCCTTAATCAAGACTTACAGCTAAACCGACACATCGCTGCTGGCGGTACAACGCCGGGCGTATCAGGCAGTGGCAACATTGGCGGTGGCGGCACCGTTTCGATTAATGGTAGCGATACAGCCGGCACAGTCACCGTCAACAACGGTGGTGGTTCTGGGTCGGGTACCCTCGCAAGTGTAGCCTTTGCTGTCAAATTTAGTGGTAATCCACATGTCGTTATTACGCCTGTCTGTAACAGCGCTTGCAACCTCGGTGCCTACGTCACGGGCCGTACCACCAGTGGCTTTACAATCGGCGTCGCCAACAACCCAGGCGGCTCCTACAGCTTCGACTACGTCGTTCTAGATTAGATTACACGTCAAGAAAGACGGCGATATCGTTGGCTTTGACATGCATCACGGCACGGGCAATCTTGATCTTATTTTCACCTTTTTCGCCTCGTATAATGAGCTCACATGGACTCACAAGTGTCATAAAGTTTCGGTGGCCAGGCAAAATATCAAAAGGGCCAGTGTCATTCACGGCCGAAAAACTGACGGCACGATCATCATAGTAGACATTGAACGGTGAATAAACCTTCACGTGCATATCATTAGATAACTTCGGTTTTGTATCTGTTACGGCCGCAGGTGCTACTTTTTCTTCCATACTCTTATTGTACGCTAAACGACAATCTCTTCGATTGATTGCAAGGTTTGTTCGCGTGTAAAGAAGTCACCCTTAATACCATTCATCTTCTCCATTACATTCATGTTCTGGGTGAAGTTAGCGATAAGCTTTTTGGCTTTTCCGTAATCGGCGCGATCAGCTGGTGACAATTCGTTCTCACCAATGATAGCGATAATGCTTTTTAAAGACTCGTATTTATTCAAAAGGGCTTGGACTTGGACGCTCAAAAGATAGTGGCGATCACCGACTACCGTTGGCGTTAACAGAGATGAACTTGACTGGTTCAAGTCGACAGCCGGACGAATCCCCTGCTCAGCAACTTTACGTGACAGTACGATGATGCCATCAAGCTCATGCTGAATCAACTGCACAGCCGGGTCAGAAAGGTCGTCGGCCGGGACGTAGATGGTTTGCACACTGGTGATCGAACCGTTTTCATTGCTAGAAAGTCTGTCCTGCAACACCTTGATATCCGAGAAGATCGTCGGCTCATAGCCACCTTCGTTCGGCACCTGGTCCAGAATTGTCGAGAGTTCGTTTCGGGCCTGCACAAAACGGTACATGTTATCGGCAAAGAACAAAATGTCCTTCTTTTGTTCATCGCGGAAATATTCGGCCAGCGCCGTCGCCGAAATACCAATCAAAGATCGCTGCACCGGATTCTCGTTCATCTGTCCAAAGAACATACATGTGTTCTTGAGTAAGTCGTTTTCCTTAAGCGTTTCAAACAATTCGTGGCCTTCACGAATACGCTCACCAATACCCGCGAAAAATGAAAGACCTTTGCCGCTTTTGGCAATGTTATTGATAAGCTCCATCGTAAGCACCGTCTTGCCAACACCAGCACCACCGATAATACCGATTTTGCGTCCCTTAACGAATGGCGTAAAGAAGTCGATAACTTTGACACCAGTTTCCAAAATTTCCGGTTTGCGCACCACAAAATCTTTATCTTGCGGCGGCAGTTTCAGAATATCCTTATACTTAAGCCCTTCTGGATTAACTGCAGGTTGGCCATCAAGCGGGTCGCCAAGCGCGTCAAAGATACGGCCGATTGTAATGTCACCAACTGGGATTTCAATACCCTTACCAGTTGTGTGGACCTCCATACCCTTGTGGATACGACGGTCACTGCGCACGTTCAGGCAGAAGGCGATGCCGCCCGGTTCCAAGTGGTCAACGAGCAGTTTTGTATCGTGGTCATTCTTAACAAGCACCAGCTCGCCCAAACCCGGGCTATTTTCGGTGAACTGGATACGAACCACAAGGTCCTTGATTGATACGACATAGCCAATACTCGCCATATTAAACGCTCGCTCCTGCTGATTTTCTCATACCATTAATAATCTCTTTAAGACGCGCGTCCTTAATGGCCCGCTTAGACCGGTTATAGCTCATTTTCAGATCACCCGTACTTTCTTCAGCGCGCTCGTGGCTCGCACTCATGGCGCGGAAACGGCTGGCGTATTGAGCAAGTTTTGAATCTAGGATCAACTGACTGAGGGCGATACGCATCATCGACGATTCAAGATGATCAACTACATCGTAACTGCTCGGTTCAAAGATATAGTTTTCAAGACTGATGAAGTCCTTCGTGCCAGTCGACATGCCCTTGCCTTCACTCGTGACCGCTTGAGAAAGTTCAATTTTGCGCACATCCTGTACCATCAATGAAATGTATTCCTGATAAAACACGGTCGTTGTTTTGTATTGTTGCACTTCACGGATAATCGGACCAACATTAATATTTTGGTCTTTACTCGGTAATTTGAAATATTTCTTAAAGCTTATGCTTCGTTGGGCAAGCTGCATAGCACCATGATGTCCGATAACCAAGATGTCTTGCTTCTCTTTATCAAAGGTTTGGAGCATAAGCGTGATCAGCTTTTGGTCGATGTCACCACTAAAGCCACCTTCAGCCGTGATAATCACATACAGATCTTTCTGGGTCACCTTACCTTTGCTCTGCGATCGGCCGAATCCAAATGAAGTATCAACCCGGATCTGCGAATAAATTGCCCACAACTCATTAAAGAATTGCGTGGCTTGTTGCACCTGTGTCTTAATTTGAGCGATGCGCATACTGGCAATACCTTCGAACACACTGGTAATTTCGGTCAGGGCCTCCATGGCGTGAACGTCGATTTCGATTTCGGATGGTCGTCTCATTTTTTGAGCTCCACGCTAGTCGCTTTAATCAGCTCGTCTTTCACGGCATCATAATTTTCATCACCTGTGACCTTAGGCGCGAAGTCATTGACGTGCAGCTTAAGCATATTGACGTCGAGCGGTGTTCCGTCGGGATGGTTCAGTACAATATCGAGCATCAGTTGCTGGGCCATAAATGAATAGACGTCAACGGGGCTTTGGGTCAGAACCGAGAAAATGTTTTTACCGACTTCAAGCGAGTGTTTGGCTTCTGCCGCAAGTTCGCTACCGAAGTGAGAAAATTCTTCGGCCTGACGATAGTCGGCCAACAATTTGAGCGTTTGCGAAGCGAGCCGTTTTTGGCGCTTATTATGACCAACGCCACCAACACGAGTCACGCTAAGACCGATGTTAATGGCCGGGCGGACGCCACTGCGGAAGATACCCATGTCCAGAATCCACTGCCCATCGGTAATAGACATGATGTTGGTCGGCAAGTAGGCGGTAATGTCGCCACCAGCCGCGTTGACGAGCGGAATACTCGTAAGATGGGCGCTGTTCTTGGCCAAACGACCAGCCCGCTCCAAAAGTGAACTGTGCGCAAAGAACATATCACCCGGATAGCTATCGCGTCCCGGCGAGACACCCGAAAGCAGAGCGACTTCACGGTAGGCATGGGCGTGCGAGGTTAAATCATCATAAATAATAATGGTGTCTTGAGCTTTTTCTTGCCACAGGTATTCCGCCATGGCACAGGCCACATACGGCGCAATATAGCTCATAATCAGCGACTCAAAGATGGTACTTACCACCACGATGGCAGACTTGAGTGCATCCTGTTCCTGCAACTGGGCTAGCAAAGTATCAACATCGCTGCGGCGTTTGGCAATCATGACATAGACCACAATTTGGTCGGTGTTTTTCTGATTGAGGGTCAGCTGCGTCACTAACGTACTCTTACCGGACTTACTGTCGCCGAGTAGGGCCATACGCTGACCGCGCAGAATCGGGAACAGGGCATCGAGGGCCGTCACGCCACTTTCCAGTTGCGTGTCGAGCAATTTACGAGCATAGAGGGGCGGAGCCGTATTAAAGACCGGCCAGACGGAATCAGGTGCAATTGGTCCTTTGCCATCAAGCGGCTCACCGGTCACGTTTACGACGCGGCCAACGAAGTCTTTACCGACCTTACAGACGAGTTCTTGGTGCTGCACAACGCAGACCAAACCAGCCGTGAGGGTTTTATCGCCAAGATGAAGAATCACGACATAATTGGGGTAAATCTGGTGGACGAAGCCCTTGCTGCCATCTTCAAACATAATCAGGGCGTGAGCGCGGCAGGGCTGCAGGCCACGGGCCTTAATCAGAAATTTATCAACCGCAATCACTTCGCCGACGGGGTTGCCGGCAGCGATGAGCTTTTCGAAGTGTTGGTTTTTGGAGTTAGCCATCGCTTTAAACCACCGCCTTTGGCGCTACCGCGGCCTGCATCGGCGTTGGATGCGGCGCGTCTTTCACCGCATGTATATATTCTGCGAGCTGACTACGATTATCCTTGAGGTGCTGTCGAAGGCTCAAATCAAATTGATGATTCGGTGAGCGCAAAATACAGCCGGCTGCGATCGTCGGTTGCAAGCCTACCTGTAAAAGCGCCACCGTACTGATGTTAGCACGGATATAATCAGCAATTTTATTAATGAATTGGGCACTCGGTTCAGCAGCAAAGCTGATGTGCAACTTTGGGGCATGCTCTTTGAGATACCCGAGGGCATTCAGTAGCGCTTTACGATGTGGTTCTTCGAGAAGATTAATCTTATTAGCGGTGGCAACATCATCAAGCATCTTAGAAAGCCGCGGTAACTGCATCGGCGTACCAGGCGTGCGGATGGCCGACTGCACCATAAACTCGTCTAGTTGATCAAGTTCGCGTCCCACGCGCGACAGATCAATCACCGTTATCACTGACAGTGGCAAAATGATCTTCTTTAAATCCTGTACCTCATCCATGACCTAAGCGCCGCTCCTAATATCTTCGATGATGGCGGCTTTGTTGTCTTCGATATCGTTGAGTATATATTCAAGCTGGTCGGTGAGGTCAATCTGATCACCAATCGCCGTCATGATGTAGTGGTTGACGACTTCAGCCATGTGGCCTTCAAAACGAGCCAAAGTACGGGTTTTCTCGGCGCCGAGCTGTTCGGCGAGCTGTTGCGTCATCAACTGTCTCTGTTGCTCAATGGTCGCCTGGGTCTTCTCAATTGAATCGATTGCCAGCTGCTTGGCATCGTTAATCGACTCTTCGTACTTACTAAATTCCTCTTTAAGCACACGAGTAATCTCTTGCTTCATGTACTCGTTGAGCTGACTGGTGGTGAGGCGTAAGTCCTGCTGCAAGAACATAGCGTTCTCACCGATGATTTTCTCAAAGTGCAAACGACCACGGTTACGAAGTTCTTCCCTAAATTCGTCATTAAAGATGTGCTCGACCTCTGTCGTGGCTGTGTTGCCGTAATCAGCCGCTGGCAGCACGGCCGCCTTCTTGCCACCTAGTTTTTTACCGCTCAGTTGAACGTACAAAAAGAATAGTAAACCCGCAGCTATAACGAGAAGTATGATTATCAGAAACGCTGACGACACCTGGACTGTTTCTCCCACCTGTTACACGGCACGTTAAAATGCTAAAGCTTCAGTAGTAAATATACCCCAAAAATACCAATAATGAAAACAATAAAGCTAGTAACGATTACTTGTATCATGCTTCGTACGATCGATTGTTTGGAAAGAGGGTTGCGGCCAATAGAAATCATACTGCTGCGCACGCCAGCATACAGCATACTTCCAGCAATCACAACAGAGGCCAAAAAGATCAAAAGACTAATATACACACGGACAGGGCTCACTTGCTTGTGCACAAGGGCGTCAGTCGCGCGCTTCAAAAAGCCTGGCAAGTTCGCTTCTTCTGGTTTAGCCAGCGGATTGGCACCAATACCGATATCGAGCAAAATGCGGGTAATATGGACTTTTTGGGTGACGCCGCCGTTGTCTTTGAGGTCGGTTGTGCTGAGAATGTCTTTCTTACCATCAAAATCTGCCAATGCTTTACCGATAACAGCACCGGCTTTTTCGTCAGCTTTCATGCCAATCCCACCAACAAGCGATACGGCAATGTAATCACCAGCCTTTATCGTGCCATTTTCATCACTGACGAGGCCTTCATAGCGACCGACTGTCGCAACGTAAGTCTGGGAAGTCGCACTGGTGCTAGAAAGTGTTACGGCGGCATCATTCGCATTGACGACGAGCCCCTGCAGACGCTTGCTGTTGGCATTAGTAGCGGGTTCAATCTTGGTAGCGTCGCCCTCTTTCAGCGAGACGAGCATGCCGCGTTGTAAAGTGCTGTCAGAACCGTAGC
Source organism: Saccharimonadales bacterium (SeqCode) (assembly GCA_038211855.1). Taxonomy (GTDB): domain Bacteria; phylum Patescibacteriota; class Saccharimonadia; order Saccharimonadales; family SZUA-47; genus JBBQVE01. The sequence continues at coordinate 31,911 of JBBQVE010000011.1, forward strand.
CCTGCGTAACCGTTTGTGCCGACATCGGATGTGTCATGCTCACGAGGAAAAGCATTACCAAGCCTAGGGTAGCCATAACGCGTTTCATCGAGAGGTGCTGTTTGATTTTTATTAACATAACGAGGGTACGTTTTACAGTATAACGCTTTTGCTTATTGGTGCAAACTACTTCAAGAGGTCGGTCAATACTTTGACGGTGCGGAGAATATCTTCTTCGGTCGTCGATCGACCCATCGTAAAGCGCAGTGAACTCTGCGCATCCTCGTCACTCAAGCCAAGTGCCCTTAAGACGTGCGATGGTTCGTCATTGCTGGCGCTACAGGCCGAGCCGGCAGCCGCCATAATACCGGCTTCGTCGAGCTGCATAATCAGCGTTTCGTTATCCGTTCCCGGAAGGGTAATGTGGATATTGTTTGGTAACCGATGCTGCATGGAGCCATTCCGCTGAAACTGTGGTAGTTTTTTGCCCAGTTCTCCTACAAAAAGGTTCACCAAGACATATAAGCGAGCACTTTCTGAGTCGCGCAGGGCCGCAGTCTCCTGCATAGCCGCTGCCAAACCAACTATACTCGGCACATTTTCGGTACCAGCTCTCACGCCCCATTCTTGGCCGCCACCTGTAACCTGCGGTGCCAATTTCACCCCTGTTCTTACATATAAAATTGCACTTTGCTTGGGGCCATAGATTTTGCTACCACCGACCACCAAAAGGTCAACACCCAGTGTATGTGGCAGCACTTGCGTATAATTGAATGCCTGGGCTGCGTCAGTGTGCAGGTACAAGGGCGTTTTATTGCCTTGTTTCAGACGATCCGCCCGTACAACTTCCACTATTTTTGAAAGTTCGCGCAGTGGTTGGATAGTGCCGATTTCGTTATTGGCCAGCATGCAACTAATGAGCACCGTTTTATCCGTTATAAGAGCTTTGAGAGCGTCAATTTGGACAATTCCGTGTTCGTTGACCGGTAGCAAATCATGATCATATAAACCGGCTGTAAAGATGACTGAATCATGCTCAATCGCACTGACAATACAGTGAGCGTCTTTGTGCAGCTCCATGATGCCGCGAATGGCCAGATTGTTGGCTTCGGTAGTACCAGCAGCAAACACTATCTCGGTTGATCGAACACCGAGCAAAGCCGCAATCTCAGCTCGAGCCGCATCAAGCGCTTTTTTGGTTTCTTTGGCCGCCAAATAGAGTGCCGATGGGTTATAAAACTCCTCTGAAAAGTAAGGCTCCATGGCAGCACGAACAAACGGACTGACCGGAGTTGTGGAGGCATAGTCCAGAAAAATCTTCTTCATCTGTTTTGTATTGTAGCCGAACTAGATAGCGGTGTGATAAATTTCTGAGCCGACACGCGCAAAATACGTATCGATGGCCGACTCAAGATGTTTGGCTTCTTCAACGGAAATCATCTGGTAGCCTTGACCATTCTGGGCTTTGAGAATTGCCGTCGGACGCAAATCATATCGAGTGTTGCGAATCTGTTTTTGACCACTTGCATCTGTCCATTCCTCGTGCCACACCCACGTGGTTTCGTCCAAACAGAAAAACTCGCGGCGGCCGCCTTTCGGAACAGGCCCAAACAATGCGCCGCCAATTTCAGCTTCGCGGCGGATCAAGCTGCGATAAATAGCGGTTTTCTTTTGCTCCTCAACATCAGCAATGTGTTGCGGCTTGTTGTTTGTAAACATCTTGGAAAGAAACATTATGTAGCCGCCCTTGCTTGGCTTTGAGTAATTATCGCAGCTACATTGGCTCGTGCAGCCTCCTCGTTCGCTGGGTTATTTGATTCGCGCAGAGGGGCCGGCTGCGGTACGTTTCCATAGGCCTCAGCTGAAGCCAGACTCTCGTCAGCGTAATCACCTTGGCGGGCTTTCTCGACGCGCTGTAGACTTTCAGCTTCATTGAGAACTGGCGTTGGGGCACCCGTTCGATACTTTGGATCCATTCCCTCAAGTGTGAGCGTGAATTCATCACGCGGTTTTTGCTCATTGTGCATTGCAATCGGTGCGTGAGGGGTAAACTGCACCGCTTGCGACTTGGCTTTTTCGGCCTGAGTTATCTTGGTCGACTTCATGTAATCATAATTACTCCTAAGAGCATTTTTGCCAATTTCTGATTTTTTCATGGCTTCCGCCGCAGCATAAAAAGCCGGAAAAAAGTCTCTTCTTGCCCTTCTTGCCCCTGTAAGATGGTCAACTCGGACCTTGCGCTGAGCCTCCGTCAAAGAAGCATCGCGCTCCTGTGGCGTCTCTAGGTCACCCGCGTATGGGCGTAGTGGACGTGGTGTGTAGTTACTCATAGTTTAAACAATTCCCGTGCGTTCACTGTTGTGGCGGCGGTCAGTTCCTCGAGGGGCTCGTTTCTTAGCTCTGACATAAATTTGACGGTCTCCACAATGTGACGTATCTCACACATTTTACCACGAAAAGGCTTTGGAGTCAAGAAGGGCGCATCTGTTTCAAAGACGAGTTTACTCCTTGGAATGGCCTGTGCGGCTTTCAGCTGGTCCTCATTTTTCGTAAATGTCATGATTCCGTTTATGCCAAGGAAAAAATCACGCTCCAAGCAGCCTTCTAATTCACCCATTTCGGCCGTGAAACTGTGTACGACGCCACGAATTTTGGAGCCTTTTTGATTATATTCGTCGATAATCGCAAAGAAGTCCGCAAACGCGTCACGGATATGGAAAATCAATGGTAAATCATGCAGGACGGCGAGATCGAGATGACGCCGAAAAAGCGCTTGCTGTGCTGCCTGCACTTCTGTTTTTTTGTGATAAAAGTAGTCCAGCCCACATTCGCCAATTGCCACGACTTCTGGGGGCCTCCCAGCTGCCAATTCTTGCAAAACTGCGAATTCTTGGTCGATGATAGCAGGCGTTTTCTCGGAGACTTCATGCGGATGCAGCGCCAATGAGGCGTAGGTGCCATGCGCCTTGGCAAAATCGACCGCCAAAAGACTCGACTCAGCGCTTGTGCCTACAGAAACAAAGCTAATAATACCGGCGTCTTTCGCCTCTTCAATCAATTGATCGACCGATTTGTCGTATTTTTCGGCAAACCACGGCTCGTGAATATGGCAGTGTGTATCGATTATCTGCACGGGTTTAGCCATTATGAACAGGGGCTGGCGTGTGTTTGTAGATTTTCGGGAAGAGCGTGCCGTCTTCGGCGCTTTGTTTGATGATACCGCCGCCGAGCAGCTCGATAATCTTGTAGGAAGTATCTGGCAAAAATGGTTCTAGCAAACCGGCGATTTCAAGAATGCAGCCACAGCAATAGGCTAACACCTCACGGAGATGGTCAGCGTCGTTGGCTTTGGCAATTTCCCACGGTTTTTCTTCATCAATGTACTGATTCAAACCACGGACTTGCTCCCATACCTCGCTCAATGCTAGATCGAACTTACATTCGGCAATTGCCTGGTGGTATTGACCCATGTCATGGCCAGCCTGTGGAATATCGCCAATCACCCCGTCTTGATATCTGTTAACCATGGCCACCACGCGCTGCACGCCGTTACCAAGTTCATTGGCCAGCTCGCTGTTATAAGCAGTCTCAAAGCGCTCCCACGTGAAGTCGGTGTCGTCGTTGGTTGGTCCGTAGCGCAAAAAGAAGTAACGGAAGGCGTCAAGGCCGTACTCTTTGGAGACTTCGAGCGGGTCGACGACATTACCAAGGGTTTTACTCATTTTTTGACCCGCACTCGTCACAAAACCATGGACATAGAGTGTTTTTGGCAACGGCAAGCCGAGTCCCAGCAAAATACCTGGCCAGATAGCGGCGTGAAAGCGCAGAATATCCTTGCCGATTACCTGAACATTGGCCGGCCAGAACGTCTTGAAGTCCTGGTGTTCTGGATAGCCCAACACGGTAATATAGTTTAGTAGCGCCTCAAACCAGACGTACATAACCTGCGTTTTATCACCCGGCACGGGGATGCCCCAGCTGATTTTGTCGGCCGGACGGCTGATGCTGATGTCTTGTAGCCCGTCGTTAATCACACTCATAATTTCGTGTTTGCGGCTCTTCGGTGTGATAAGATAGGCATCACTCGAAATGGCTTTTTTAATCTGTTCGTTGTACTTACTCAGCTTAAAGAAATAGTTCTCTTCTTCGATTTCGTCATATGTACGGTTATGCAGTGGGCAGACGCCATTGGTTTCTTTGACGTACGTATCGGTTTTAAACTCCTCACAGCCAACGCAGTACATGGCTTTATAGGCCTTTTTGTAAATGTCGGCTTCGAGGTTCTTCCAGATGATCTGAGAGCGCTGCTCGTGGGCAGGATCAGTCGTGCGAATAAATCGGTCGTTGCTGATGCCGAGTTCTTTGAGTCCAGCGCGGAAGGTTTCGGATATCCCATCAACGAACTCTTTCACGGGGACGCCAGCCTTCTCGGCGGCTTCGGCAATCTTGGCACCATGCTCGTCTGTGCCGCTACTAAACAGCACATTGTCGCCAACAGCACGGTGGTAACGCGCTAAAACATCGGCATACAGGTGCAGAATGGCGTGGCCGAGGTGTGGCCTGCCATTTACATAAGGGATGGCGGTGGCAATGTAAAAATTCTTTTTACTCATGTTTTTAATCCTTATTTAGGCGGAAGTTAGTTTGAAAACGTTATAAAAAAGTAAGAATAGCCCGAGTGGGGCATGCGTCTGCCAAAAGTGTTATTTACGCGCTTCATTCACTAATAATTGTATCACAACAGGGGAAGAATATGGTGCGCGGGGCGGGACTTGAACCCGCACGCCTTGTGGGCAAGACATTTTAAGTGTCTCTTGGCTACCGATTACAACACCCGCGCTAGATTTGTCTTTTTATTCTTACCTCTAGCAGATTTTCTAGTCTATTATCTCTGTGATTCCTATTGATATGATCGAATTCGACAGGAATTCTACCATCGGGAGCACCTTGATTCCATTCACAGATTTTGCACACAGGCCTTTTAATATTTGCATTAAATAACCTCTTTTTCAACTTGAAGCTCTGAAAATCTGAGTTCGCAACGAGAAGGTTTGTTAGTTTTGAACCACAGACAACGACAGATTTCACTAATTTCTCCTAAAAAACTATGGAGGCACCTACGAGTAACGCTCTCGTCTACGCGGTTTTGCAGACCGCTGCCTAACTTCTCGGCCAAGGCGCCATCAAACTATTCTACCAATAAACCTTCGTTCTAGCACACTAAACACTTGCGGCGGTTTTATGCCATAATGTTAAAGGTTGATGAAAACACTAAAAAAAATTGCTTTTTGGATTGTCGCTTATAGCATCCGACTGGTATTATTTGGGACTATTTCGGCTGCCGTCGCTGTTATTATTATCGGCCGCAGCAGCTCAGTAAAAGATGTCCTGACGCAAACCAACAGCTACGCACGCTTTGTGCCAGCAGTCATTGACGCTAACAAAGCCGCGCCACGAAGTGATAGCTCACTCAATTACGACGACCCAAACATCGTAAAAATATTCACTGATAGCTTCCCAGCGTCTGATTTAAAGCAGCAGACTGAAGGGGTCATCAACAATCTTTACGAATGGTTAGGGGGCAAAACGCCCCAACTCACCTACAGGGCCGACTTTACCAAAAACAAGGCGACACTTGCGGAAACCTTAAGCACCTACGCCTTTGGACGGCTTGCCAAATTACCCGTTTGTAAACTGTTGCCCGCGTCAGTGAATCCACTCACCATAAATTGTCAGCCCGCCGGATATGACCTAAAAGAGGTGCAGGAATCATACCGCCAAGAGCTGCTTTCGAGCGACTCGTTCCTCAGCAAAACCGTCCTGACCGAGAAGGATCTTCCCAAAAACGCCGCTGGAAAAACCCTGCCGCAGCAGTTTAGCTTTGCCCCAACTGCCTTTCAGTGGCTCATGCGTGCTCCATATATACTCGGCGGCATGTTCATTGTATTCGCTGGACTTTATGTCTGGCTCAGCCCCAAAAAGCGCCGTGGCATAGCGGGCATAGGTTCCATTTTGATAACTTCCGGCATTTCACTGGCCATCTTCCCTATACTCTTTGATATTGTCATCCCGCATTTTACAAACTCGTACCAGGCGCAGAGCGGCACCTCTGGCACGCAGGCCATATTCTCTGACGTGATCGACCATATCACACATCACTTTGATACATTATTCATCACCATTGGCATCCAAATTGCCATTGCTGGTCTCTGCATTTACCTACTCGAGCGAGCTACCCGCGACGAAACTGCTAAATACAAGAACATCGAGAAGAAGGCAGGTATAGAAACGAGTAACCAGAAACCGGAGCCGGCGCCCAAGAGCCTGCGTGGCAAATTATCGTATGACAATATCCCAGTCCAGACGAGTGACTTACCTGCTCGGCTCAACCAAAAGAAAGTCGGCGACAATAAAAAATACGCGAAGCTTTATAAAAAGAAACGCATATAAAGAGGTATGATAAACCTATGAAAATTGGCATTATTGGATCAGGAGATGTCGCGCAGAGTCTTGGTGAAGGCCTCATCAAAGCTGGCCATACGGTCATGCTCGGCACCCGCGATACGACCAAAAAAGAACTTGCTGCTTGGCGCAAAAAAGGCGATAAACGACGTGAACTTGGCTCAACAACTGAAGCCGCAGCCTATGGGGAGATGGTTTTTTTGGCAGTCGCCTGGCATGCTGCAGAAGATGTATTGGCCCAAGTCCGTCCAGAACTCGCTGGTAAAGTCGTAATCGACGTCACCAATCCGCTGGTCTTTAACGAAGGTGAACCGCCTTCACTTTCAGTTGGCCACACCATGAGCGCCGGTGAAATTGTTGCCGCATCTTTGCCCGACAGCCACGTCGTCAAAACCCTCAATATCGTCAGTCACAATCACATGTGCTTCCCCCAATACAAAGAAGGCTTGCCAATCATGTTCGTTGCTGGCAATAACTCTAGCGCCAAAAACGCCACACACGACCTGCTGGTTGACCTCGGCTGGGAAGACACTTTAGATATCGGCCCAATCGAGAAAAGCCGCCTGCTCGAACCCCTCTGCTTACTCTGGATGGAATATGGCGTCGCCCGTAATACGTGGGATCATGCTTTTGCTGTGCTGATTAAATAAAATTGAACGCTGTGCCTTGGCTCCATGTCGTAGGTGCTTGATTACTCTGAAAGATAACCGCGTCGCCATTGCCACCAAGCACCAGGCCATTTACATCGCCGCGAATCCAGGTTGATTCCGGCAAACCAACAACTTTCGTATCATTATAATCGAGGAATTCTTCGAGGCGCTGTTCTCGCGTTTCGCCGCTCATTGTCGGAATAAGCCTGCCAGGCACATAATGTGCATTTATCTGAAAAGGTACCAGACCAAGCGTTTTAAAGCTGGCAGGTTCGACGATTGGCATGTCGTTGGTGGTCTGCATGGTCGGGCAGGCAAAGTTGGTACCAGCACTGGCACTCATATAGCCGACGCCTTGTTCAATTCGATTCCTAAGTACATCGAGTACATCAAGCTCTTGCATTGTTTTTGTGAGTAAAAAAGTGTTACCTCCGCTGACAAACACGGCTTTCAGAGGTGCTGATGCAATATATTCTTTGGGATTTTCGACTTCATGCGCCGATCGGAATGATTGACCAAGCGATGCAAAAAAGTCTCTGGCATGGTTGGTATATTCGTTGCGCTTGTGCTCGGGTGAGGCGTACGGAATAAACAGAACTTCACCGTCAGGACAGGCCGCCAAAATATTTTCGACAGCCGCACGCGCATGTTCCACAAAAGATCCACTGCCTGAAAACGTGCTGCTGATAAGTAATAACTGCATATTCATAGTGTACCAAAGAAAGGTAGATTGTTAATTACGTAATTAATTGCATTAGCAATTCAGTACGTCTACACTGCTAGATATGGCACGACCAGAAAATGACCAGACAGGCGTCCGCAAACTCAACTTTGTCGGTAGCACATCCTACGCTGTCAGCCTGCCAATCGACATGGTGAAGTTACTGCGTTGGCAAAAAGGCGATGTGTTGCACGTGCGCCGTCAAGGTAACAAAATCATTATAGAAAAACCGTCGGAGGATCAATAGATGTGTGGAATTATGGGCTATGTTGGGAATCGACCGGCCAAGGATATCATTTATGCCGGGCTGAAGCGCATGGAGTACCGTGGCTACGACTCGGCCGGGATTACTGTCATAGACAGCGCAGCGCATACCTTAAAAGCGGTCGGTGACACCAGCAAGCTGGATATCACTCATCTACCCGCGTCGGCACATCTTGGCATCGGCCATACCCGCTGGGCAACGCACGGTGAGCCGTCGACACGTAATGCTCACCCCCACACGTTTGGCAAAATAACGCTCGTACATAATGGGATCATCGAAAACTATCAGGAACTTTCGCTTCTTATTGATGCTCGTATACTAAAAAGTCAGACTGACAGTGAAGTGCTCGCCGGCATTATCGATAGTTTCTATGACAAAACAGGCGATATATTAGAAGCGATCAAATCATCACTCGCACTTGTGAAGGGGACGTTCGGCATCGCTGTCGTGCTTGAAGGCGATCCCAACCAGATCATCGTGGCACGTCGGGGTAGCCCGATTGTCATAGGCGTAGGTACAAATCAGAACTTTGTGGCCAGCGATCCTGCAGCCATCATTGATCATACCGACCGGGTCGTCTACCTTGAAGACGACCAAATCGCCAGAATCACCGCGCATGAGGTAGATATCTACGATCTGAAGCTGAACCAAAAACCAACCGATGTTTCGATTCTGGACATGGTTCGGAATCAGGCAGAACTGAATGGCTACAGTAGCTATCTCGAAAAAGAGATCTTCGAACAGCCCACGTCGCTGCGTGATGTATTCCGGGGGCGCGTCGGCAACGACGGCTCCATCGTGCTCGGCGGCCCTACCCTTTCCCAACAAGAGATTGAAGACATTAGGCACATTGTCATTATTGGCTGCGGCACGGCTTTTTACGCCGGACTTTATGCAAAATATAAGCTCGAGGAAATGCTCGACATTCCGGTCAGCGTCGAACAAGCCAGCGAATTCCGTTACCGTTTTGGGTCATTCGATGAGGCGCACACACTGGCACTATTTGTCAGTCAATCGGGTGAAACGGCAGACCTTATCGCTTCGCTCAAAGAGGCTAAACGGCGTCACATAAAGACGATGGGGATCGTCAATGTCGTAGGATCCACTCTGGCTCGTAGCGTTGATCATGGCGGTATCTACTTACACGCTGGCACCGAAACATCGGTTGCCAGCACCAAGGCATATAGTTCGATGGTGTCAGCTATGCTTATGCTGGGCGGTTACTTTGCCTTCAAACTTGGTATGAATCCGAGCCTCACGCGAGATCTCGCCAAAGAGCTCCTGTCACTGCCGGCTGAAGTTGAAAATACCCTACTTTTGCATGCGCAGATAGATAAAATAACTCCGGAACTCGTACGCTTCCACGATTGGTTTTATCTTGGTCGAAATTCCCTCTATCCTGTCGCCTTAGAAGGTGCACTTAAAATGACGGAAGTCTGTTATGTGCATGCCCAAGGCATACCGGTTGGCGAAATGAAGCACGGTGCGATTGCACTCGTGAACAAAGACCACCTGTCGGTATTGCTGCTGCCCGAGGATGAGCTACTGTATGAAAAAGGCCTCTCAGCACTTGAGGAACTGAAGGCGCGACAAGGCAATGTGCTGACTGTTTCGACACGGTCAAAACCAAAAGGCAGCGACTACCACATACAAGTCGCTCACGTTGGTACCTACGTTGACGGACTCATCTTTAACGTATGCCTGCAACTATTGGCATTGAGTGTTGCCACGCTTAAAGGCGTAAATATCGACCGACCGCGTAATCTCGCTAAATCGGTTACCGTAGAGTAAATCTGTAAGTGTTGAAAAAACTAAGCTGCTTTTTGATTGATCGTAATGAGCTTAACGATGCCCCAAGCAAGCAAGCCATAAACAGCGGCCGCGACCACTATGGATGGCTCAAATACCGACCGTGTCGTACCAGCCCTAGCGCTTGTTACACCAAAAACACTGTCAAAAGGTGCTGTCAGTACGCCCGTTACACTGTAAATGAGGTTTACAAAAGAGCTTGAGGAATTCGCACCGAAGAGCTTGAGAATAAAGCGTATCGCTAAGAGAATTTCGATAAATCCCAGTAAATACCAAACGATGTTTTGGGCAGTCACGCTAGGGTCTGCCGCTGCTTCAGTGTGAATTTGCTTGGTCTGTTGCTGCACCGCCGCGCCGGTTGTATCGATGCCGCTATCTTGTGTTCTCGTAACCGTCTGCTTGATGTCCGCCATGTGAGTTACTCCTTCAATTATGAAACTCACTATACACTTATTTATTTAAGTGGCGCTGTAATTTTTTCTACGCAGAATTATATTTTTCATAGCTGGTCTTCATCGAAGAGTGCCGTGATGTTAATCATAACTTCTTCGTATGGATGGGCTTGCTTGAGGGCTGCAATCACCTGCTTGGCGACTGAACGATCACACTGGACTTCGATACGTTCTTCTTCAACTGACGACGGCCTTCCCGCCACGCCAATATGCGGATTGGCCAGGTCAGGGCGCGTGTTCAGCTTTGGCAGCTGTGAGAGACGTGGAGGTAACGTTGTTGGTTGGCGTTCCGGCGACATAGTTTTTTACGTTATCAATAAAGATGCGTTTTTTAAGTTCAGTGGCTTCATGTGTAAGATATGCAATTGCCGGGTAGACGATGGCGTTTTTTAAAGGCCGTAACTGCCCAAGCTGAACCTCACTCATCTCATCGCTGTGGTCGAGCATGAAAATCATGTCATCCTTTTTGAGACGGATAGTAAGCGCGCTAAAGTCAATCAGTTCCATTGGGCTTGGGTTGATGAAGATTGCATTTGATTTAAATTTACCGACCCTTGCAGCAGTTATAATGCCTTCGGTTTCGGTAGTGAGCGCGAGATTAAGGGTTACGATATCGGACTCGTTTATAAGATCATCGAGGTCTCTGTATTTTATACCTGCATCTTCGGCATCCTTCTTTCGATTTCTTGACCAATAAGATACCTCAGCTCCAAAAGCGAGGGCCAGTCGAGCGGTTCTCACGCCGATATCGCCGAGCCCGATTACACCAAACTTTTTACCTTTGATTTCACTGCCGGAAAAATCATCACTATAGTTACCTTCTTTTGCTTGGCTTCGAGCTTTACCTAGATCGCGCAGATACTCAAGTAGAATTCCGAAAGTAAATTCCGTCACTCCCTCCGTTGCATAGTCCGCAATATTCGTCACTGTAATTCCTTTGCTCTTTGCGAACCCACTATCAATTCCGCCAAAGCCGGTACCAAGCATGCCGATATACTTCAGATTTGGCAGTTTCGCCATCATATCTTTGTTATAAGTAGCTCCTAGTTTGACGAGTAGCCCGTCGGTATCTTGTGGAACTTCAGCAGCTGTCGCGACTAAAACACGCTTTTCTGTGAAGCTGTCGAGTTCGTTCCAATAGCTGTCTTCAAACTCGCTACCATCAAAATCAACGCAAGCTAACTTCTTCATACTTTCATTCTAATCCATCGCTAAAGAAAAAGCCTCACGTTAGTGTGAGGCGTTTTCTTTGGTGGACTCTACCAGGGAAAACTGGAACTACATCTTTACTGGTCTAATTACTTTAAACGAACGTTTAGAACAATTAGGTATTAATGCAGTTAACGATGATTCAGTAGAACTGAATTCATTATTCCTTGAGAATCCTCTCGTAAATACTACTACAAATTACACCGAATCTCAAGAAAACAACGGAGGTAATCATGTTTAGTCGGTTACTTAAGAAGAATAGTGACATACTTCCCCTGCTTACATCATCGTTACATGACGAACATACTTTTTATGGTTCTTTTAGTCGTGATTTACGTAAAGCTAATAATCGCGTGTTAATTGAAAGCCCTTATGTTACTAAACGACGGGCACAAGAAATTGCCCCTTTGCTACTGCAGATACATCGCAGGGGTGTTGAAGTAGTTATATATACTCGTAATCCCTACCACCATGATGGCGTATTAGTTAGCCAAGCATTACGAGGTATTGAGCTACTAGGACAATCAGGGGCAGAAGTAATTACTTGTAATGATATGCGCCATCGTAAACTAGCCATCATAGATAACGATATCTTGTGGGAAGGTAGTCTAAATATGCTATCTCAGAATGGTAGTAAAGAAATAATGAGGAGGGTAGTTTCAAAGGAGTTATGCCAGCAAATGTTGCAATTTATAAAAGTTAAGTAACGATAGCGGTGCTATAATGCGAGGAAGTTATGGACGATAAGCAAGTACAAAAAGACATTGAATCGATGGTCAATTACCTGAAGATTTTTCAACCCGATAAAGCAACGCCTGAATATGCAGCTGCAATCTTAGACTTTGTACAGACAAATTTACACGATCTAGCAATCCATGAACCGGAAGAAATGCTAAATTTGTTTGAAGCAGACCAAGAATCTCAAGACAAGAAATAACAGTTCTCAAAAAACTTATGCTACGACCCCTGTAAGCATAAGTACTATGTAATAATACTTGCATTATAGCAAATCTATTTGTTATAGTTCAAATTACCAAGGAGGTACAAAGTACATGAGTAAAAAACAACTCACTTTCCTAAGCTTATTTATAAGTGTAGGAATTCCCTTTGTCCTCACTAGCACAGTACTTGCGCAAAGCGCGGGTGACGTTGGACAAGTCGAAAGCTTTATCCGAAACGTCATCCAAGTCATCGCAGGTTTAGCCGGTCTCGTAGCGACCGGCTTTTTTGTTGTTGGGGGCTTTGGTTACATAACAAGTTCAGGCAATCCTGAGACATTAGAGAAATCAAAAAGAACTTTGATATTCTCTGGCCTCGGTCTAGCCATTACTATAGGGGCGTTTGTACTTAGTAACATCGTTACTAAGCTAGCATCGAACGCCTTTGGGAGTTAAGGCCTAAATGACATCGTTCGCCAACCTATTTCAAGGGGTGGCGAACTTTGCTGTTGTGAATGCTGATTTACAGAATTACTTACGTCCGATCATGTATTCACTGGTCGGACTTGCAGGAGTAGTCTCGGCATTCTTTATCGTACAGGGCGGTATCGAATACATGACTAGCACTGGGCGACCAGATAAGCTAGAACATGCTAAGAAGATACTAAAAAATGCCCTGTTAGGTCTCGTCATTGTTATAGCAGCCGGAACTCTAACGTCTATTCTTACTAGTGCCTATCAACAAGGTGGTGGAAGCGTTGTTGAACAACTACCTGTTTTAAACCCAGTAGCTACTTCTGATGGAGGAGGTGGCATAACTGAGGTGCTTATTAATGCCATTATTGGCCTGTTTAAGCACATTATAACTTCAGCTGGTAAACCGTTCATTGATGCGCTTACACATTTCACTAAAGAAACTCCTTTGATGGCTACTAATCCAGCCGTGTTTAAGCTGTGGCTTACAGTTCTAGGTATAGCTAACGCCCTGTTTGTTTTAGCAGTAGGTTTAATTGGTTTTCAGGTTATGAGTGCTGCATCTTTTGGGATGGAAGAAATAGAGTTCAAGCAATTATTACCTAAGTTAGCTAGTACATTTCTACTGATGAATATGTCTATATTTGCTATAGATGCTGTCATAGGCCTCAGTAATGCCATGATTAGTGCTGTCTCATCTGTATATTCAGGATCGGCCGTGTGGGATTCACTTAAAATAGTTGCCGACGTATCGGGTGGATATGGGTTCGTGGCTCTTATTATCATGGTGGTGTTCCTGATATTGGCACTTATGTTACTTATTTACTATGTTCTAAGAATAGTAACACTCTACATTGGGGCTGTACTTGCTCCAATTATCGCCCTACTTCAGATAATGCCTGGCTTTAAAGACTTTTCCCTAACTGCTATCAAAGCCTATATTACTAATATTTTTGTACTGTTTATACATGTCGTCATCTTAACTCTTGCGGCAACATTATTTGAAGGCGTAAAGATACAAGACGGTACGACTCCATTCAATCCTGTCATGGCAATGATTATTGGAGTAGCGACACTTCTCGCACTTCTTAAAACTCAATCGGTACTTATGCAGATGACTTATGTCAGTGCTGGCCCACGAGCTCTGCGTAAACTAAGTGGCCAGTTTATGAATGGTGTTAGTTATACCACTTCAAAAATGCAGTCGTCTCGAAGCAGTCGATCCGCTGCAGCAGAATCTGCTACTTCAAAGAGCGGTTCATCGTCAGAGTCTAGTAAACCTAAAACTTATACAAAGGAAGGTTATAAATGAAAACAACTGTCGTACCAGCTCAAATCACAAGTGTCGAGGATCGAATCGCAGGTAATTTATCGTTCAAGCAGCTTTTGTTACTAGTAGCACCTGTGTTCTTAAGTACAGCATTGTTTATCTTTCTACCACCGTTTACCCAGTATCAGCTATACAAAGTCATAATCTCACTGTTCATTGCTTGTATCTGCCTAGTGCTAGCGATTCGAGTGCGTAGTCGACTAGTCGTTGATTGGATAGGTACGCTATCTCGCTATAATCTTCGTCCCCGTTACTATATTTTCAATAAGAATAGCGTAGTCAGTCGTAAAATTACTCCAATAAATAAGATCTCTAAGCAAGTTACAGATACGAAGATTCCTGATAAGATACCACTTGCACAATTAGTATTTTCGACGGGGGATGTTATGAATTTTGAAAATACCCTCAGCAATCCACAAACCGACTTTCATTTCTTGAGATCTAAGAAAGGAGGACTCCGTGTCCATATTAAAGAAGTCAAATAAACCAATTAGCTCAAGACAACAAATCCGTATTGAAGGAGTTCGAGACGGTATTCTAATACTTCCGAACAAAGAGCATCGTTTAATTCTACAGACTTCATCAATAAACTTTGAACTTATGAGTGAAGACGAACAAGATGCCCTCATTGATACATATCAGAATTTTTTAAACTCTTTGAATACGAGTTTCCAAATAGTTGTACGAATCCGCGAACTAGAACTAGATAAGTATCTTAATGGCTTCAGGAAGCGTATTAATAGCAAAGATACGTCGATATATAAAAAACAGGTAGAAAACTATATCGAGTTTGTCGGTAAGCTTGTAACCAACAACAAAATACTTACCCGTAGGTTCTACGTAATATTGATGTACAAGGCTACCGATAATGATTTTTCAATTGTTCAGGAGCAGTTAAAGCTTAGCGCCGACATAGTCGCTAAAGGCTTGGGTAGACTTGGCATGCAGACCAATAAACTCAATAGTCTGGAAGTACTAGACCTGTTCTACAGTTTCTATTCCCCGTCACAAGCTAAAAGACAGCCACTTAGAGAACAAACTATTCAACTACTAAAGGAGGCATACTTATGATCGAATTACTTACGAAGCAAGTAAAAAAGCTAAGACCTAAGAGAGATGATGCAAAGAATTTCGTTCTTGAATACGGCGAACAGGATCCTATGGACATCATTAGCTACGCTGGGCTTAAAGAACAACCTAGCTACCTAGTAATTGATGGAAGGTATTGCCGCACGTTATTCATCTCCGCTTATCCGTTTGTTGCTAATTCAGGATGGTTGAATAGCCTAATCAATTTCAACAGCAATATTGATATTAGCTATCACATGGATCAAGTTGAGGCGACACATGCACTACCAAAGTTAAACCGCAAAATAACTGAGCTAGAAAGCACTAAACGGTCAATGATTAAGTCGGGTAAAATTGTTGGCCCTGAAATTACCGACCCTCTTGAGAGTGCTATAGAGTTACGCGACAAAATACAACGTGGACAAGAGATGTTATTCCAAACATCAATCTATATAGCTATAACTGCAGATAGTCTAGTTGAGCTTGAAAAACTTACAAAGGTACTAGAAACGACACTTTCTGCCAGGTTATTCTTTGTAAAAACGGCTCGATATCAACAGATTGAAGGCTTGCAGTCAGTTCTTCCTAGAAGCGAAGATATTCTGAGTCAAAAAAGAAACTTAGATAGCTCGTCGGCGGCACTAACTTTTCCTTTTATGAGCTCTGAGCTTGTACAGGAAGATGGCATTCTCTATGGTGTTAACAAATCCAATAACTCGCTTGTCATACTTGATAGATTTAGTCTGCACAATGCGAACAGTATTGTATTCGCCCAGTCAGGTAGTGGCAAAAGCTATGCTACAAAAGTTGAAATACTTCGGCAACTAATGCAAGGTACTTCGGTTATTGTTATTGATCCAGAGCGTGAATATAAACTACTCACAGATTCGGTAGATGGCACCTATATAAAGTTCTCAACTAATAGTCAGCAAAAGATTAATCCGTTTGATATATCTACGAAGTCAAAGAAGAAACGAGATTTGTCTGAGCATATTCAAGATTTAACCGAAATTGTTAGTTTAATGGTTGAGGGGCTAGATCCGAAAGAAAAAGCTGCACTAGATAAAGCGCTACTTAATATGTACAGGAGTTCTAAGGATAACAAACCGCTTTTGAAGCATCTTTATAAGGAGTTAAGGTTACTAAAGCAGGAGAAGCTCTGTGAGCGTCTGGATCGATATATAAGTGGTTCTTTGTCTAATATCTTCAATAAGCAAAGTAATGTTAGCCTTGAGAATCGTTTGGTTGTTTTCGATATTAAAGATATGCCCGAATCGTTGCGTCAACTAATGGTACTGATTATCTCTAACTATGTTCAGAATGAAGTTAAAACAAACCCAAAAAAGAGATTATTAGTAATCGACGAGGGATGGTTATTACTTGAACACGAAGAGTCTGCTAGGTTTATTGCCGGACTTGTTAGGCGTGCTCGTAAATACTATCTTGGGGTGTCGATTATTACGCAGCAAGCAAATGACTTCCTACGTAACGATTATGGCCGAGCCATTGCTTCGCAGAGTGCCCTGCGTATCCTTATGAGACAAGACACTACTACTATTAAAAATGTCGTATCAGAGTTTGCCCTGAGTGAGTTTGAGAGTAACTTCTTACTTACCTGCGAAAAAGGTGATGCGCTAATTATTGCCGACAAGAATCATGTCGCCGTTAAAGTAGTCGCTTCAGATAAAGAGCATCCACTTATAACCACCAACCCTGCAGAGATTTATAGCTTATGATTTGGATCTGGAAGATTATGAGAGGTTTAAGTACCGAGATAAAGATTGTCTTGGCTACTTTGATTATTTTCATTTTTTTGCCAGCCATAACTGTTGTCGTTGTTGCCGCCTCAGGGCTTCAGTTGGTAGGTGATGCTCTTGCAGCGCTAAACCCTATAACGCACTTGGTTGAGATTTTTGATACTAAGGGTAATAAGATTGGTGACGTATCACTTACGACTAACTGGCCTGCTCGTGGATATGTGTCGGATGAATTTGGCTCGTACGATGCATACCGTAAATCGTTAGGACTTGGGCCACACACCGGTATAGATATCGCGAATAATTATGGTCGGATTGGAGATCCAATCACACCTTTTATGGAAGGTACCGTTTTGCGTGTTGATTCTATAAACGATAGTAACTGTGGTATTAATATCAAACTTCAGAATAGCTACAATATAACATCGCTTTATTGCCATATGGATAGTGTCATAAATCTTCCTATTGGTACTCCAGTAAAACCAGGAGATATTATTGGCTATATGGGGAGCACCGGAGCATCCAGCGGCCCGCACGTCCACTTAGAAACTGCTATTTATGGTATACCCGTCAATCCACGAATATTCTTAGTTGGTGCACCGGAGGCATCTGTTAATGTTGTCCCAACTTACTAATATAATCCCCGTATTAATAAAAGTTTTAATCGTACTGCTCTCGGTACTTTTATTTTGTCTACTTCTTCGAATTGCAAGAAAACTATATGGGTTTATATGCCTATACACTTCAGAGAGAGTTGCACTAGTTGTAACACCGCCAGCCTTTGACGATAAGGTCAGTCTTGCAACTGAATCATTATTTACGTCTACGCACACTCTAGGTACTAGTCGCACTATTCTAGAGCGTATCCTTGGACGTGAATTTATATTCACAGCCGAAATTCGCTCAACTAAACAAACAGGTATTCAGTTTTTAATGACTATTGATAAAACCAAAGCTAAAGCACTTGAGAAACTTATAACTGCATATGTACCCGACGCAAAGGTTCAAAGACAACCTGTTGGTCAAATCAAGAACGGAACAAAGATATTGTCATACCGACAGGCAAAGAACTATGTCTATCCCCTAAAACCATATGAATTTCTTGATACACATGATCCATTGGGCTATATAACAGCTGCCATGACTAAACTAGAAAATGATGAACAAATAACCCTTCAGATAATTTATAAACCTGTACGGGTAAAATCTGCGGATAGAATACGTTTAAAGATATTAAAGAACGATGCATTCTTGCCTGAAAGTAAAAATAAGAAAAACTTACTAACTCCGGTATTTAGCACTATAAATGACGTACTATTTTGGATTACTGATGCCGCAACTATGACCTATCATCAACAAGCAAAGCCGCAGTTTAGCGCGTCTAGTGCTCAAAAGAATTTACAGTATAAAGAACAGTTAGCTCGTGGTGATCGACCGGTAAGGACTTTAAGTTATTTCGAACATGAAATTATTGAAACAGTCAGCGAGAAGCTAAAGCGTCCACTGTTTAAAGCAGACATACGAGTTTTAGTTAAAGCTAAAAGAAGTAATGTAAGTGAATATAAGAGTGGTATTCAATCAGCACTAAGCTTATTCGAAGTCCCTAGTTACCAGTCACTCAAGCAGGTCAGACGACCATATCCCCTAGCTGGTAAAGTAGTTCGACTTATGACGAGTAAGCGTCTTCTAATGCCGACGTTTAAATCTAACTATTTTTCAGCAAACGAATTAGCCGGACTATTTCATTTTCCGCACTCAATATCTGGTAAAACAGATAACGTCGTAAAGTCACTCAGTAAAACCCTAGCAGCTCCATTGTCTCTGAAAGATGGTCGAGCTTTAGATGTTATGGTTGGCATAAATAAGCATCACGGCATATCTACGGCTATTGGGTTAACTTCAAGTGAGCGAGAACGTCACATGTACGTTATTGGCGGTACGGGTAATGGTAAGACTACACTTTTAAAATATCAGATCGTGCAAGACATACTACAGGGTAAAGGCCTAGCGATTGTCGATCCGCACGGTGATCTTGCTGAAGAAATTCTGGGCTACATACCCGAGGAGCGTATCAAAGATGTTATTTATATTAATCCAGATGATCTGTCTTATCCTGTGGGAATAAATCTATTAGAGTTACCGCAAGGCTTAACAGGTGATGATCTACTGCGTGAAAAAGATCTTGTTACAGAATCTACCGTATCCGTACTACGTAAAATCTTCTCTGAAGATGATAGTGGTGGACACCGAATAGAATATATCCTGCGTAATACTATTCAAACGGCACTAACCATGGATAGCGCTAATATGTTTACAATATTCAGACTGCTTAACGATGCTAAGTTTAGAAAATCTGTAGTTAATAGGCTAGAAGACGAAGACTTAAAAATATTCTGGAAAAACGAAATTGGTAAAGCTGGAGAAATGCAGAGAGTTAAAATGGCTGCGGGTATTACGGCTAAAATAGGACGATTCTTATTTTCTGCGAGTGCTAGGCGTATCCTAGAACAAAATGTATCTACTGTAAATTTCGATACAGCGATGGATGAAAAGAAGATTATTATATGCAATTTCTCCAAAGGTTTACTGGGGGAAGATACTTCTATGCTATTTGGAGTTACAATACTTGCTAAACTTCAGTTAGCTGCACTGCGTCGAGCACGTGTTCAGCAAACAGACCGTTTATCATATTTTCTCTATGTTGATGAGTTTCAAAACTTTGCGACTATGAGTTTTGTTCAAATGTTAAGTGAGGCACGGAAATATAAATTGTTTTTGGTTATGGCTGAGCAGTCTACCCAGCAACAGGCTGATCAAAGACTTGTAGATATAGTTCTTGCCAATGTTGGTACGGTAATTACATTTCGTACAGGTAGCCCTGCAGACGAACGATTAATACTTCCACTCTTTAAGCCTTACGTAGCAGAAGGCGAGTTGTCGCATCTTCCTGCCTATACTTTTTATTGCCGTATTTCTGCCATAGAGGCTCAGGAACCGATGTCCGGCGAAACGGTGCTACTTGATACTAAACCTGACTTAGGACGAGCCAGTAGCGTTAAAGCGGCCTCCCGAATAACCTATGGTTTTGTTAAGCCTGCTGAACCAACTGAAGAAACAACCGAAGCGATACCTGTCAAAACACAGAAAGCTCGTAAATATACAAGAAGTAGGAGTGGCAGTATAGCCGAAATGACTGCTCTCAATACTACAAACGTATCTACAGACTAGTAAACCATTTCAATATTAGGTCAGGCGTATTATGCGGCCTTGTTTATCCTTTTGAACTATTGGGAATTTATTAGTATCGCCAAACTTAAAATCATAGTTACGGATGAATTTTGGAACTGATTTATCGTCATCTCGCATAGGTATAAATACTCGCAGTAGTGGGTTCATTTCGCCGTGGAGTAAAGGTAGACTAGTTTGTTTAACCTTACCACTCTTTAGAGTAATCTCGGCAGGCACACTACCCAACATTAGCTTATCGAAGTAGACAAGTGCTGATTCACGCATGTTATGGTTATAAAATTCTTCTTTCGGTTTTGGATCTGTTACTTCGTTTTCTTTGGGCACTAGCTTAGGTACGTAGCCATTTTTCATACGTTGTTCAACAAGCTTCTTTAAATCATCTTCAGTTTCGTATGCCCTCAAGCTACCGGTTAAATAACCCAATCTATAGCTCACTCCCGTACTCATAAGACGCCAGTTAGTTTCCTCAAGAGACTTCTCGATGGCTTTATGTAGAGTTTTCTTACTCTGATATTCTTCTCGGGTATCGTTTGTATCTAGGCAACTGAAATCGAGAGATACTTCACGACCAAATTGTGGATCGCCAAGCTTAAAGTCGCTATAGTTCTCTTTAGTAATTATTGGTTCAAGTAGTTCTTTAAGCTGAGCGATCTTTAGTTTATTCACCTGCTTGATTCCATCATATGCATCAGCATGCTGAACCTTATCTTCAGCCGTAGCGTGAAGTTTACCCATTCGTTCAAAGTGCTTTAGTTTTTGGTCATATTTGAACATCATCTCATTATCAAAAATGAATCGTTTTCTATCTAATTCTAGATAGGGATCAATGGGCTTCTGTTCTTTTTTTGTATCTGATAAATCAAGCGTGTCTGCTTTTACATGTTTGCAGTTCTCGCATGTTTCAGTCCAAGAAAAAACTTTAAATTTTTTAGAGTATTTAGATACTGTTTTACCGCCACATTTTTCGCATTCATGTTTGGCGCCCTCCCATTCAGTGCCATCTTCCCAGAACGTGGATCGTTTATTACAGGCATCGCATTCAAACATTATTAATATGTCGTCGTCTTTATGCCCTTCACGGTGCATGTAATCCTTGCTGATGACGCGCATATCATTTCCGCAACTTCTGCAGTATGTACCACCAGCTATATGCGCTGAGTTGATCCTATCGTCCTTCTTTTGATCTTCTTCCATCCACTTAGCTATTTGTGCATCACGGTTAATTGATTGGGATGCTGCTGCAGATTCTACGAATAAGAAATAGTATTGGCTGTATTGAAGATACCAACCAGGTAGTTTTTCTGATAGTTCTTTTTTGGGAAGTGTAGACTCCATTAATGTAAATGTTTTGTTTACTATACTTTCGCCGGAGCGACATTTAGCTATAGTGCCGTCATCATAACGATCTTCGTAGTGCTGACGATTCTGTAAATACATGTACATATATTAATTCTACAAACGACCCTAGCATTTGTCATTATTTTATAGTTTTAAGAAGTTCTATAAACTCTTGGTAATTTATTACCTTGTCCTGGAACGCATTCTTCAGTTCAGTTACATCTGATTCCGTACTTAGCCCAATAATTTTAAGTATTGGATTATTTTTAATGTTATTTTTGGCGGCTAGTGGATCCAGCACTTGCTTATTAAATCCATCAACCATATATTGCCGAGCTCGCATCTTGAATTCAAGATAATTACATACATTGTAGACATCGTAATATGCGGTCATGGATAGGTCTTGCATCCCGTCGATTTGATGGAAGTTCTTACTTATCTTCGCTTTTGTAAGTTTGAACCCTCTGATTTTATGGGAGTAGTCTTTATATCTTGCTCTCTCTGCGGAGTATGGCATATCGACCTTACTACCCATAGATCTTGTATAGTCCAGGCTAAACTTCCAATAGGCTGATGTGCTTTTGAGTAGCTTTAATGATTTTTTGACAGGTTGTGGATTGCCAAATGGATACTCAATATAAAGAATTTCGTCAGGTTCGAAATTAGTAATCCGATTTTTGAGATCTGGACCGTAAGTTTTCTTCTTGAAGGATAGTCTTGAGAAGCGTTGGCTATAGCCAGTAATATTTCCCGATACGTCACGCTTTGTATGCATGGTAGAGCTATGCAAATAATCAAAATCATCTACTAGGATCAATTTGTTCTTATCTTCGTAGACTTTCCAATCTATTTCATAAAAATGCTTGCCATGAATTGCCGATTGCTGGAGTAACGATCCGAAAAAACCACCTAGATCATATGCGTGCCCATAGATACGATCGTTGTACCGCTGTCTTGATATAAAATGTTCGTTAAGGATTCTCTCAATATTTTTGCCTCTATGTGAAATAGTGAAAAAATCAGTTGGATTATTGGTATGTGGAAACAATGAATCCACACCCCTAAGTTCAATCACGAACTGCATACCGTCACGGTTAGTCTCTTCATATCGAGAGTTTCCCTTTATGAAGGATAGGAATGGATCATCCACGGAGTAGCCTTTACGCATTTGTTTCTCCACGCTTCCT
>JBBQVE010000012.1:0-37651 GCA_038211855.1 Saccharimonadales bacterium (SeqCode)
GGCTTGACCCTGACCAGCTGGGCCACCCGCTGTACCACCGTCGTACAGGTTGAACTGGATGTTGTAGGTACCATCAGCTACCAGGTTGCCGGTGTTACTCAGCAGCCTCCCTTGGAAGTTGAGCGTGTTGCTGGGGGCAGCGTACGCGTTCCCGCGCGTATATAAAAACACCCCTGTTAGGGATGCGAAAAAGCTCATCAAAAGCACAGAAACGACAAAAAGTACGGGAATTTTACCGTACTTCGACCGCATATGGGTCAGGTATACGCGAAAAGCGCTTTTTGCCTCTGTTTTTGTCATAACTTTTTGTCTTGGTTTTAATACTTTTTCGTTTTAGTAAAACCAGATTCCAGTATGACAAGAGATGAAAACAGATACAAGCACTTTGCATACAAAATGTACCCAAAGTATAAGGAGTTAAAATGGTGCTAGCTGAGGATATTATTCGATATAATTCTTACAACGTTCATATATTTTCATGATTGAAGTCTTTCTTGCTTGTGCAATTATTTTGTATTTGCCCGTTGCTGTATTAACAACAAAGGGTGTACCTCCCGCCTTTTCATGCTTTATTGCGCATGAGTTATCCACATGTGTCTCACGATCGTGCTACTGCACGTCAAAGAATGCTCTGGCATTAAAAAGTCGCCACAGCCTAAACAGATACTTTTACAGAGGTAAAAGCGTACTGACCCACGCTTCTATTAATGGGTACCAAAGAGATTTCGCAGCAAATAAAGCTGCGGCTTCGCAAGCCTCGTTGAAAGTTTTTAGAGTCCCTGGATATTGGAACTTCGTGCCACGGATGGATTTGTCGATTGCACTGAATAGACGACGCCCATTCCAATCAGAAGGGCCATTACCGACCATATCACGGTAATACACATGTCTTTTGGTGACATCTTAAATCTTTGTTTTGGTTTCTCGAATCCTAGCTCAATAAGTGCAGTACTCATTGTTTTCTCCTTTTTTTGCCGTTTATAGTCGGCGTTTTTATTTTTTTATATTCGAGAGCCCCACTATTTTGGTGGTTTTTCCCCTAGATCGACGTATTTTATTTCGTTTTTATTTTTGTCAGACCTATGCTGAATATAACGTAAGCGTCATTAATTTGCAACAAAAAATCCGTGATTTTATTCACGGATTTTATATGCTTGTATCAGCTAAGATTAGGCGATCGATTTTACTTTGAGTGTGGTGAGGCTCTGGCGGTGACCGCGAATAGTAGTAACACGCTTCTTAGCCTTAAAGCGGATTGCCGTGACTTTATCGCCACGAGCTTCGGCGTCAATCACGTCAGTCACAACCTTTACACCAGCAACAAGCGGTGCGCCAACGGTGACTTTCTTATCATCAATCAAGAGCATTACTTCAAAGGTATGGCTTTTCTTTTCTACATCCAAACGATTCACAGTAAAAGTTTCGCCTTCAGAGACGATGTACTGTAGGCCTGCAACGGTAATAACTGCTTTTTTCATGAACTTCTTCCTTAATTTCTATAAAACTTAGTTCCATCATAACAGATATAGCACCGGCTGTAAATGGCTTATCAAAACATAAGGTTTGTGCTACGATTACAGAATAGAGGTAAATGAGGAGTCTGCCGTGCACATAGCCAAAAAGCCTAGCGTATTCGATCGTTACAAAAGTTATCGCATGCCAGGACTGTTTGTGGCAGGTTTTGCGCTGGTTGGCGTTGGTCTACTCCTCGCTACTCATGCAGCCACTCCTGTGAATAATGCGATTGAACCTGAATCAGGCACAATTTCAGGTGGTGCAGTCAGTGGTGTCGATAGTAATGCCAGCAACACGGGCTATATCGCCTTTCAAGCAGCCGCAATTGGCGGTGGTTCAAATAATGTTACCGGTGGAACCGACACCAGCTGCCAGTTTCAAAAGGCAGATAAGCCGACTCGTATCGCTTTTTGCGAGGGCTTTAACAGTGATTTCAGCAGTGCAAATGCTGCCAACCGTTCAGGAGGTCTCTACAATCCAGTCTGGGGTATTTCGCGTAATAATACGACAGTTAACCTAGGTCAAGGTCAATTAGCCGATTATTATTCAGCACATCTGGAAGGCTGTGGCGCAACCCATCTGGTCTTTCCCACCAAGGACGTTCAAGTTTGCAACGGTCGCATGCAGGAGGCCGTCTATGATGGTGGTCACGATGATCCTATTTATGGCAGAGCTGGCCAGCCGACCAACGGACTGACCGAGCTTGCCATATATCCAAAGCAGCCCTTTGATTTCAAAGGCCGGACAGGGACGGTCGTGTTTGACGTCAGTGCAGATTCCGCTGGACCTCACCAAGCCTGGCCAGAGTTCTGGATTACCGACAAGCCTGTGCCGACACCTGGCGATAGTCGTTCCTCATGGAACACATACGCACGCAACAGTTTTGGGTTTGCCATCTCTTCTGCCTGTAATGCAAACGGCACCACAGGTATTGATCATATTGCAATGACCACCAACTATGCCGTTACGACACCTTCTTTCGACCAGCCAAGTGGCGTCTGCCCTATTAAAACTGCCACCTCCAAAACTGGTCCGCTCAATCACTTTGAGTTGCGTATTAACTCAACGAGTTTCGAGATCTGGGCTGGTGACCCAGGTGCAACGACGCTTAAATTGATAGCCTCAGGTAACGTACCTATGCCACTCACAAAAGGACTTATCTGGTTGGAAGACATTCACTACAACGCCTGTAAGTTTGGTGTGAACGAAGGTACGCTCGAACAATGTGATCATGATTTTGCCTGGGATAACGTTGGATTTGATGGGCCTGCTACGTACCGTGATTTGGCGTTCGATGTAACAGATGCAAATATAAATAAAGATGTAAACACTGTTCAGCTTGGCTATGAAGTAGGTACAAGTCCACTCAACACATTCCAAGTAAACGGTGTTTACCGCCTCAAAACACCCGACTCTGGCCTTGTCACCTTCAGCTGGCTACCAACCAAGACAACTGTGCCCAGCTTTAGCCTGAATGGCGGCGCCTGGCATGATACAGCGTGGCCATATCCTGAGACCCTAACCTACGCCTGGCGAACGATTGATATCGCTATCCCTGAGTCAGAAATTAAAGACGGCACTAATACGATCCAGTTCAAGAACGCTGAAAATACTGTCATCAGTAATATCGACCTAATCCTCGTCAATGGCAGTCCCCTACCAGCCTCGCTCCAGTAAGCTACTTAACCAGTCACAAACTTGAGAGCTTATGGTACGATTATCGTGGAACGTTAATGAGGGGAAGTGGCGTGCGCACGATAAAGAGATTTGGTAGACTTGATAAGCTTAAAAACTATCGGATGCCAGGACTGTTTGTTGCCTGTTTTGCTCTTGTAGGTGTCGTGTTACTGCTCGCGACTCATGCAGCAACCCCCGTCAGTAATAGTGTCGAGCCTGAACAAGGTACCCTCGGTATGGGTGCTACGAGCGGATCTGATGCAACTGCCTCTAACGGCAACTACGTCACATTTAATGGCACGTCAGACATGGCGGGACATATCGCCCTTGATCAGCTTCCCAAAGGCGATCCAATCCTTGCCACCTCAAGGCTACTGCTTGACCCGGGTCCCGTAGACAAGTTTTCCTCCGATGGTAGCGGCAATTTCCGTATTGTCTGTGCCTTTAGTCACATGAGCTATGACGACCCCATCGCTCTCCCTGGTCAGCCCGGTGCGGCGCATCTACATACCTTCTTTGGTAATGCCGGCACCAATTATGCCTCGACTCACGCCAGCCTGACCGATCCGAGTGCCCAGAGCACTTGCCCGGGCGGTGGCGCTAACAAATCTGCCTACTGGTTACCCACACTCATGAACGGCAGTACACCGGTCGTACCGAACATCCTCGGCGTGTACTACAAGTCTGCGTTAGTACCGAACGCTGGTACGGTGCAGGATATTCCCCAGGGTATGCGTATGATTGCGGGTGATAAGAATAATCTTACCGGCCAGAATAATTTGATAGTATATTGGGCCTGTTCCGGTCAGCCCTACGCAGTCAACACTACTATTCCTGCTTGCCCGGCCGGTCACCAGGTAGAAATGGACGTATTGTTCCCGCAATGTTGGGACGGTACAAATCTCGATTCGGCGAACCACAACTCGCATCTACGCTACCCCGGCGTGCAGGATCCGAAACCTGCTGGCACGCTTGGCAATTATGGAGACGGATGCAGCAAAGAAATCGGCTACACGAACCCCATACCTGCGATTACCGTCAAGGCATTCTGGATAGTACCTGCCGAAGGCTCGGCCAATCTTCGGCTTTCGTCTGACCTACCAGGGGCACTACCTGGTGCGTCGGCCCATGCTGACTACATGGAAGGTTGGGATCGCACCATCGAAGCCCGCTTTGCCCAACATTGTATCCGTGAAGCCCGTGACACTTCTAACAGCTTATGTGACGGCAGTATTTTGGTTGCCCCCGACCAGTTTCAGTTCCACTAGACTTTTTTGAGCGAGATGGTCAACTCGGCGCCATCAATCTTGACGGTCTTTTCGAAACCACCCGTCACTTTGCCTGGTTTGGCCAAAGTCTCATCATGAATCGTGCTGGCATATTCCTCTAGCGCTTTGAGGAGCTCGTGGTCAGCAGTTTGTAGTTCGAGGTGGATTCTGTCATCAACCTGCAGTTCGGCTTCCTTACGAGAATTCTGCACAGCTCGTACGACTTCGCGCATCTTACCTTCGCGTAGCAGTGCTGGCGGCATATCCCAATCAACAATCAGCTCAGGCGCAACGCCGTTTGCTACCACTTGGTAGATCACTTCTTTGATGTTGGTCTCTTCTTTGATGATCTCTTTGACTTCATCGGAAAACTCAAAGTTCGTGTCGACAGTCGCCTTCAAAAGTGGCTGCCGAATCTTCACCTTATTCTCAGCGCGCTCAGATAGCACGAGGTTGATGATGCCGCGGGCGGTATACATCTCTTGCAAAGCGAGTTCATTGACGTGCCCTGCGACCGGCCAATCGAGCAGATGCACCGATTCCCCGCCCGTCAGATTCCGGTACAGTTCTTCGGCCAGGAACGGTGTGAACGGCGCCATGACTTTGCTGAGCTGGACGAGCACATAATGCAGCGTACGGTAAGCCATAGTCTTGTCGCCATCGTCTTCAGACTTCCAGAAACGCTTGCGGCTGCGGCGCACGTACCAATTGCTGGCATCATCTATAAACGGCAGAATTGGCTTAAGGGCACTCTGTAAATCGTACCGGTCCATGTGTGTTGTAACTTCAGCAACGAGCTGATGAACGCGCGACACGATCCAGGTATCCAGTGGATTCTGACAATCGGCGCTGGGGTCTTCTAGCTCGCCCTTCCATTCCCAGCCATCAACATCGGCGTACAGTGTAAAGAAGTCGTACATGTTCCAGATCATCGCCAGTTTGCGGTTGACGTCGGCCACGTCTTTGTCGAGCAGCGCAAAGTCTTCACCAGCAATGACTGGTGAGCTCAGCAGTAAGAATCTGAGTGAATCAGCACCATACTGATCCATGAGCTCATTCGGATCGGTGAAATTACCGAACGACTTACTCATCTTGCGGCCGTCATTGCCCGCAAGCGTCCCTGTTACTATCACATTCTTAAAAGCGTTCTTACCGAACAGTCCGACGTTCACGGCATGCAGATAGTAGAACCAAGCGCGGACCTGACCGACGTATTCGGCAATAAAATCGCCTGGGAAGCTGGCTTCGAACTTCTCTTTGTTTTCAAAGGGATAGTGGAACTGAGCAAACGGCATCGAACCGCTCTCGAACCAACAGTCCATGACCTTGTCTACGCGATGATAAATGACACCATCCGCTGTAAAACTTACATCATCAATCCAGGGGCGATGATAATCTTCTAATTCGACGCCGGACAGCTCCTTGAGCTCGGCATAGCTACCAACCACTTTGATGTGCTCCTTGCCATCAACATCAACACCCTTCCAAACCGGCATCGCCGTCGCCCAAAAACGGTCGCGGCTCAAGTTCCAATCCGGTGCTGACTCGACCGTCTTCTCGAATCGCCCATGTTTGATGTGCTCTGGGAACCACGTCACGTTGCCGTTCTGCTCCAGCATCTCGGTACGCTGGCCGTCGATATCCATAAACCAGCTGGGGTGAGCGCGGTACTGCAGCTTAGTGCCACAGCGGTGACAGTGCGGGTATTCGTGCTGGATGTAGTCGATCTTCCACACCACACCACTCGCCAGCAATTCTTTGGCGATATCTTTGTTCACTTCCCAAATCTGCTTGCCCTTCCAGGGGCCTTCCACGTAGTAGCCTTCTTCATCAGTATCGAGTACCATCGGGATGCCATTGGGTTTTGCGAAGTTATAGTCGTCCTCACCATAGGCTGGGGATTCGTGCGCCAGGCCTGTTCCATCTTCATCTGTCACGAAGTCAGCGTGCCACACCTTATGGGCATTCACGCCCCGGTCAGCAAATAGTGGTTCGTAAGATTTTCCAACCAATCGCTCACCCTTGAATGTATCCAAGACCTTGTAGGACAACAGCTTGTGCTTCTCGTCTGTTAAGACTTTATTTAGCAGGGCCTCCGCCAAAATAAGTTTTTGTCCGTCCAGTTCGACTTCGGCATATGTCACATCTTTGTTAACAGCGATAGCCGTATTGGAATTGAGTGTCCATGGAGTTGTCGTCCAAGCCAACAGAAAAGCATCGCTATCGTTCAGCTTGAACTTCACAAACACGCTTGGGTCGGTGTCCATCTGGTAGCTGTTGTCCATGGCGACTTCGGACTTGCTGATCGGCGTGGCGTCGCGCGTGCAATACAGCAAAACCTTTTCGCCCTCATAGATTTTTCCTTTGTCGTAGAGCGTTTTGAAGGCCCACCAGACGCTTTCCATGAACTCTTTGTCCATCGTCTTGTAAGCGTGCTTCATGTCGACCCAGCGGCCGATACGCTCGATGGTGGTGTCCCACAAATCCCCGGTCTGCACCATGTTGGTACGGCAAGTGTTGATGTAGTCCTCAAGGGAGATCTTGGTGCCGATGTCGCGCTTATCTTGAATCCCCAGTTTCTTCTCGGTAAAGACTTCTGCCGGCAACCCGTGGCAGTCCCATCCCCAGATGCGCTCCACACGGTGACCTTGCATGGTTTGGTATCGAGGAACAGCGTCTTTGACGATGCTGCTTAAGAGCGTGCCGTGATGTGGCACCCCAGTTATGAACGGTGGCCCGTCGTAAAACACATAGGCGCTGTCGGCGGGTCGCTGTTCGACAGATTTCTCAAACGTCTTATTCTGCTTCCAATACTGGACGAGATCCTTCTCATATTCGGCGGCCTTCCGGCGAGTATTCTTGGTAAACTTCATCTGTTTGCTCCTTTGGTTAGATAAATAAAAAGAGCCCTTTCTTCTGCTTGCCAGATCCCTTGCGGGAGGTACCATCTGGCTGCCAAAAGAAATGGCTCTTAGTTATTCACGTTACGGGGTGATGTGCCGTTGGGGTCTAGTGAGCTTTAGGCCGTTCTTCCCAAGACTCGCGGGTGATAGTCGCTCAAACGTCTTGAGTAAATCATACCACATAAAATAGCTTATCTTTACTTCTCGTCGTTGCAACTTGAGAATGTCAACTATGTCGAAAGGGCATGTGAATAATTAACGTGCCCTGCTGCGCGCGCAACGGATCATTAATAACAGGCACCGGTATCCGCACGGTGCCGCTCATGCCGGTGACAGGGATGCGGCGCATAACGGTAAATCGCTCGCCCCCTAAGTTGATTGTGGTGACGCTTTTGTGTTCGCTCATGTGTAGTTTTCCTTTCGTTTTTGTTTTTTAGATTCCCATTAAACGTAGCATACAGATGTTATTTTGTCAACGATACTCTGTTAACTTTAAAAAAAATATACTTTAAGTGTCTAGATATCGTTATATTTGTAACAACGTTTTTATTGAAATTGGTTGCACAAATTTTAAGTAAACGTAAAGTAGGCCACATCGTTCATGAGTGGCAAAGGCAGGCCTTCCCAGGACTTAACCAGTTCGCGGTTCTCTTTGAGCGCCAGCATCGACGGATAGCTGACGATGTCATACAGTTCGGCGAGATTTGCGCCATCTTTGGTGTCAACGCTCAACACTTCCATCGCCACCTCTGGATTACGGGCCGTAAAATCATGCACATATTCTTCAACGATGCGACCGTGATCACTCTGGGGATGGTACAAGATAACTATCTTCATGCTACTGATTATAGCAAGTAACTTGTCTCAATGGTGCTTTATGTATTACTCTTAGGACATGGATGACACCGCATACAGTCAGGAACTGATGACCAAGACAATGGATGAACTGACTACAGATCTCCAAAAGATCTATGACCGGATCGAATTGCTATTCACACTGCATAATAGTCTAGACGATTTAGATCTGACTCAAGGTGGTGGTACCCCTGAAGCTCAGACTGAGTACCAACAACTCCTAGTCCATCAAAGGCTTATGGTCGAAGAAATCGACCGTCGCCACGTCATGGAAATGCTGAAGTAGTTACAACAGATGGGTCTACGGCATACTACGCCCACTGAGCATTGCACACGGATACTAAAAGAGGCCCTCTCGAGCCTCTTTTAATTGGTTGTTCTTGAATATCAAGAACAACCAGTAGTTGAGCCGCAGCTCGTGCAGACATAGCAGCTGCCGGCCTTTTGGGTTTGGTTGCCGCAGTTGTAGCACATTGGTGCTGAGCTGTCGGCGACGGGGGCTTTTTTGGCCTTTGGCAACACGACGGGGACCTTTGTTTCGGTCGCTTCGTTGGTGACGCCTACGCCTTCAACATCCGCCGACATGGTTGCCTGAGCGATGCTGGCCATTGAGACCTTCTCGTTCATAACGACCTGCATATTTGGACTTTCGTCGGCCTTGAGGTGCTTGTTATCCATCGTCGATGGCTCTTCCAGCAGGCTTACCTGCCCAACTTCCTGCTCAAGGTCATCGAGCGAGACAAGGCCGAGTTCCAAGCGGTCGTCGAAGCTCAAGTAATCGGCGGCCAGGCGACGGAAGATGTAGTCGACGAGCGAGGCGGCGGTGCGAATATCTTTGTCGTCGGTGATACCGGCTGGTGCGAAGCTCATGCTGGTCATACCGTTGACGTAGACTTTGAGTGGCACGCCGTACTGGAGACCGTAACTGATTGAGCGACCGAATGAATCCATCAAACCACGGAGGGTGGAGCCCATCTTGGCGACGCTGACAAACAGCTCACCGAGCGTGCCATCTTCGTATTCTCCAACTGTAAAGTAGCCATGGCAGTCAGCCACCGTAAAGGAGTAGGTCTTGGCGGGGCGCACCTTTGGCAACGCGCGGCGAACTGCACCTTTGACGATAATCTGATTGTTGACCTGATCGATGTTCGCTTTTGGTGCTTCTTCAACTTTATTGTTGGCGTCAGCACCCTTCTTGGCCATGTTGAGCGGTTGCCCAACCTTACAATTATCGCGGTAAATCGCGACCGCTTTGAGGCCAAGCTTCCACGAGTCGATGTGAATCTGTTCGATGTCTTCAACGGTGGCAGATTCTGGCATGTTGACGGTCTTGCTGATGGCGCCAGAAAGGAATGGCTGCACCGCACCCATCATCTTAACGTGACCGGTGTAGTGAATCGGATTGTACCCCATTGAACAGCTAAAGACGGCCAAGTGCTCTTGCTTCAGATGAGGTGCGCCTTCGATAGTCTTCTCAATATCGATGTGGGCAACAATGTCATCAATCTGTTCTTTGTTATAGCCAAGGTTCTTTAAAGCGCGTGGGACGGTCTGGTTGACGATGGTCATATTGCCACCGCCGACGAGCTTTTTGTGCTTCACCAGGCCGAGGTCAGGTTCAATGCCAGTGGTGTCACAGTCCATCATCAGGCCGATCGTGCCGGTTGGTGCCAAAACAGAGGCCTGTGAGTTGCGTACACCGTACAGCTCACCGAGTTCGACGGCTTCATCCCAAGCGGTGGCTGCAGCACTCAACAGTTCTTCTGGCACAAGCGTGGCATCGATCTTGTCGACTTCACTGCGGTGCATACGCAAAATGTTGAGCATGTTGTCGCGATCCTTATGGAAGCCAGCAAATGGTCCGACGCGGCGTGCGATCTTGGCGCTGGTGGCGTAACTGTGACCAGTCATAAGAGCGGTGATGGCAGCAGCTAAGGCGCGGCCCTCGTCTGAGTCGTAAGGAAGTCCAAGCGCCATCAGGGTTGCGCCAAGGTTGGCGTAGCCGATGCCGAGCTCGCGGTAAGCGCGGGCGTTCTTAGTGATGCCTTCAGTCGGATATTCGCTGTAGCCGACGAGGATTTCCTGAGCAGTAAAGATGATCTCGGCGGTGTGGCGGAAAGCCGCAACGTCGAAGGTGTCGTCTTCACGGAGGTACTTGAGCAGGTTGATACTGGCGAGGTTACAGGCCGAGTTGTCGAGGTGCATGTACTCTGAGCAAGGGTTGCTGGCGTTGATGCGGCCGGCATTCGGTGTGGTGTGCCATTTGTTGATAGTCGTGTCGAACTGCAAACCAGGGTCAGCACATTCCCATGCCGCTTCGGCGATCTGACGCCAGAGGTCGCGGGCTTTGGTGGTGCGCATCGTCTTACCATTGGTAACGGCACGTAGATCCCAATTTTGGTCGTTCATCACGGCTTCCATGAAGTTGTCGCTGACGCGGACGGAGTTGTTGGCATTCTGATACTGAACGCTAAAGGAATCTTTGCCATCGAGGTTCATGTCAAAGCCGTTGGCCTGCAAAACGCGGGCTTTGCGCTCTTCGATTGCCTTGCACCAGATGAATTCTTCAACATCGGGGTGATCAACATTTAAAATAACCATTTTGGCAGCACGGCGGGTCTTGCCGCCACTCTTGATGGCGCCGGCTGAGGAGTCAGCACCGCGCATAAAGCTGAGTGGACCACTGGCGGTCCCGGCACTCTTGCCAAGTGCTTCAACCGAACTTCGGATTACGCTGAGATTAATACCTGAACCAGAGCCGCCCTTGAAGATCATGCCTTCTTCACGGTACCAGTTAAGGATTGAACCCATAGTGTCTTCAATACCAAGAATGAAACAGGCGCTGGCCTGCTGTGAGCGGTCTTCGGCACCAATATTAAACCAGACAGGTGAGTTAAAGGCAGCGCGTTGTGTCGCTAAAATATACTTGAGTTCCTCACGGAAGTCTTCGGCTTCAAGCTCGCTGTCGAAGTAGCCTTCTTGCAAGCCCTGGCGAGTGATCGTGTCGGCGACGCGGTCGATCAACGTCTTCAAAGACCCTTCGCGGCCAGCAGTCCCCGGTGTACCGGTGAAATACTTCTGTGCCACGATGTTAATCGCGTTCATTGACCAGCCCTCCGGGAAGTCGATCCCACGCTGTTCAAAGACTGCTTTACCCGTCATTGGGTTCATAATGACTGAATCGCGTTTGTGCCAAGTTAAGGCGTCATACGCCCTCGTTTTTGGTCGTGTAAATTTCCGCGAAATACCCAAGCTACTTAATTGTGCCATTACCCTCTCCCTCTTATTACCCTTGTTTTATTTTTTTAGTTTTGGCGGAGGCCTTGATTGTTTTAGTGACCGATGACACAGCTGCGGCGTCTCTCACGAGCCGAAATTGTGCTTTCGAACGATCCCTGGGCAGGCCAGCTCCCCGCAAACTTATATCTATCTATAAGACTGCGGGCAACCGACTTTTTTGTCCCTCACCTTCCCCTTGCCTATGTATTTTACACCCACTTTTGGATTGTGCGTGTAGTAGTTCTCACATTTTGCAGAAAACAGTTATTCTTTGGAGCCGCGGATTTTAGCAAGCTCTTTTTCGAACGTTGCTATATCCTTGAAGCGCTTGTACACGCTAGCAAAACGGACGTAAGCCACTTCGTCAACCTTGGCAAGTTCGCTCATAACGATATCTCCAATTTGTGTCGAAGGGATTTCCGATTCACCGCAGGCATAGAGCTGATTTTCGATATTCGTGGCCAGCTGTTCAATCTGCAAAGCGCTGAGCGCGGTCTTTTCACAAGCGCGGTACAAGCCGGCCATCAGCTTTTCACGGCTATAGAGCTGGCGTTGGCCGCTGTTCTTGATCACGACGAGCTGCGGCTTCTCAATGCGTTCGTAGGTCGTAAAGCGGTGAGCGCATGAGATACACTCGCGGCGGCGGCGTATTGCCTCACCGTCATCGGCTTCACGCGACTCAATTACTTTAGTTTCCTCATGCTGGCATTGGTTACAACGCATAACTACCCCTGTTTTCCTCTGTGAGATGTAATGTACAAGCACCAGATGTGGTGTTAACGACTTCAATCATAGCGCTACTGCTAGCGCATTGCAAGAGCATAAGCGCTGTACTATTTGCCACGTTCTTGCTCACTTGTCCTCTGTTGGCTCATCGCCTTTATGCGAGCGGCGGCTCGTCAGGCGGCGTAAAAATGACGGTTTTTCGAGTTCGTCTTCATTGTCGGTAGCCTCGTTTTTGCTGTCATCCGACTTCTTATCAGCATCAGCTTGTTCTTTGCTGTCTTCGGCGGAGGCGTCATTATGCCAGATGTGCGTCACGTCGTGATCATCACCAAAACTTTCAGCGCCCTTCTTGGCAGGCTTTTCGTCGAGGGACATATCGATGTCTTTCATGTCAGCATCGGCAGAATCGCTTGTAAAAATGCTTGGTGGAACAGGTTCAATATCTTTGGTTTCGTCGAGCTCAGAAATAGATACGTCATCCTTGTCATCGTCGTCGCTCGACATGGCAGCAGCAGCTGTCACGTCACTTGGCACACTGCGCTTGCCATAATAGGATTCATCGAAGCCTGTCGCCACAACCGTCACAATCATCTCACCTTCAAGATCAGGATTGATGGTAGCACCAAAGATAATGTTGGCCTCGGTATCGGCAGCACTAGTGATGGTCTCGGCAGCGATGTTGATTTCGTGCATCGACATATCGTCACCACCAATGACATTGAACAGCACGCCACGGGCGCCATCGATCGAGACTTCGAGGAGTGGTGATTCGATCGCCTGCTTAGCGGCTTCCATGGCGCGGTTCTCGCCACTGGCGCGGCCAATACCCATGAGGGCTGAGCCGGCATCTTTCATAACGGCTTTTACATCAGCAAAGTCGAGGTTGATCAAGCCGTGAACGGTGATTAGGTCAGATATGCCCTGGACGCCTTGGCGCAGCACGTCATCGGCAACTTTGAAGGCTTCGAGAAGAGGTGTCTTGCGGTCGATAGTCTGGAGCAGGCGGTCGTTTGGGATGATAATCAGTGTGTCGACGGTGTCACGAAGGTTGCCGATAGCGATTTCGGCGTTGCGGCGACGCTTCTCGCCCTCGAATGCAAACGGCTTTGTAGCAAATCCAACAACAAGGATACCAGCTTCGCGCGCCAAACGAGCCACGACGTGACCGGCGCCACTACCTGTGCCACCACCGGCACCGATTGTCACGAAGATCATATCAGCGCCTTCCAGCGCCTTTTTGATTTCGTTCTCGGATTCGTTGGCAGCGTTCTCACCAACGCTCGGGTCAGCGCCAGCACCAAGGCCACGGGTCGTGTCTTTCCCAATATGAATCTTTACAGCCGCCTTAGAATGATGCAAAGCCTGCGCATCGGTGTTAATGGCGATGAACTCCACGCCTTCGACGCCGGCCTCGACCATGCGGTTAATAGCAGCACCGCCGGCACCGCCAACGCCAACTACTTTTATGCGGGCGAATGTCTCGATTGCTGGATCAACCTGTGGCATGAGTGATGTCTCCTTAAAGGGGTCGTCTGTTGTATATAAACAGTATAGCCCATCTGTACAGTGCAATTCAAATTGAACAAAAATTACGGCTTTTCAGGTCGACTTTCCGGTCCAAAATAGGCCTGTTCTGAGTACTTAGTTTTTACGGCGGAACTTGCCCAAAAGCCCGGATACAGATTTTATGATACTGGTTGAATCGCTGTCGTAGCCACTATTGCCAATGCTGCTTTCTAAGATCATATCGAGTAACATCAAGCCGATGCAGACGACATATGAGGAGTCTTCAGAGATGTCGGCCAGGCCACCAATCGGTAATAGCGTGCCAACGCGGGCCGAAAGCTGCAACTGATCACGGGCAAACTCAGCCATACCAGGTAGTGCAGCGCTACCACCGACAATCACTACGCCACCCGGCAGTTTGCGCGAACGGTTGATCTTCTTGAGTTCTTTATCGACATATTCAAATAATTCTTCGACGCGGGCCTCAACAATCATTTTGACGTCGTCGGCGTTAAAGGTGTGCTGGACTTTGCCAACAGAGACAGCTGCAACGGCTTTATAGGCCTTACTACTGAGGCTGGCGTGTTCCAGTTTCACACGCTCAGCGATGTCGAGATCTGTCCGCAGACCGATAGCGAGGTCGTTGGTGATGTGCGTGCCGCCCATTGGAATCACCGCCACATGCTGGACTTCACCGTCTTCGATGACCACGACGTTGGTGGTGCCAGCACCGATGTCCACGAGCACCGTTCCAGCTTCTTTTTGCTGACGATTCAATACCGCTTCGGCAGCCGCCAAAGATGACACGGTCCGGTGCTTAACCGCAACTGCTGCTTTTTCGAGCGCAATATCGAGGCTCTTCACCGATGGCGTTGAGGCAGTCACGATATGGGTATCGACTTCCAAACGGACGCCATGCATCCCGACGGGATCCTTGATGTTATCTTGGCCATCTAATCTATAACTCTTGGGGAAAACTTGGATAATTTCGCGATTGGCCGGCAGTTGCATCACAGCAGCGGCTTCTTCGACGCGGTAGCGGTCTTCGTTGGTGATTTCGCGGTTAGCGGCGCTAATGGCGATGACGCCCTTGCTATTTACTCCTGATACATGCGAGCCATTGATGTTGACCGTCGCAGCACCGACACGGCGGCCTGAATGACGCTCGGCTTCATTAATGGCTGCAATCACGGCGTTGGCAACCTCTTCAGGATGTGTGACCACCCCTTTTCTCATACCTTGGTTGTCCGAAGAGCCATAGCCAATAATCTCTGGTTCACCAGTTTGATTGATTGCGCCAACCACGCAACGGACGCGAGTTGTTCCAATGTCGATGCCAACAAAATGCGGTAAATTATTCTCTGAAGAGGCCATATCCGCCAGTATACCGCTTATCCTCACCTTACGGCAAGTAATGAAATAAAGCCGGACTCTAAGCAATAAATTTCTATCAAAAAATACCCCTTGTCTATACCGCTTATGGCCAGAGGGGGCTACAACCGGGTTAAGATTTCACACCCGTCGTCGGTAATGAGGATCGTGTCTTCGAAGTGACCAGAGCGGGAGTGGTCAGCAGTGGTGATTGTCCAGCCGTCAGATTCTTGTTTAACTCGCCAGCCGCCCCTGGTGGACATTGGCTCTATGGCGATGGTCATCCCAGATTCCAGCGTTGGCCCCTTGCCGGCTTTGCCGTAGTTCGGAATGTTTGGTTCTTCGTGCATCTGATGGCCGACACCGTGGCCCACCAAGTCGCGTACGACTCCATAGCCAGCGCGGTCGAGGACGTCTTCGATAGCGGCCGAAATATCACCAACTTTGACGCCGCCACGAGCCATAAAAATACCGGCATCGAGCGCTTCTTGAGTAACTTTCAAAAGTTTTTCGTCTAAAGGATCAGCTGTTCCGACAATCACTGATCGGGCCGCATCGGTAATCATACCTCTGTAATTGACGCAAAAATCCAAAGAAACGATGTCACCGTCTTGTAATGTGTAGTTGCCCGGAATGCCGTGCACCACTTGGTCGTTAACCGAGATACAGATGACATCCGGAAAGCCCTGATACCCCATGATCGCCGGCTTACCGCCGAGAGCTTTGAGTTCGCGGCCTGCCATCAAGGCGATTTCTTTAGTAGTCATACCCACATCAACACTGCCGACGAGGGTTCGTAACACCGTCGCCAACATCTTGCCACCCTCGCGCATGGCAGCAATCTCGGCTTCAGTCTTCACCCTGTTATACATACGTTTTAGGCTTTTAACAGATTAGCGGCTTCGGCGTGGACGGTTTCTTCGTCAGATTCGCCGTTGATATGGTTCACTTTGATGCCTTTCGAGGCGTAGTCTTCTAATATAGGAACAGTAACCGCTTGGTATTCAGAAAAACGCTTCGCAATTGCTTCTCTAGTGTCGTCTTGGCGACCGCGAGACAGCAGGCGCTCAGCAACAACTTCTTCACTGGCCTCGAGGTGTAACACACAGGAGATCTTGATCAAACCGACTTTGTGCTGGGCATACAGCCACTCAGCCTGATCGGCCGTTCGAGGAAACCCATCAAGAATAAATTCTTCTTCAGTTTCGATCATATGAAAAATCTTGTCGGCCAGGGCGATCATCTCGGAGTCGTCCAACAGTTTGCCAGCCAGCATCTCGCGGCGGCGTTCACCGGTCACCAGCATACGCAGGAACTCTCCCGTCGAAAGCCACGGCAAGCCGAACTCATCCGCCAAACGGCGGCCCAATACACTCTTTCCCGCCCCTGCAACGCCCATAATCAATATCATGCGGACCTTTCTTATTTAATCCGTGAACTTACTAATCGAGCTAACATCCCACCATCTACTTCTGCGCCGGCCTTCGCTTTGACCGCTCCAATCAACTTGCCCATATCTTGTTTGGCTGGCTCAGCTATACCGAGGTCGCTCATCGCGTCATCAATCATCTTGTTAACGGCCGATTCATCGAGCTGAGCGGGTAGATAGGCATCGATAATCTTCTTTTCGGCGAGTTCTTTCTCAGCCAGTTCCGGACGATTGCCAGTGGTGTACATTTCAGCTGATTCCTGACGTTTTTTGGACTCCTTTTTGAGAACGGCGAGGATTTCCTCGTCACTGAGGCCCACGTCACGCTTATTGGCAGCCACTTCGGCATACAAAATTGCGCTCTTGATGCCCTTAATAACATCGGTCGTCAGCGCATCCCGAGCAATCATTGCGGCTTTTACATCAGCCTGTAACGTATCTTTCAAACTCATTTCTACAACAGTGTACCAAACAGAGGCGGATTCACCAATAAAAAACTCCCTGTTACAGGAGTTTTTTTGAGGAGCGAACGGGTGCTGCGGATTTAGATTTCTACGAGTAACAAACCCTCTACGTGATTAAAGTCGGTATCGAGAGTGAGCAACTGCGTATCATGTTCGAGAGCCAATGCAGCTATCCACATGTCGTTTGTGCCGACTGGCGTACCTGCTTGGCGAAGCTTATAAAACAGTTCGGCGTAGATTTTTGTGGTGGCGTCGCTGATTATCAGCGTATTTACGTTTGGGGCGTCCAAAAACTGCTGTAAAAGCTTTTCGTTTTCCCGCTGTTTATTGCCGGCCGCAAAACCTGCTCGCAGTTCTCCTACCACAATCAGAGGCATAAAAATTTGATGTTCGGGCTTAAACCAAGGCGTCAACCTGGCCTCGTTACCCCGCCCAAAAGCTGAAAAGGCGCTGGTGTCGATAACAATCGTCACTTCCAGATTTCCTGGTCGATACCTGATTGTTCCTTAATTGCATCGTCAAAGCCGTCGTCTAGCTGCATTGCTCCGTACAGCCAATCAAAACCATTGTCGGCAGCCGGAGTGGTAGTGCCAAAAGTCTGCAAAGACAACAGATCGACCACGGTCTGGTTAAATGAGGTACCTGATTGCTGGGCGCGCTTGCGTATTACTTTATCAACGGCAGGTGGGATATTACGAATGGTGTATTGTATTTTGCTCATGTATACATTGTATGCAATGTATACATGAATGTCCAATAAAAAAAAGCCACCGGAGTGGCTTTCTCTATAAGGTTGTGAGCTTATTTTTGACCGAGCTTAATCTTCTGGATTTTAATGTTTTTGCGGGCGCGGCGAATGATTGCCTTGTTGCGGCGATCACGCTTGCTAACAGGCTTCTCGAAGTACTGGGTACTTTTGGCCGTAATAATCACACCCGACTGCTGAACTTTGCGCGTAAAACGGCGAAGCAAACTCTCGGTTGATTCCTTGGGGTCTTTCTTAGTAACTTGTATCATATCCGTTAATTCTACCTCAACAGAGAGGATTTGGCAAGACTCACTCGCAAGCAAGGTAGGATAACTCCGTGGCAACAATGTGCTGGAGTTCTACTGACCTCATGAGGTTGCGCCCCCAAAGTATAGATAAGTTACAGCTCTCATCTTCGACAGAGTTCTGAACAATACCGAAAGTAGTGCCTCGTTCAATCTGAAATCTGGTACTTGGCCCGCCGTATGACGAACCCGTCTCGCGTACACGATCGATGTGACTCCACTCTGTTGCGTAGACCGCACA
The DNA here is from genome assembly GCA_038211855.1 of Saccharimonadales bacterium (SeqCode). Classification (GTDB taxonomy): domain Bacteria; phylum Patescibacteriota; class Saccharimonadia; order Saccharimonadales; family SZUA-47; genus JBBQVE01. The sequence goes on from JBBQVE010000012.1 coordinate 18,288, forward strand.
GAACAGACTAATGGGCGTTGCAACTGCATTCATGTAGCCAATATAAAGGTGCAGCTTGTTGGGGGTTGCACTCTTATAAATCTCCAAAAGTGACGCAATTGTTGCAAAAGTTACCTCATTGGCAAGCAGCATCGCTAAGTCGGCAAAAAGTTCGTCATCTTCCAGCTCCTCAACTATACCTATGAGGACTGATGACTCTACTGGACACAGGTAGCCTTCATCATTATAAGAGCTATTTGGAACATAGAAGAAGGCTTTTTCGACTGGTTCTGAGAGTTCGTTCAAGCTGTGCCGCACAAAAAAACCACCGAAACGACCACCTAACATTGGGTCGTCTTCGGCCGGATCAAGCTTGTAGCGATTACCCGATAGAGATTGATAGAGCGCTTCGTCAGAGTGGCAATATACCGGTGTGTTATCCGGGAGTGCAGTCCGTCCAAGTTCATCAAGAAACGCACGGTTCAGCGGCCGGCGATCACAACCAGCACTCAACTGCTCTTCTAGAGCATACGTTCGTAGTGTTTCTAGGGCTTCAGCGGTTGCCATTGCCTCAAACATAGTCCTTCGGCTGGAGAAAGTAAAGGGTTACTGCTGGTTGCGTTTTTGAGTAGCGCGTTGTGACTTGAGGACGATGCTTTGGAGTTCTTTGAAGATAAGGAAGTGCTTATTCGTCTGGTAGACTTTGGTGTTGCCCTGCTTCTCTGCAATCAGGAAGCCGACTTTTTCGAGGCGCTTCAGTTCACGTTGGATGTTGCCAGCGTCTTCTTTAATCAGCTTGGCGAGGCCACGAACGTGCGTTTTAAAATCCGGGTACTTCGCATATACCACGACGATTTTTCTGCGCACCCGAGATGTGATGAATGTGTCTAACATAAGCTTTTCATTGTTAATCTAACAACTAGTATAGGCACGCATTGTGTTCTTTGCAAACAAAATTTTGTAATAGGGCCACAACGTATACTGGTAGGGAGATGTTTTATTACGAAGTACTAGTGGTGCAGGAATACGTCGGGCGCGAGAGTGTCTTCACTTATAGCAGTGAGTTTGACATCGCCGTATTCAGCCTGGTGCTAGTCCCTTTGCAAAACAAAAAAGCCCCCGGGATCATTGTAAGAAAAACTCAGGCACCGACCTTCAAGACCAAGCCGATAGCCAGTGTGTCGATTCATAAGCTTGGCATTTTGCAACGCCACTTGGTACGCTTTATCACTGATTATTATGCCGCGACTGAGGCTCAAACACTCCAACTTTTTATCCCTTCTTTCTTAGAAAAACTCGCGACCAAGGCGCCGGAACCGCTCCAGAAAATCCCTCCGTTCCCTGACCAGCCACCACTCACCGACGAGCAGACAGAAGCGATGCGCGTATTACGCGTCCATCCAGCCGAAACTTCCCTGTTGCATGGCGAAACCGGCAGCGGCAAAACACGTCTGTACTTGGAGCGCACGAGGGATGTTTTGGGTACCGGAAAATCAGTGCTGATTATGACGCCAGAAATCGCTCTTGTACCTCAGTTAGTAAAGCAGTTTAAGGTTTGTTTTGGCGACATGGTTCAGCCATATCACTCCAAGCTGACGGTTGGCAAGCGAGCCGCTGTCTGGCAACGGCTCGCTCTCGGCCAACAATGCATTATTATTGGCACGCGCTCAGCACTGTTTTTGCCCTTTCAGGAACTTGGTTTGGTGGTGTTGGACGAGTCGCACGAGCCGGCCTACAAACAAGAAGAAGGTGTTCACTATCACGCCACGCGTGTCGCCAGTGTGCTCGCCAGCAAAGCTGGCTCGCAGCTGATTTTGGGCAGCGCCACACCGCTGGTCAACGATATGTATCTGGCACTGCAACGCGGCAAGCCTGTTATTCGAATGTTAAACTCCGCGATTACGTCCGACAAAACCAGCAAAGTTGAAATTATTGATATGAAGAACCGCGAACAGTTCACACGGCATCCGATGCTCTCGCAGACCCTTCTGCAGGCCATCGAAGCGGCCCTCCAGCGCGGCGAACAGTCATTGATCTATCTGAACCGCCGTGGCACCGCTCGGCTCATCCTGTGCGCCACTTGTGGCTGGCAAGCCATGTGCCCGGTGTGCGACATTGCCCTGACCTATCACCACGACAGCTACGATCTGCGCTGCCACACCTGTGGCCACCACGAGCCTGTACCTTCAAGTTGCCCCGTCTGCAAAGGCACCGACATTATTTTTAAAAGTGCCGGTACCAAAGCACTAGCCGACTGGCTCGAAAAACACTTTAAAACTGCGAAGGTCGGGCGTTTTGATACCGACAACCTACTGGCAGAATCGCTGCACGAACGGCATGAAGAAGTCGCCAGTGGTGAGGTCGACATCCTCGTTGGCACGCAGATGCTCGTCAAAGGCCTCGACCTTGAGCATCTCTCTGTTGTGGGCATCGTGGCGGCTGATTTGTCGTTGCAGATTCCGGACTTCAGCGCCGAAGAACGCACCTACCAGCTGTTGCGCCAAGCGATAGGCCGCGTCGGCCGTGGTCATACCCATGGCACCACTGTTATCCAGACCTTTAATCCTGAAAACAGAATTATAAATGAAGCGATTACTAAGAATTACGATGCGTTTTACACAACACAAATTGAACAAAGACAGACCTTTCAATTTTCACCGCTTACAAATATTGCAGCATTTTGGTGTTCAATGAAGACCGCCGCGAGTGCTATGGAAAAAGCTGAGAAAGTGCTTGTGCATCTCAAGATAAATGCACAAAGTTGTACGTTTTTAGGCCCAGTCACAACCTTCCATCCGCGCCGCCACAGCTACCAGTCTGCACAAATCGTTGTTAAAAGTACTAGCCGTGCAGAATTGAGCCGCCTGGCCCACCTTCTGCCAATCGGCTGGCAATACGACCTCGAACCGATTAACCTTTTATAGGTGATTGATATTTATGTAAGCTATATGAAAAGAGTGCATCTGCCTGATGATATGAGGCTAGACCGATCTGTCGGACTGCAATACCTTCGTCATCATTCACATCTATCATCAACCCACCATTCTCCGCTATCTGTGATAATGTTGAAACAAGGACGATAGAATCCGCTTGTCTGTTACTGCCTTCTTGTTGTAAACCGTAATTTACCTCTCTAAAATCGCTTGTCCAATAGTACTCAGGCTTAGGGGTGACTGAAGGTCTCGTTGCTCGGAAATACAGTACATAATTGGGGTCAATACCCTTACTTATGACGTAATCCATATTAAAACGATCATGCTTTTCTACGCGTCGCAGGTTCCCATTAGCGTGTAAATTATCTGGACTTTGGGGTACCGTCACCTCGTTTTTTATGTCATGTACACCGCCATGCTCACCGCCCCATCTATCAATTATGCTGTATCTGCTCGAATGCTTCATATATTCGATTACCTTGGTTCCGTGCCACTCTGCTGCAACTGTTAATCCCTCGAGAAATCTCCGATCTTTGAGCCTTTCCAAATAGAAAGCGTTTATCCGTTCACCACTAGACTGAAGTTCTTGCGCCATAGCAGCAATCGTTACATTTTCAGTCCTATATTCATCACCATGATTAGGTGCAAACTTGATATTCGCGAATATTCCTCCAGTTGCGACCTCAGTCGGGTCACTGGGGAGGTCTAAAATTTCGATTATTTCATTCGAAACACGTGTATCTGGATTGGGAGTTGGTAGTTGAATTTCCATTATATTTGTTTTAGATTTACTCCTTATATTATTAGCATAAATACTATGAATTGTCAATTATGCTTACGGTGCCTAGCGCTAGTCCGTCCGCATTAATACATCTGTTAATTTAGCTTATTTTCGTGTAGAATAGGGCGAATGGATAAATCTAATATTATTACTCTGCCGAACCCGCACTTACGTCAGCGTTCGCAAAAAGTCGGCCTTATTACCGATGATATCAAGCAGCTGATTGCTGATATGAAGAACGCCACACTTGATTGGGAAGACAGCCGTGACCATGAAGTTGGTGTGGCTTTGGCGGCCGTGCAGGTCGACAAACTCCTGCGCATCGTCGTGGTGCGCAACGACTTTGACGACAAAAAGAACCGCGAGTTCACCGTCTTTATTAATCCTGTAATTGCCAAGTACGAAGGTGCAATCGAAGAAGATTTTGAAGGCTGCTTGAGCGTCAAGGACATCTATGGCAAAGTACCCCGCTATACCAAGGTTAAAGTCGACGCCATCAGCGAAGATGGTACGAAATTCCGCGTCACCGCCGAAGGCTTTTTGGCCCGCACCTTTCAGCACGAGATCGACCACACTAACGGCATCGTGATCATTGATCGCATCAAAGACAACCCCCAAGCGTTTTTCAGTCTCAAAGACGATGGCAAGCTCGAACCCCTCGACTACGACAAACACGTTAAAGACAACGTCGACCTCTGGGATTAGTGGATTTTGACCCCCGTTCAGTGCATACTATAGGTAATGACGAAGATTGTGTTTTTTGGAAACGAGCGATTGGCGACAGGTGTTTCGACGACTGCACCTACGTTGAGCGCATTAATTTCGGCCGGCTATGAAATCTGTGCAGTTGTTTCGCATCACGAGGCGGCTACTTCGCGCAAAGCTCGCGTACTTGAGGTGGCGGCCGTTGCCGAAAAACATCACATCCCTGTTCTTTTGCCCGAGAAGCCAGCTGAAATAATTGATCAATTGGCCGCTTTTGGTGCAGAAATCGCCGTGTTGGTAGCTTACGGAAAAATAGTTCCACAATCTGTTATCGATGTCTTTCCTGAAGGTATAATCAACATTCATCCATCGGCACTCCCAAAGCACCGCGGCCCCACTCCTCTGGAGAGCGTACTATTGGCCGGTGATACATCAACGGCAGTTAGCGTCATGCAGTTGGTCAAGGCAATGGATGCTGGTCCGGTCTTTGCACAGGAGGTCGTACAATTAACGGGCGCTGAGTCAAAACAGAGATTAGCCGACATGCTGCTGAAAATCGGTGGTGAAATGATTATCGGTGTCTTGCCGCACATACTTTCTGGCGAGCTTAAACCGCACCCGCAGCATGAAGACGAAGCAACCTTTGATTCATTGATCCAAAAGCAGGATGGCACAATCGACTGGACAAAACCAGCTACTCAAATCGAGCGCGAAGTTCGTGCCTATGCAGAGTGGCCAAAAAGCAGCGCAACTTTTGGTGGCATTGATGTGGTCGTCACAAAAGCCCGAACACTAAATGAATCAATCGATCCAGGTGCCCTAAAAGTGCTGGATAAAAATCTGGTAGTCGGCTGTGGCAATGCCAGTTTGGTCATCGAATCACTCAAACCTGCCGGCAAAAACGAAATGACCGGCCAAGCCTTTCTAGCCGGTTACAACAATAAAATCTTTTAAATACTCATTCTTATGTACTATGTGTGTTTTATCATCTACTTTGTTGTATAATAGAAATATGATTGTAACTGTTGAGCAACTCGAATATTTAGAAATGGCTGGCCAAAATGCCGGCAGTCCTGACATCGCCTTGACGGATCCAGAAGGTGTGCAAGAATTACGTGAAGGAATCGCAGACGGACGTTTGAAGCTTGTCGGATCCAATGTATTAGGCATTGAATGTGATATATCAGTCGTAAATATTTTAGATCAATTCCCTACCCGATTCGCAGGCAATCTGATAGTAGGTAATGAAACCCGAATTCACCCGCAAACAACGATTATCGGCTCATACCTGAATCAGGTAGATGTCAGGGGGAGTGGACAGATAAAAAATGCTGAACTTGAAGGTCCGTTTATTCAGGTCGACACGGTCGACCACAAAAACTCAGTGAGCTTTTCGCACCATGGGGCAATCGTTCAAATTAATCGCCGCCTCAACGAAGTTACCGTTAATAGTCATTCACTTGAATTGACTAATACGGAATATCGGCTGCTCAATCTTATGGCTGGCACAGGCATTACTGAAATCACAAAACGTTTAGAACTCTTAAAGGTTGTAGGATCTAATTTTGATACTGGCGTTGTACTGGGGGATCTACATACTGTAGATGTGCATGTCTCTAACTTAAGAAGTAAACTTAGAAGGCATGGTGCTGCTGGAATAATTAAAAGCATTCGTGGTGTTGGGTTCTTACTTAAACCAGTAAACGAATAAACTCCCAGCTAAGCAGCCGGTGGATACTGGGCTGGCGGCTGCTGGCTTGGGTCCTGATACGGCTGTGCTGGCGGTTGGTAAGGTTGCAGCATGGGCGGCGCCTGATACTGCGGAGGTGGTGACTGAGGTGACAACAACGTCGGCTGTGTAGCGGCAAGCGGGTCTGGTCCAGCGCTGATGTCATTGGCGGCGTTCATGCTCTCGGCCACAATCTGTGGAGCAACTTGCTGGATTTCGCTTTTGAGGCGCTCGAGTTCGTCAGCGACAACTTGTTTGTAGTTCGGGAAGTTACTTTCAAGCCAGGTGAGCGCACCGGCTTCGTCATTGCGATTAATGTAGCCTTCGAACTCGTCTAATTGGGCATCGGTCATCTGTTCGGCCAACTTCATACCAACACGCATCTCGAGCGTCTCATAGATATGCGCCAACATCTTATTCTTATCTTCGGCGGGGAGAGACCCCAACCCCAGTTCGATCAAGAAATTATTATCAAGTTTAAACATAGCAACTCCGTTCGTGTTTATTATAGGGCATTTGTGTGCACATCAAAACTCAGTTCTTCTTCATCAGTAAAAGTATGACGATATAGATGGCGATAAGGATGATGGCGCTGATAAAACCACCGATAGCCGCCTTCTGGTACGCCGCCTTTTTCTCGCGCTGCTTCTCTTCTTCGGCCTTTTTGAGGGCCGTACCAGCGACTGCGACCGGTATCTGCGAGCTTGCACTAGCAAACGCTTCGGCATTTGCTTTTGCCGTGGCGTCAGCCGTTACCTGAATTGCTGCCCAGTTGGCTTGTGCTTGTTTATCCATATCCTTGTGCTCATGGCTCAACTCGTAAGCGATATCTTTTTGCTCTTCGGCGCCCGCAACATGTATACGCTCCGGTGCGGTGAGGATTTTTTCGACGATTTCTTGTTTACGCACCTCGTTTAACTCACCCGATGGACGAGCCATGGCCTTTACTTCGGCACGGCTCTCTGGTGACTCCTGGCGACTCGCCTGCTTTTGCTCGACTTTCGGTACTTTCACTTCTTTCGACGATATGACTGACTGTTTTTCGAACGATTTCTCTGGCGTGTGACGAACTGGTGGTGTTTCTGGCGGCCGCTGCTCCGGGCCTGCCGGTTTTGGCTGCTCTTGAATTACCGGTTTTGGACGTTCGGCGGCAACCTCTTTCTTGAGGTCTTTGTTGGCGCGCTCGGTCTTTTCGACTCGTGTATCAAGTTGTTTTACATCGCCTTCGAGCTCAGCATTTTGCCTTTTTAACTTTGTAACCCGGTGATGTTCGTAGGCACCCAAAACCAGTGCAGTTTCAGGGGTGATGCCGCGGTTCACATACACAACTTCAGGGTTATAACGGTCTTCGGCGGGGACAGCTTCGGTGGTAGCAGCTATTTCGACATCTGTAACTGGCTCCGAAGCAGCTTCGACTGGTGCGAATACTTCGTCTGTCTCAATCGGCTCAGCGACTTCCGCTGGAACAGTGACCTCTGGCACGGCCTCAACATGTGGCGCCTCGGGAACATCAGCTGGCTTCTCCGTAAACAAAGACGGCTCAGGAACTTCGGCCTCAACGTGGGACGGTTCAGCCGACTCTCCAATTGAGAAGAAGAGGCTGTTATGCTCTGTCTCTTGCGGTGCACTTTCAATATGTTCACGGTCGACGGTTCTACTAAAGACTCGGTTCAAGAGGCGCATAATTCGGCCTTCCCGCGGGTTTAACTTCTCATCGTCATCATCATCTAATCTTTCTTTTCGTTCCTTATTTGCCGCCATACGAAGGCCGAGTGCCTCAAATGCTCCAGCAATCGTCCGACGGCGCGTAAGAATTTCCGGCTTGGGAAGCTGGCGATCGACTTCGTTGTGAGGAATGGGCGTAAAACCTTCTGCCATACTATCCTAAAAATACTCTTCTTATAGGGTTCTAGCGACTGTTTCGCGAGTAAAGAGTTCGATGCGGTCGCCTTCTTGTAGGTCAACGCGGCCGGCTGTTTTGAGGCTCATGCCGCACATCTCACCAGTTTGGACTTCGCTGGTTTCTACCGGACCGCGCTTCAAAAGCGTGACTTCGGCTTCGGCCAGCAGCTCTTTGTCGCGGAAAATCTTGGCGAGTGATGGCGCCGTCAATTTGCCTTTGGTAACTTCCCCACCGCAGATGATATCTGACTTGGTAGTTTTGAAAACGCCCTTCACAATTAAGCGGCCAAGGTCTTTTTCGATGATTTCTGGTGGCAGAAGCGTGACCATTTCGGCTTTTACATCGTCGAGCAGTTCATAAATGACTTTGTAGAGGCGAACCTGGACTTTATCGCGGGCGATTAGCTGTTTGACCCCTGATGGCAGTGCCACGTGGAAGCCGTACAAGATTGACTTGCTGGTCAGCGCCAAGTGCATGTCATTCTCGGTAATATTACCGACGCCAGAACTCACAATCTTCACTGACACATCTTTGGTTTCAAGGGTACGGATACTGTCAATAACAGAGGTGAGTGATCCTTGTACATCGGCCTTCACGATAATGTTCAAAGTCGACTGTTCATCTTCCTGCGAAATAATGCGCAACAGATCAGAACTGCTCATATCGAGCTTGCTGGTTGAGTTTTTGGCGATGGTCGCGGCCTTCTCGGAGGCTTGGCGAGCTGACTTCTCATCTTTGTACACTAAGAAGACGTCACCGAATTCCGGGAGTGACTTCATACCAGAGATAACGACGGGCGTCGATGGGCCGGCCTCTTTCAGGACTGTGCCGCTCGTAGAATCAAGGTTCCGGATCTTGCCGTAAGCCGCACCAGCCACAATGTAGTCACCGGCGTGCAGAACGCCAGATTCAACCAACGCTTCGGCAACCGGACCGCGGCCCATTTCCATGTGTGATTCAATCACGAGGCCTTCGGCCGGACCATCATAATCGGCCTTGAGGTCTTCAACGTCTGCAAGCAGCAGAATCATATCGAGCAGTTCCTGCACACCTTGGCCAGTTTTGGCGCTGACTGGCAGCACCACGGTGTCACCACCGAAGTCTTCTGGCATCAATTCGTTTTCGGCGAGCTGGCTCTTGAGGCGGTTCAAGTCAGCGCCTTCTTTGTCGATTTTGTTGGCGGCGACCAGCATTTTGACGCCGGCCTTACGGGCAAAACGGATAGCCTCAAGCGTTTGCGGCTTGATGCCATCATCGGCGGCCACCACAATCACTACAAGGTCAGTCAGGCGAGCACCATGCTCACGTAGGGCAGCAAAAGCCTCATGACCAGGGGTATCAAGCAAGGTAATCAAGCGGCCCTCTTTTTCTACCTGGTAGGCCGAGATGTGCTGGGTAATTCCACCGGCTTCACCCTTCACGACGCTGGCGCCACGAATGGCATCAAGCAGTGAGGTTTTGCCATGGTCAACATGACCCATGACGGCGACCACTGGTGGACGCGTCTTGGCGTTGGCGCCCAAAGTCGAGCGGTCCTTCTTGAGGATTGGCGCTTCGGCTTCGCGGAGTTTGAGTTCAATATCGAGGCCAAGTTCGGTGATGATGATCTGAGCCGTATCGAAGTCAATCTTCTCGTTCACCGTTACCATCATGCCGTTCTTAAACAGCTCACCAATTAGCTGAGCAGGAGGAATCTTAAGCTGTTCGGCCAGTGCGCCCACAGTGATTAAATTATCGATTTCGAGTGTACTACTGGCCATGCTTACGATCTTTCTGCTAATTCATAGCTATTTCTTGAGGCTGAGAGCGATTTTGCGAGCAGCGGTGTCGATGTCGATCACCTTGAACTGCTTGGTTTCGTTTACTTTAAAGACTTTCTCGGGGTCGGTACCTTCGTCGTCGCTCATTTCGGAGACGTGGACGAGGGCTTCAACAGCAGGACTCAATTGGACGAAGGCGCCGAAAGGCGTGATGCGCGTGACGCGGCCTTCGACCATGTCGGCCTTCTTAAAGGCCTTAACTTCGCTGAGCCATGGGTCTTCTTGCATCTGCTTCAAGCTCAAGCTGAGGCGTTCTTTGTCGATCGCAATGATTTTGGCATCAACCTGGTCGCCGACCTTGACGTACTTACGAGGATCTTCGACGCGTTCCCAAGAGATTTCAGAGATGTGAATGAGACCTTCGATGCCATCAACATTTACGAATGCGCCAAAATCGATGACACCCGTAATGATACCTTTGACGACGTCACCAACGGTGAGTTCGGCAAAGCGAGCTTGCATGTCGTCTTTAAGGGCTTCCTTCTCGGAGAAAATCAGCTTGTTTTCTTTGCGGCTGACATCAAGAATGCGGACGCGCAGTGGCTGATGAATAAGGGCGTTGAGCTTCTGAAGGATTTCGTCCTTATCGGCTCCTGAGACGCGGGGGTAGTGTTCGGGAGAGAGTTGGCTGACAGGCAAGAAACCGCGAATGCCTTCGAGTTCCACGAGCATACCGCCACGGTTGGCGTCATAGGCTTCGACTTCGATAGTTTCACCGGCTTCAAAGACGCGTTGTAGCTCGTCCCAGCCGCGGTCTTTGGCAGCACGCTTCATACTCAAAAGAGCGTGGCCCTCGTCCATTTCTGGATCAACGACGCTAACCGTAACAGTCGCGCCTTCTTCAATAGTCTGGCCATGGCCGACTTCGCGGCGCATCACGACACCGGTACCTTGGGCACCGAGATCAATCCAGATTTCATGTTTCTTAACAGAGGTAACAACGCCTTCAATGACGTCCCCAACTTTGAGCGCACCGATTTCTGACGAAGCTAAGAGCTCGTCCATTGTAATAGCACTTTTAGACATAAAAATGTCTCCCTTGTTGCTGCGGCACTCCGTGGAATGTAACTCCGCTAGACTTAAGGATTATTATACTCTGTTGTGTCTCTGTAAGCAATCGTTACTCGCGGTTGCCCTTATAGACCTTTCTTGCTGTCTCTCGTCTCGCCTCTACAGTAGCGTAATATTCTGTTCTGGCTTCGGCGCTTAACAGTCCTGGTGCTTCTGGACGAAGACCCGATTTTTTGATTGCTTCAGCGTAAGTTTCAGGAGTAATATCGCCACTGGCTTCCAGAAGTTTTCCCAATTCACGCATGCGGCCGCTATGTGACTCTGCCCGGAAACCATTCTTTGGTTCCTGCACCATACCGATATGTTTATTAGAAGTTCCCTTCACTTCTCCTTGGAAAAACCGCTCAGCATCATTCCACATCGACTTAGGATAAGCATCGCTCTGGTAGAGTTCGCCCAGTAGCTGTCCCAGTTCGGCAGGATTGCTACTGTAAACGCACGGTTGGTCATAGTCGTGGTCCATAGTCTTCCAGGAAATGTCGATACCGCGTTCTACAGCGGTTTTCACTAAATCAATAAGGAATCTTTCCTGGTGACCCAACTGTGCCACATCACCCGTTTTTGAACCAAGCGACAAATAGAATTTATAGTTATCGAACAAGTCGTCCATAGACTTCGTCTTTGGGGGCTTATCAGCCGCCTGAAAGACGTTACCACCCGTGTTACCGACGAGCGATAAAACATGTTCCGGCAATTTGGCCTTCTTGGCTTCGATACCAAGCCGTCTCAGTTCCGCCGCTGCCCGGTCTATCGGTGCATGTTCCTTAGGGGCGCTGTGGCTTTCAATATTGCCCGATAGTACATTTGCAAAACTTGCACCTGTTGCTGCTTTCAGGTTTCTTAGAAGAACGACATTCTGTTCAATTTTAAGCTGGTCAGTTTCACTTTTTTTCTCTGGAGTAGACACTGTTATTGCCGTAACTGCATCTGTTGAACCGTCTGAATTACGTGGGCGCCGTACTCTTGAGACTGGCGCATCGGCAGTTGGAGCTGCAGTCTCCGCTGACCAGATCGACACAATGGGACCAGGCTCAGCCGCTTCGAAGTCGGCCATTGTCTTCCGCATAAGAGTGCCGCCAATTCTGCTGGCGGCATCTCTAACACGAGCCGCGCGGGCTTCTAGAGCTTCGGCGGCATGCAACGAGTCAACACTCGTTCCTTTAGGGCGAGAAACTGCTGGGTCTGGTGGGGGGCCTGGTATGGCTGATGGGTCCATAGTTTTTGTTTTTTAGATTAAATACACACATATATATTAGCACAATTTTATACTTTTGTCCACCTCAGTTACGGATGAAGGGTGATGATCGGTGTTTCGGAGATGTCGAGCGTGCCTTTGTAGGCAATGTGCGGAATGAACTGGTAATTGAATGGCAGCTCACCCGTGCCGACCAGTGTTTTGTAGTAATTTATTGTTGCTTCCGGAATCTCCAATAAGGAGTTAAGATCGACATCGCGCAGCCACTTTACCTCTGAATTTTCTTCGCCAGGGGCAGTTTTGAAGTAGACGATGACTCTGCTTGGATCGAGCGAAGCGACATCAATTTTGAAAAATCTATACGGTGGCACTTCCGAGATCAACTTCATGTCTTTTTGCAGATCAAACACCTGCTGCGGATCCATCGGTAACATCTGAATCACGTCATTCCAGAGGCAGTCGAGAAGTGGGATTCGGCGTTCCAGAATCTCTTCACGGCCTTCGTACTTGGCGACATGAATCTTAAATAGATCAGGATGAGACTTTTTCATTTGATTGAGCGGCATTAAAACAATACCAACAAGTGGGTCTGGAACGCCATGATAAAAATAGCTCATAGCCTCATCGTATCATGGTGTTCTCTGTTACACTAAGAGCAACAAAAGAGGGGCAAACACGTGATTCTAGCGATTGATGTGGGCGGAACAAAGACACTGGTGGCGAGTTTTAGTCGCGATGGCGACCGCACCGAAGAAATACGCTTTGAGACTCCCCAGAACTACAAAGAATTCGTTGACCAATTGGCCCTCACCATCGCCAAACTCAAAGTGAAGAAGTTTTTGCATTGCGTCATTGCCATGCCGGGTATGGTCGACCGCAAGACGGGCACAGTACTGTGCTTTGGCAATTTGCCCTGGGAAAGTATCCCTATAAAAGCTGATCTTGAAGCGATTATTAAAGTGCCAGTCACGGTAGAGAATGATGCCAACGTCGCCGGTGTGTATGAGGCTTCTTTGCTACCAGATTACCGCAAAGTCACCTACCTCACGGTGAGTACCGGCATCGGTGGCGGACTAATCGTCGACGGCAAAATCGACAAAGTGACCGAAGACGCCGAATACGGCCACATGCTGTTTGAGCACGATGGCAAGCTGCAGCGCTGGGAGAAGTTCGCCTCCGGCAAAGCCATCTACGCCAAATACAATATGAAAGCAGCCGACATCACCGACCCTGGCACGTGGTACGAAATTGCCCGCAACATCGCCCTCGGCCTGATCGACGTGATTGCTGCCACTACCCCTGATATTGTCGTCATTGGCGGCGGCGTTGGCAGTCACTTTGAAAAGTTTGGCGACATCTTGATCAGTGAGTTAAAACTCTACGAAGACAAAATGATTCACGTGCCGCCGGTTATTGGCGCTCGGGATGCCGAAGACGCGGTGATTTGCGGCTGCTATACCTTAGCAATGCAAAAACTATGAGGATTGCCGCGCCTACCCTTTTAGAACAGTTACAGGCTGATTTTTCGGAGGTGCAATTTGTGGCCGGCGAGCAGTTCTTCTGGTCACCAAAAGATCAAACGGTGTTTTATGACGCCAACAAGACCAACCAGGCAGCGCACTGGGCATTATTGCATGAACTGAGCCATGGGCTGCTTGGCCACACCACGTATAAGACCGATTTTGAGCTCCTCCAACTCGAAGTTGCCGCCTGGCACAAAGCCGAAGCGTTAGCGGCTTCCTACAGCCTGAAAATAGACGAGAACCACATCCAAGATTGCCTCGACACCTACCGCGACTGGTTGCACGCCCGCAGCGAGTGCCCGGCCTGCACCGAACACGGCTTGCAGACCAACAGCACCACCTACACTTGCCTCAATTGCCACACCGAATGGAAGGTCAGCTCAGCGCGCTTCTGTCGTCCCTACCGAATGAAATCAAAATAAAAAACTCCCAAGCCCACCTCAGGAGTTTTTTATCCTACCACCCGTGAAAAGCTTAAGCGCTTTTCTTGGTTGAAGTCGTGCGGCGGCTAATACGGCCACCCTTTGCACCAGCGATGCGGGCTAATTCGCGGTTCGCGAAGAAACCGCCTGTGCGGCCTTTTTTGCCACCAGCAGCACCGATACGAGCGTAGAAATCTGCGCCATACTTAGATTTGTTGGTGTTAGCAGCAGCTTTGCCGCCTTCTTTTGTTCCAGCCATATTGACTCCCAACAGTGGTATTGCTACCCCTGCCAATTAGTTATAATTTCCCGCTTGAAAGAGACAAATAAAAAAGGGCCTGTATTCTTTCGAATTCATGCCCTCTTTTTGCAGTCTCTTTCGAAACTATCTAAATATTAGCATAATGTAACGCTTATGTCAACTATATTATTTAACATATGCGCTATTGCAAGTGTTTTTTGATAATGAGCTCACACCACACAATTAGCGCAATGATTATTCTTGATCATCAGGCAACAGTTCAGGAAGCATTATTTTGACCATCTTCTCAGAAAAGCTATGCCTCACGATGTACAGCGGACCCGTTGCGGGCTGGCCAAGTTCGGGAACTTCTCTCAACCGACCTTTATGTCTGGCATAAATCAGTCCCACTAAACCAAATTGCTGGCTGCCCATTTCGGCGCCCACCGTTGCAAAATTACCACCTACCGCTTGATTTTCATCCTGTCCATAACAGAAACCGACTGCAACGTTCGCGAGTTTATCGAGTGCTTTGGCGGTTCCGGGCCGCTCATCCCATACAAGATCCGTGACAGGTTTTCGTTCTGGCCAATGCGCAAAATCCAGTTTACCTTTGTTAATCATCTCTGCAACTTCTTCACGACTCCTTCCCATTTGCAGCAAGTCCTGCACAAATCCAAAGCCAAGCTCAGAAAAAGCCCCGGCTACGGTCCCGTCGCCCGGCTCAGTAAAGCCATAGGCATGGTGAATGGTCATATCTGAAAGTGGCATTGGAAAGCTGTAAGGCTCGCGTTCTATTTCTGCCATGACTATTTAGCCACATTTCTTACGAGCGTCACACCAGCTTCCCGGACTTTGCCCGGCAAGATTAGCTTTGCAGTCTCTAAATACAGTTCAGTCATACCTTTCTATTATAACCCGTTCATCTCTGTTAAGCACAAGCGTCACAGGAATTCCTAGCTTCAGTTGGTGACGAATGCTTGAGGTATACTTGGAGATATGTATAATCACCAACCAACGGACTACGACTGCCCATTGTGCCACATAGCCAAAAACGAGCCTGTTAAAGGAGAGTCCCAGGAACCGACAGTGATTTATCGGACCGACCTTGTGACTGTTTTTATTGCAGGCAAATGGTGGCGAGCAGCTCCGGCGCACGTTATTGTCATCCCTAACCAACACATCGAGAACATCTACGACTTGCCGGAAGAAATTGGCTACGCCATCTTTGACGCGTCTAAGAAAATTGCCCTCGCCTTCAAAGAAGTTTACAAGTGCGACGGTGTTTCGACGCGCCAGCACAACGAGCCAGCTGGTAACCAGGATGCGTGGCACTTTCATCTGCACGTTTACCCGCGCACTGTTGACGATAACTTGTATTTGAATCACAAAGATACCTATTGGCCATCCGTCGCCGAAAAAAGACCTTTCGCTGACAAGCTCAAGGCCTATTTTTCAAGGGAGGCATAATTGCATGAGTGAATTTCATACTAAACGCGTCGCCGAGATTATTCAGAAAATTATGTATGTAACGATTGCGACTGTTTGTGAGGATGGTTCGCCATGGAATTCACCTGTTTATTCGGCTTTTGATGCAGATTTGAACTTTTATTGGTTTTCGGATAAGGATTCGCAGCATTCTCGTAATATTCGTGCGACAGGTGAAGCTTTTATTGTTGTGTACGATTCAACCGTGCCTGAAGGAACCGGCGAAGGTGCTTATTTGCAGGTTAACGTTCATGAATTAATGGATGAGACTGAAGTGATGGCAGCCAAAACCGTCTGCGACGAGCGCGTTGGTAAAGAAAAAGATCGGGATTATTCGAAATATTCGGGCGATGCCCCGCTTAGAGGATATAAGGCTAGCCCTGTAAAAGTATGGATGAACGACGACGCTAAGAATCCCGATGGCAGCTATCTCAAAGATGTTCGTGTCGAAATCCCGATCGATGTCATTTTATTTCGATTATCATTACCTAATTAACGGATCACCCTATTCATCACCAAAGAAATGATCTATGACCTGACTCCAAATGCCCATATCCAGGGCATTTTTTAATGCAAATATCTGTACATCTTCCCTTGTACTTCCGCGCTGATGCGGTCTTGTCTCTATAAGTGATGAATAGAGGCCAAAGAGACTAACCGCATATTGTTCAACTTCACTGAGCACAGTAACTCCTAACGAGCTCAAGAATATTGCTACTTTCTCTTTTGCCACACGAAGCTCTTCGTCACTAGCAGCACGCAGTACACTCGTTTCTAGCATCTCGTTAAGCAGCAGCTCTAAATCGTCATCGTCGTTTAATGGCTCGCCTGGAATCTCGACATCTATGAGCTCTATCCATGCCGGCGTGCTACCGTCAGCAATTTCTTGTGCCTGTAGACGCTTCTTAAAGTCGTACGGAAGTTCTTTACGATGAAGCGCGGCAGTCTCGGTCATAAGCTTAATACCGGCAAGTTGCCGGGCATGAAGTGAGTTCCTCGCTGCCATCCCTTGTATTTGCACTTCCTCAACTGAATCTACCTCTGTATTTGCTAAGGTAGTAAAATCGGTAGCATCAAAAACGACACCCCGCTCCGAAAGAAATAAAACAAACCTGTTCGTTGTTTGTTCAACGGCATCATGGATTGCTTCACGCCTTTCTGTGTCCTCTAAAAATGCCTCGAAGTTAGAATCGCCATCACTCATCTTTAGTCTCCTGTATCAGTTGGCGGTAATTGAGCTTCTAGTGCATCGACTTGCCTATTCATTGCTACAGTACCAAGAACCTCAACAAGATCTGCCATACCTGCTTTGTATGCTTTAGCATCAGAAACGTTGCCCGTTACGTCTACAAAACGACGGCCTAATAAATCAAGATGATTGAATAAGGCTGGGCTGGCTTGCATAAATTCCGTCAGGCGTACTCGGTCAGCTAGTGATCCGCCCAATGGTGTTACACCATTCGCAACGTCAGTTTGATGCCGAACTAAGATTTGCCCCCATGCCTTTTCGACTTCGTCGGCCGAGGGTGCTGGAAATGTTCCCCATATGGTTCGGGGTGCTTTGTTACTATCTGTCATACCTAGATTATAACGCCCAGTTCTTCTTTAACCATGAGCAGTACCTCATTAGCGAGTTATCAGATGAGGAAACACATCTCGGTTTCCTCATAAAAAAAGACCTCCGTTAGGGAGGTCTGATTTATAATTCGGCACCGTGCTATTTTCCTCAGTGGTAAACGCAGTACTAGTTACTCTAATTATGGTCTGCATACATGCTTGGACGGTGGATGCCTCGTTCAGGAAAGTCCAAATCTATTCTTGGTAGGTCTGAGTTATAGAGTATAACTGAGTTAGTTGGAACGATGACTGTGTCGCCGGCTTGGTCTAGGAAAATATTGCTAATTTCGGCTTCTAGGTTGTTGTGACGGCTTGGGCTTAAGCCTGTTTCTGGTTCGCCAACAAAACTAATAAATGGACCCGTTTCACCCCTTTTGGATGCTCTAGTGGCTCGATTTTCTTTTATATGTGCGAGTTCTCTATCGATTGTCTGCCTAGTAGATCCGTGTGATTGGTCAAGCTCACCTTCCGTTCGAACCGTCATATTAACAATCTTTCTCGATCCATCTTCGGCAGTAATCATCTGATCACCCATTGAATCGCGACTCTCAGCGTTACGTCTTGCTTCGATAATGTGTTCTCCAAAAATTTGCCCAATATCGGTGTACCTTGGTGATATATCAGAGCCTAGGCTCACATCACCTACAAATGCTCCAGCTATTTCTTGTGGTATACCGGCCGCCCTAAGCTCTATGTCAGTGGTGTTATTTTCTTTATATGTTGGCTTATCAACAATGTAAGCTGCAGACTTGCGAGCATCTTCTGGGGACGCACCCCGAGCAATCTTGTAATTTACAACTTCGGCATAAGTACTAGCTAAATGTAATGCGCGGCTAAGTGTTGATTTACCAGTGCCGTTGTTACCAACTATAAGTGTTATGCCTGGCTCGAACTGAAGCCGTTCTGGTAGTTTAGAGAAGTTTTCGATCATCGCTCCCAGCTGGTTTATTTTTGCTTGATCCGTAATATGAGGTGGCAATTCAGTTGCCAAAAGTCGCTCTTTATCAACAGAAACACCATAACCTACTGACTGTTTTCCGACTTCTTGGGACGCAACTAAATTGCCTACACCAGCAGCGACAACATCAGCGTTCATCGTAATATCCGGCAGTGTATCGGGGGAAGTGTGTTGCTCATGTGCCGGTAAGTGTTGTGTCATAATAATATTGTCTTACTTTTCTTTTAATAAATAATCCACTAATTTATAGCATAATCGTTATAATATGTCAATATAGACAGGTGCTGATTTTGAGATGTCAGCAGCCAGAGTTTTGCCATGCAAAACTCTGTGCGACCTGAGGTCACCGAACAATTCCGATTGTTTGGGGTGGGGTGAAGGAACCTATCCCGGTTCCCTCATTCAGAAAGTTGGCAAACAAAAACCCGCCTTTCGGCGGGTCCCTGTATAATTCGGCACCGTGCTATTTTCCCACGAGTAAACGCAGTATAGTAACCGCAACGAGGCTTGACTGCTGTGTTCGGAATGGGAACAGGTATAACCCTCGCGCCATGGGCACCGATTCATATCCTTCTGTCCGAGGACAGTAGGACATACATCGATACCCATTTTGTACTATGAGCTCTGTTGCCAACGTAAAATTTCGAATATTGAAACGGCTGTGTCTCTTTGGATGCAGCGAAACTGCACCGTTTGGTAGACACCAAAAACTAGTCATGTGTAACGGATTCCACACCCCGTAGCCGCACCAAAGCGACATACAAGGTATGGACGTAAAAAATCGGTGGCCCTATTAGTATGCCTCGGCTGAAAACATTACTGTTCTTACACCTAGCACCTATCAACCTGATAGTCTTTCAGGGGGCTCCATAGGGAAATCTAATCTTGAAGTCAGTTTCGCGCTTAATATGCTTTCAGCGCTTATCTGTTCCGCACATAGCTACTCAGCAATGCTCTTGGTAGAACAACTGATACACCAGCGGTGCGTTCAACCCGGTC
>JBBQVE010000013.1:0-25596 GCA_038211855.1 Saccharimonadales bacterium (SeqCode)
GAACGTCCCACACACTGCCAATGACGCCAATCACCCAAGCATTGGGATATACCTCACCCTGCAAGCTAATCGTATCCAAGCCGGTGAGACACCAATAGACAGTGCTCACTATACCTGGCTGGGCGGAGACTTTAGCTCAGCTTCGCAGGCGCCGTTCGGCTTCTGGTACCCAGACTATGGTCGGGTCGGCGTGTACTCGTATGACGTTGGCTCTCGGTATGGCAGCCTGGGTGTGCGCCTGCCGGTGTGGGGATAGGACTTTTGAACTTTGCTCCTTCCTTTTAAGCTTTTTGTTTGGTAAGGTGAGACTACGGAAGTGATAAGACACCGTTCATTTCGGGAAACTAGTTTCCCGAAGAATCTGGCTGCTTCTTGAAGAAGGATTGTGCTAATTAAGCCAAGAGCTCGTACTGTGTAATTCTAAGGCAGTCAGTAGGCTCGTACACCTCGATAACTAAAAAATATATCCCCACACGTATACTGACAGATTACTGCCAAAAAGGGTGGTGAAATAATTGTTGCGTTTAGTGGTTGCGACCACCAAAACGCCTTGACAGTCTGTCGGCAAACATCGCAGGCGCCGTACGGCAACTGGAACCCAGACAATGGTCAGGTCAACGTGAACTCGAATGACGTTGGCAATCGGAATGACAACCTGGGTGTGCGCCTGCCGGTGCGAGGATTATGTAACGGATTTCAACCAGCCACCTAGCATGCGGCCTATTTCTTGGAGCTGAGCTTGTAACTGCATCAACCGAGTTCCATTGGCCAGTTTTAGTTCAAGATATAGACGTAGTTTAAAACGCAAGGTTTCTAGTTGCGCCTGCGCTCGGATAAGACAGGTTGCCTTATGCGCCTTTGGCGCGTGTTTCGCCATTAGTAAATGCTCAAGCAAGCTGAGAGTGGTTTGTTCAGTGCTGGCCCCAAGACTGTATCGTTTATGTTTTGGCAGTTTTTCATTAAGATTATCCAAAACTTTATAGACATCGTATACTCGGTTGAGAATGGGAAGTTCATCAGACATAGATGTAAGTTTAGCAAATATCTACCGTTCATGGCAGCTATTTCGGCGCGGAAAGAAGCCAAGTCGTGATATTGATGAATTTCAGTTCAACCTAGAGCACAATCTCTTTATGCTCGCCCGCGATTTACAAAGGGGCAATTACAGACACGGCCCATACCGCCATTTTGAAGTTCACGATAACAAACGCCGCTTAGTTGCGGTGGCAAGCGTTAGAGACAGGGTTGTTCATCGCTTACTTTATGAGTACCTTGTTCCCATTTGGGACAAGCACTTTAGTTATGATGTATGGTCTTGCCGTCCAGGAAAAGGATTACGGGGAGCGACTAAACGTACACAATCTTTCATGAAGCGGTATCGTACTGATTGGTTGTGGCGTGCCGATATTGCAAAGTTCTTTGATAATATTGATCATGAGGTATTGCGAAGCTGTTTGCGCCACCGTGTTTTCGACGAAAAAGCCCATTCTATACTTGACAACGTGATAAGTAGCTATAATGGAATAGTCAGTCAGTCAGTCAGTCAGTCAGTCAGTCAGTCAGTCAGTCAGTCAGTCAGTCAGTCAGTCAGTCGTGGACTGCCTATTGGAAATCTTACTAGTCAGATTTTTGCAAATATCTATTTGAACGAGTTTGACCGTTTTGTATCACACGAGCTGAAACCGCTTGGTTATGTAAGATATGGGGATGATTTTATATTGTGGGCTCGGGGCCGGAACGAAGCTTCAGTTTTCCAGAAACACGGCAAAATATTTTTGCAAGACAAACTCGGGCTAAACTTACATACAACAAATCACGCGCTGCAACCAACCTGGATGCAGCTACATTTCCTGGGAATTGAGTTTTGGCCTGACGGTCATCGTTTAGATAAGCGCATGCGTGAACGAATAAAGCAACGAGTAACTCCAGGAAATGTGGCAAGCTATCAAGCCCTGCTTGAGCATCATGGCAATAAAAATGCGCAGAAAAACTTTATTTGGGAACAAGTGCTCAGCGATAATTTAATCTAAATGATGGACTGATTCATTCCGTTAGGCTTGCTACTCTGCACGTTACTTGTTTGTTTTGTTTGAACCCTAACCTTTGGTATCCTTTCTTGGAGTTTAGCCTCAGATGTACTTGTAAGTCTTACCGCCACATTATTCTTCCGTGATGAATCTACGACTTTTGGCAACTTCTTCACTCCCTGAGCCTTGTAAAAGTATAGTCACGCCTGACATTGGTTCTTGAGACTGTATAGACGCAATGCGTGCGTAAAAGTTAAAGCTCGGTAGGTTTGCTATCTCGCCTTCTTCGATGTATGGCAAGAATAGTGGTAAGACAAGCCGCTCATCTGCTGGGCTACCCGTGCGAAAAGCAACGATAGTACCAACGTTCGCGAGGATGATATTGACAAGTTTTTGGTTGTCTTGCTGCTGAGTACTTTGCTCGGCCATTGTCAGGAATAGCTTATACTTTCTCGCCTCAGACAACATCTGTACAAAACTCATCGTTGCGAAGTTCTGGAATTCATCAACGTATAGATAAAATGGCTTGCGGTCTTCTTGTTTCTGTTCTGCTCGTTTTAGTGCTGCAAGCTGTAGCTTGGCAAGAATAGTCGTACCAAAAAGCATTGATGTATCCTCACCAAGTCTGCCTTTAGAAAAGTTACAAATTAGTATCTTGCCATCTAAAACTTCGCCGAAGTCTATACCTGACTTTTCTTGCTCCAACATCGCCCTAGCGCTGGCCGAGAATAAGAATCGGCCAATCTTTGCAGTAATACCGGCAGACATTTTGACCTTTTGCATACTACCGGCCTTGCCAAGCTCGTTTCTCCAAAATGCTTTCAGATCTTCATCTCTAAGTGTTTTTATGACTCCCTTAGCATACTTGCCGTCGTTCAAGAGCCTGAAGATAGTGAACAGTGTGGGATTCTTTGTGGTGAGCGCCGTCTGTACGCAGTTACGGAGTACGTATTCTATGCGGTGACCGCCCGAGTCGTCATCTGAAAATATCTTGCGCATGACCGATATCACAGACTCTGTAACCCGATCTTTTTCACGCAGTAGGTCGTTGCCCGTCAAATCTTCGGGCATTTCGAGCAGATTGACGCCAATAGGATTGTCCAGATCATCCGGATTTAAGTAGATAAGATCCTGTTTACGCTCCTTCGGTATGTAACCAAGCAGTTCCTCGGCAAGATCACCGTGCGGATCGATAACCGCCAGCCCTTTACCATTACGGATATCCTGTACAATCTGGTGCTTGAGCATCGTTGTCTTACCACTTCCAGTACCGCCTACGATGAACATATGTCGCTCACGCTCCTCAGCAGTAAGCCCAATAGGTGTTTCTGTGCCGTGGTGCTTATTGATACCAAATACAACATCAAGATTTGGATCGTCCTTGAGGCTGAGTGGTGCAGGTAACGTCTTACTGTGAGAGCGAACCATGCCCTCGGTTTTAATAGTTCCATATGGAAAGTGGAATAGTGAGGCCAGTTCGTGAGCACCTAGAATAGAAGCATTTCTTTCAAAGACCGAAGCCAGCCGGTTGCTATACAGCTTTGATAAGTATTTTCTACCTTTTCTACCTAATTTATTTCTGGAAACCTGAATCATTTGATAGCCCGGCCTATTCAGTGTCTGGAGTGATGATACAAAATCGTCTAGTAGCTGGCCAGATCGAGTCTCTGAATATACGCTAAATCGAATATCAGTACGCACTAACTGTTGATCAAGTTTTGCAATTATATCGTCATAGATTTTCTCTTCTGTATTTGTCAGAGGTTTCTCTTTGTTCTCCTTAAAAAGTGACGTGACCCACAAAATGATTGCACTTATCAGTCCAAGTGCCCAGTTCCTAAAGACTAGGCCAACAAGTAGTGCCGGAATCCATATCCAAGCATATGTCAGAAGGTAGTATTTGAGTTTTCGGTCTATGACGCTCCTACCGTTATTAGCTATCTGATTATAGATATGGCTAACTTGCTTAGAGTTATACGGCCTCAGAACTAGCTGCATGGCAACTTCTTCATCATCGTTCAAATGCGTCATAGAGCCTATAATAAAGGTCATCGGATCAGCTTTATCGTGCTGGTCTTGTCTTTTAAGAGGAAATGCAAAGTGGCGTGACTGCTTCAGCGTATGAACTACCGATTCCTCTTTTTGAATAGGAGCAGTGTCTAGCACTTTGAACTTAAAATCGGGCAGATACGAGCTTAGCTGCTTTTTAATGCTATCTATCGCACGACTTTCGGCTACTACTCGGTATCTGATACCTTGTTTTCTAAATCCAGTAACCTCAAGTGATAATCGCTCTCGTTCAGTTAAACGCTGCATTACGCTCATTAGGTTTTCGGAATGAGTCGGATCAATTTCAGCGTGGGCGGGCGGTATAAGCTCAATGGCTTTCAGCTCACGTTCAATAAATATTTCTCGTATGTTCTTAATAACACCGGAAAGAGGGTATAAAAACTTAGACCAAACAATATAAAAAATAACGGGCCACAATAAGGCTGTTAATAATTATTGCTGTTGGCGTATGGCCGAATACTGTAGTGAGGTATGAGCGTGTTGGCATGCGGACACTTCCTGCCCACCAACTTTAGTCATGAATACAGATATAGTAACCAAGTTATCCACAACTAGCAAGAAAGCTGATATCATATATATTAATGAGTGAAAAGAAAATAAAAGCTTCGCTGGCTACAAATTTACGTAAAGCACGCCGCGCCACCAATCTAACACAGCAAGAAGTGGCTGGCAAAGCAGGCACCGATGTCACATATTACGCAAAACTTGAAAGAGGTGAGGCTATACCTTCACTAAAGATGCTAGAAAAAGTTCTAAAGGTGCTAGATCTTAAATCTGACGAAGCGCTACCGTTCTAGCTATTTTCTGAGTTTCCAAACAGCTCATCATAATACTCAATAAGACTATCTGGATTCTCAAACCCCTTGAAACGAGCATCCATTTTTGCCTTCAGTAATAATTCTTTTGCTTGATCTTCAGTTGTATCAGGCTTAATAGCCCTCAGGTGCATGAGCACTATCTGAATGTCTTGGTCGTTGAGTTCATATCCGCTCATTTGCTCACAGTATATCACCAGTGCCACCGATCTGCCCCTGTAAAACATAACATCTGCCTACTGAGCGACTTGGACACGGTGCGTCTCATCATCTCTTTACTGTACGATTGTGACAAAATATTGAGACTACCTTCCCATAAAATGCAACCATCTATTACTGCCAACTTGCGGTGACGCATGTCTTTGTAAAAACAAACTTTAACGCCATTAGCTTTCAGTAGCCTGGCCGCTCTCCATCCCTGAACTTGCAACAATATAGTGTCGTGATGATACGGCAAACGAGTGTTTACGCGAACCTTGACGCCTTTGTCATGCAGTTTTTTGAACTGCTTACAGAACTGAGCCGCCCTACGTTCTGTCAGAAAGGGACTTTCTATAATAATGCTCTGCTTGGCATGGTTTATATCTTTAGTGAATGATCCGTAGAATGTTCGCTCGTCATACAGACGTGAATCTAAAAGTTTGTTTGTGTTGATCGATCTGATCCGAAATATCCGTAGCATGTGTAGCCTCCAGTTGAAGACCAGCATCAATAAGATGCTGGTCAAGAAGCGCTAAAGCCAACCTAATCTGTTTCCAGTTTAAAACCCGTGGGATCACCACATGAAAAACACCCTGCGGCTGCAGAGTGTTTTTCATATGATTAGGCTCAGCTAATCATATTCTGTAACGGGCAACATAACTTTTTTAAGGGCTAAAGAATATCACGCCGCACGGTAATTCCATGAGCCACCAAGCCATATCCGCGGGGTCTAGCGCATCATCAATAAAAACTCCCCGCAATCACAGGCTATTTCCATTACTTGATTGTATCCAATAATTAAAAGAGAGGGATTGTACCCTCTCTTTTAAGTGTAGTAGTTTCACTGACCTATAGGGTATCTCCGACCATGACCATCTCTCCTGCACTATTCCAGTTTTGCATTCAATTACTGTAATTGCCTGTCATGTGGCGCAGCATCTGATTGTACCAGTTGCTATAGCTTTGACCATTCGTCTGCCAAGTCATGGGATTCATCTCACCCCAACTGTCATTGTTGGAATCTGAATCATGACCAACAGATGATGTGTTGCCGCTGGTAGTTGCATTACCGCCTGTAGCAGTCTGGTTGTTATGGTTACTAACAGAAACATTGCTTCTGTTGCTGGAACGAGTACTTGTGTTTGAAGATTCGCTAATGGAATTATTTGAGCCAGGACCAGTATTGCTTATGGAGCTATCGCTGCCTTCGTTACCTTGGCCATCTTCTGTATTACCCACGTGATGCGCATTTTTGTTTCCAACGGCTGTGATGCGAGCACAAGCTACTGGCAAGAGTGCGTCGTAGGCCATTGTTGTTCCACCACCAGCAGAAGTTTCAACATCTTTAGGAGCGACTGCGCCGTGTAAGACAACTTCTTGGTCAGTCAGTGGGTTCAGTGTTTCAAACGCTGCATTGGCGGCGGCATTAGTAGTGTCAAACAAGTAGGTGTTGGTGAAATACAGATTACCATTCGCATCAGCTTTGGGGAAATTTTGTAGTGACGGGACACCTGCAAAGTCAGTGAATAGCTTCACTCCGTTAAGCACGGTAGCGTTCGGCCCAAATGGTGTCTGGGGGTTTGTAAGGTTAAGCTTAATCGGTCCATACTTTGGTGCACCTTCTGTGACCGAAATAAAATTATCCATATTGGTGTCTTGGGCGGCAGTTGGGCACTCAGCTGCACCCACATCGCTTTTCTGGCCATGTATATGCTGAGGATGAATCATGTCTGGTGTCATCCCTCTTGCCCTCACCGTGACTGTTAGTTCACGGCCATCAAGAATAATATCCGCCCTACCATGGACTCCTGAATTATTTAACGGTCGCAAATTCACGCGGTATCGCTGTCCCATGTGGTTTGCGTCCATCATATGAGGCATACTCGGCATGGACTGTGCTGAAGCGAGTGCTCCAAAGCCACCACCACTTAGTGCGAGTGCTACTATTCCCGTTATTGATCCTAGTCTTGTTCCTAGTTTGCTGTACTTCATTACTGTATCCTCCATTTTTGCTCGCAAGCATCCCAACGTCACGTATATGAAAAACAAATTGACGTATGCGAAGAAAATTATTGAATACTTTACTTACTAAGCTACATAAGCATGAACTTAATAATGCACTTCGTCTGTACGTTAAGCCACAATGCTAGGTAGCTTAAGTTCATGTAATTAGAAACACCAAATGCGATGGATTTATGTGACACCACTTATGACTGGGCCAAGTAGTGAACTCGATTCAGCCGGTGGCATCGCTCGGTCATTATTTGTAATTTACCACATATTGTCAAAGCACTAATCAGTTGGAGGAGTCTGACCGTAAGGGGTATGCTTAGGAAAGAAAAGAGGAGAATATATGAACAAAGAGCATGATTTCACAGGCCTTAAGGCGGTATTTTTTAACTGCACACTTACAAAATCACCACAAAAAAGTCACACTCAGTTGTTGATCGATGTTAGCGCGAAAATCATGCAAAAAGAAGGCGTCCAGACGGAAATCATACGGGCTGTTGATCATGACATTGCGACCGGCATATATCCAGATATGCGTGAACATGGCTGGAAAACTGACGAGTGGCCAGAACTTTATAAAAAAGTTATGGCAGCGGATATTCTCGTAGTGGCTGGCCCGATCTGGCTTGGCGACAACAGTTCGATCACAAAGCAGATTATTGAGCGGCTCTATGCAGAATCGAGTATCTTAAACAAACAAGGTCAGTATGCTTTTTATGGCAAAGTCGGTGGCTGCTTGATTACCGGCAACGAAGATGGCGTTAAGCACTGTGCCATGAACGTCTTGTACAGCTTGCAACACATCGGTTACACGATTCCACCGCAAGCCGATGCTGGCTGGATCGGCGAAGCTGGTCCTGGCCTAAGTTATGGCGATGATGACGGCAAAGGTGGCAAGATTGGGTTCGATAATGACTTCACGAACCGCAATACCACCTTTATGACCTGGAACCTGATGCATATAGCCAAAATGCTCAAGGATGCCGGCGGCATTCCCGCCTACGGTAATCAGCGATCAGAATGGGATGCTGGCGCCCGTTTCGACTTCGAGAATCCAGAGTACCGCTAGTATAAAAAAAGACCTCTCGGATGAGAGGTCTTTTTATTTGGTTTTTCGCTATTAGTTTTGGAGAGCTACACCTTGAGTGGTGCCATTGCCGTTTGCAGCTGAGCCGGAACCGCCGCCACCAACTGTCGTGTTGTTGTTGGCTTTAACGTTACCACTCGTTGCATCTTGGTTGGTCCAGTTGCTGGTGTTGACGTTATTGTTGTTCGTGACACTGGTGTTGTTGGTACTCTTGAACAGGATGCTGTTGGTTGAGTCAGGACCAGTGTTGCTGATGCTGCCATCATTTGAGCTGCCTGCAGATGTGCCAGGTACGCTTGGTGTACCGCCACCGTTACCGCTGCCATTGCCGACAGTGACGCCTGTGCCAGTAGTATTGCCATTGCCAGCACCGCCTGATGCGCCGCCGCCAAAGGAAGTGTTGCTGCTGCCCTTGACATTACCACTCAAAGCATTCTGGCCTGCAGTGTTGTGAGCGCCTACATTGTTGTTGTTCTTGGTCTTGCTGGTGTTGGTTGCACCAAGGACAACGCCGTTGGTTGAACCTGGGCCAGTTTCGGTAACTGTACCAGTGCTGTCTTCTGAACCTGGAGCACATGCACTGCCTTCAGCGCCGGCTGGAGCGCCGTTGCGAATGCTGATATTTGTCGTCGTACTGTTGCTGTTTGATGCGTTGCCGCTGGTAGCACCGCCACCAGCGATGTGACCCCAGTTACTGCGCATGTTGCCTTCATTTGAAGCCATGTAGCCCATGAATGCAGTGTGCCATTGGTCATAGGTGTAACCGTGTGACTGCCATGCCATTGGGCTCCAGTCGTTCCAACCAGCATTCCAGCCAGCGCCACCGGCGTTGTCAGATACGTCGACGTTACCGCTCTTTGCATTCTGTGAAACATTATTGGTGCTCGAAACATTGTTGTTGTTGGTAACTTCACACTTGTTTGAGCTAGTGATACTGATTTTGTTGGTTGAGTCAGGACCAGTGTTGCTGAGGCTGCCGGTGGCTGCGAAAGCCTGTCCTGCGAAGCCTGCAAACGCAAATGTCACTGCACTTACGACGATAGTTCCGCCTTTATAAAGGGTATTTTTAAACATGTGCACTGATCCTCCGTTACATTAATTATCTTCCCTCACACTGTAGCCTCTGGATGAAGAATTGGTCTGTAACTTATATTACAGACACTAATTGGTTAATTAGCAAAAAGCTTAAGTAGTATGTTTTATGCTTATGCTTAAATATTTTTGCAAGTTAACAGAGACAAAACTATGCACTAGACGTGAATATAATGAAGTAAAATGGTGCCTTGTTCGTTCAAAACGGTGCTGTCCTCAAATTCGAGGTAAGGAAAGTCTTTGAGCGTTTTTCCGTCGGGCAAGAAGGGGACACCCTCGCCGAAGGTTTTTGGTTCGATGGTCTGGTAGGCCTCACCAATTAATCCGGCATTGAGGAACTGAGCGAAAATCTGACCGCCGCCCAATAGTAATGCATGTTTGAAGCCCTCTGTTTGTAGCCGTTCAAGAAGTTTTTTGAAGGGTTCATCCGTAAACTCGAGCTTGCCTGGAATGGCAGAGTACTCTTGCGGACTGCGCGTCAAGATGATTCGACGGTGCAAACCTGTAATCTTCATAACATCGCGGTAGGCCTCGTAGGTCTTTGATCCCATCAACTGGAGCTTGTACTTCGCAAGGATGTCAGAATAGTGTTTCTGATCCTCTTTTGACGTCCAATCGTAGGCGTGTTTATCATGGAGGCGATTGATGAATCCGTCTTGGCTGGTGGCAACGACCATTGTGATCTTCATGTAGTCATAGTACTCCGCGTGAGCGGTCATGAAGGCTGGTAATTGCAAGCATAAGCGGATATAATAGTAGTAATTATGAAGACGACAGAAAAACCACCAGTAGTGGCAGTGAGTGATTTTAAAAAGACCAAGATTATCGCGACGGTCGGGCCGGCTGTTGATAATTATGAGGCTATATTTGAGCTAATTAAGGCTGGTGCTAACGGCTTGCGCCTTAATTTCAGTCACGGCACTTACGAAGAGCGTATCCGCCAAATTAAATGGATACGCAAGGCCGCCAAAGCTTATGGCAAACCGGTGGCGATTATTCAGGATCTGCACGGGCCCAAGATGCAACTCGGTGACTTCGAAGGCGTTATAACGGTACAGACCGGCCAGAGCCTGTCGTTTAAGTACGAAGCCGATTACGAGCGCAGCGGCCATATTCCAATCCGCTATGACCTCAGTAAAAAAGTGAAGCGTGGCGAGTTGTTTCTGCTCTATGACGGTAAGATAAAAACCATTATATCGAGTGTCAAAGATGGGGTGATTTATGTGCGCGCCGAAAACGAGGGTGTTATCTTCCGTAACAGGGGGATTAACCTGCCGGATACTGACTTTGAAGGTGATGTTTTGACTGCTCGCGACCGCAAAGATATCGCTTTTGGCACAACGCTTGATTTTGATTATGTGGCTCAGAGCTTTGTGCAGACAGCCGCCGATGTACGAGCGCTTCGTAAGATCCTGAAAAACTTGGGCAGCCAGGCCAAAATTATCGCCAAAATCGAGACGAAGGCTGCGATTAGCAACTTGGAAGACATTTTTAGGGAGAGTGATGTGGTGATGGTGGCGCGCGGCGATCTAGCATCCGAGACTTCCCCGGAAAGCGTACCTATAATGCAGCGTCGTATGATTGGGTTGGGCTTAAAGCACGCCAAGCCAGTGATTGTCGCCACGCAAATGCTGGCCACGATGACCGAATCACCTGAACCGACCCGCGCCGAAGTGTCTGATGTCGCCACCGCTGTTCTGGTAGGCGCTGACTGCGTGATGCTGAGCGAAGAAACCGCCGCCGGCAAATATCCGATTGAGGCAGTTCGGGTCATGAAGCGAGTTATTCGCTACACCGAAGAAAACGCGCCACTCAAGCCTCTCTTTACTGATGTCGAGATGCACGCCACGCGTCAGCATGCCATCTGTTCGACGATTATTCTTTTGGCCCGTGAAGTCGACGCCAAAGCGATTGTGGCCGAGACCAAGTCAGGCGCTACCGCTATTCAGATTTCCAGTCGCCGCCCAGAGGTGGCAATTCTCGCTGTCACCAGTGACGAACGTGTCTGCAACCAACTCTCAATCGTGTACGGTACCAAATCATTTGTGCGTCCCGATGACCGCTTGGCGGCAACCAAATTAACTGATTGGTTACTCCGCAGCAAGATCTTACATACAGGTGATGTCATCGTTACCGCCTCGGGGCAATATCCTGGCGTTGTCGGCACGACCGACACTATTAAAGTGCGCATCTTGGAATAAAAATACCGGCTTCAATTTTGAAGCCGGTAAACTTCTATCGCAGTTCAGAGCAACTGCTGATTACATGCGGGGCCAACGGCCAGTGCCACGGCCTCGTTTTGGCTTTGGCCAGCTACCACTATTCACTTGATGAGGTTTTTGAAGATTCCAAAGCCTACATCTGGATGCTCAAAAATGCAGCTACTTATGGGTTTCAACTCTCATACCCCGAGTCACAATCGAAGATGATGTTTGAGCCGTGGCATTGGCAGTTTCAAACTGGAGACCAAAAGTAGATTTTCGTGTCGTTAACAGGTACAATAGAACAGATATACATACTAAACAACTCGGTGGGGAAATGTTTACAAAAAAAACAATCAACGATATCGACATTGCCAACAAACAGGTGCTACTGCGCGCCGATTACAACGTACCTATGAATAAAGATGGCACGATTGCCAGCGATTACCGGATTAAAATGTCGCTCCCAACGATCAAAGCCCTGCAGTCAAAAGGTTGTAAGATCGTAGTCTGTAGTCACTTGGGTCGTCCGACTGGCAAGGATGATCCAGCGACGACACTCAAGCCTGTTGCGAAGCGCCTGGGCGAGTTACTCGGTCAAGAGGTCAGGTTTATTCCTGATTGTGCGGGTGATGAAACCGCGGACGAGTGCAGCAATTTACAACCAGGCCAAGTCGTGCTCCTCGAAAACCTGCGTTATTACAAAGAAGAAGAACAAAACAACGAAGATTTTGCTCGTGTGCTGGCGGCCGACAGTCATGCCGACGTTTTTGTGCAGGATGGTTTTGGGGTGGTGCACCGTGCCCATGCTTCAACTGATGCCATTACGCATTTTCTGCCGTCGGTCGCTGGACTCCTGCTGGAGCGCGAAGTTGATACGATAACTGATGTCATGCAACAGCCGAAGCGCCCACTCATGGCAATTATAGGGGGCGCTAAAATCGCCGACAAAATCGACATTATTTATAAGTTTTTGGATCTAGCAGATGTTGTGGTGATTGGCGGCGCCATGGCCAATACCTTCTTGCTGGCCGAAGAAATTGAAGTTGGCGACAGCTTGGTCGACAAAGATGACCTTTCCACTGCAGTCGAAATCCTCGATAAAGCTCGCGAGATTTCTAAAACTCGTCAGTTTACTTTTTATTTGCCGCAAGATGGCGTGGTGGCGGATTCGCTCGAGAAGACCGCTAAGACGCGCATAGTCGACTGGGACGCCCATGTGATTGCTGACATCGAAAACTATCCAGCCCGCCCGGATCGCAGTGCCAGCCGTGTGTTGCGTCACGAAAAAATCCTTGATGTCGGACCGTTCAGCGGCGCGTTTATGACCGGTGCCATGCAGTTATGCAGCACTGTGGTCTGGAACGGCACGATGGGCGTCACCGAAGTCGATGCGATTCATGGTCCGATCGGTCCGTTTGCGCATGGTACAGAGCTGATTATTGAAGGTCTGCTCGGCAGCCACGGGCACAAACCATTTTCATTACTCGGTGGTGGTGATACGACCGCGTATATCGAGGAGCGCAATCTGACAGACTCCTTTAATCATGTTTCGACAGGTGGAGGTGCCTCATTAGAACTCATGGCCGGCAAGAGTCTCCCAGGAGTGGCCTCGCTTCAGGACAAGTAATACTGTAAAATAAGCGTAAGAAGTATGACTATCACTCGTAAGATTATGATCGCCGGCAACTGGAAGGAGCATCTGAATGTTTCCCAGTCGTCTTTGTTGGTACATCGTCTCGAGGAGCGCATCAAAATCCACCGCGACATCGAAATCGTTTTGGCACCGACGATGTTGGCCTTGCAACCGCTGAGCATGCAAATCGACCGACGCAAATTCCGCTTGGCGGCCCAGAATGCCTACCAAGTTGACGAAGGAGCCTTCACCGGCGAAGTCAGTTTTGCGATGTTGCAAGACCTCGTTCATTACGGCATTATCGGCCACTCTGACCGTCGTAATAAGTTTGGTGAAAGTCTCGACACCGTTCGAGACAAAGTGGCCGCCGCCGTGCGCAGTGGCATCATACCAATCCTGTGCGTTGGTGAGACCCAAACCGAAAAACTTGCCGGCGAGACTAGCCGGGTTGTGCATGATCAGGTTGTGACGGCATTGGCTAATCTGACTTCCACCGAAGTAAAAAAGCTCGTCATTGCCTACGAACCTGTCTGGGCGCTCAGCAGCGGCACTGACTTTTTGCATCACGCCATGCCAAAGCCTGACGAAATCAAGAAGGCAGTTGATGTGATACGACACAACGTCAAAGAGTTGTATGGTGTCAAGGCCGAGCAAAGTTTGCGAGTCCTGTATGGCGGCAGTGCCAACGCTACCTCGGCATTTGATCTTATGAATATTGAAGGTGTTGACGGCTTGCTCGTCGGTGGCGCCAGTCTCAATTATCATGAATTTTCTGGCATCGTCGATGCCGCCTTTCGCTTGCACCAGCAACGTATGGGCAAGGAGTCTTAGGTCGTCATGGCAGAAACTGTTATACCTGCGGCAGGCAAAGATGTTGCCGAGCCAGGTACGACCCCACCACCATCTACGAGCAAGCCAGTGATTGTTGGACATAGCGGGCAGCTTGCCAGTGATCCAATGATGACTGAAACAGCCAATCCAGAACAGACGAAGGCACCAACTATTCTCGCCCCAGCCGCCATTCCGCCTTCAGGCTCAAGCCATTCCAAACTCACTCCGAGCGCAGGCGCGCAAGATGCGCAGGCCGAAGCTGTAAAAGCCAACAACGCTGCTTCTGATGCCGACGACGCCGAGCAAAAAGCTCATGAAGCACACGATGCACACCTCCAAGAGCTGATCGAGTCGGGCGAATACCGCGTATCAATCAGCCAAAAACAAGCCAAAAACAGTGCCACGACATTTATTGTGACTGTATGTGCGATCGTGTTGGTCGGCATTATTATTTTGTTCATGCTGACCGATCTCAAAGTGATTGATCTCGGCATCAAACTGCCATTTCATATCTTTAAACAGTAGGATCCTTGCGTGCAAAAAAAATCAGTCTGGCTTTAGTCATCAACTTATTACCGCGGTCATCACGCTCCTAGCTGTGGTAGGACTCGCTGCATGGCGTGTGCAAATCGTCAATAAAACAAAAACGACAGCAGCAACATCCTCGAACGATGAGGGTACATCAATCGCTGCGGCACTTCCTTCAATAGTTTTCAGTAACGAACAGATCACGGTAAATTATCCCTCGTCCTGGACAGGAATAAAATCTGACCTACAGAGTGATTCGGTTACCTTTGACACCGATGTGCGGTCTCTAGCACTTCTCAGATCTGGTTTTACTGGGCTATTCTACGATGGAAAAAGCTCATTCGCTGATAACAGTAAGAAAATTACCGATGCCGCTAGCGCCTATAAAAAATCTGGTGATGCAAAACCAATATATGTACTTAACTCATCAAGCAGAAGCTATACATATTTCTCGTGGGATCCTTGTGAGCAAGTTGGCTATCTTATTGGAATTGGCAAGGTTGCCGCCAGTGAAGATATCATTATCTGGTTTCGTCGAATAGATACCGAGACTTTTGAAAAAGGCCAGCCATCATGCGCGCCAGCCTTAGCCGCTGCCAATCCGCGTCCGCAAGTCCAAGCAATTACCAGCATCACAGACGGTGCCTACAAAACTTTGCTCAAAGAATATACCAAGATGGAATCGAACGTGTCGAAGCCTGCCGCACACGGTACTGCGGCAACGGCGACAACACAGAATATGTCGGAACGTGATGCCGAGCGTGGACGAGATATGAACACGCTCTATTCCCAATTAGAGAGTTATTATCAAAAACAAAATGGATATCCAAGTACCGTATCTACTACTATTTTTTCAGACGGACAAATTCTCCCTGCTGTTTTAATAGACCCAGATGGGCATGCACTCATTAATCACTCCGTCGTCACAGATGCAGTGGCAGCAGCGGCATTTAACTCGACAGTAGCAAATAACTATCTCTATGTACCTTATGGCCCAGCAGGGTGTGTAAAGACTTGTACGGGCTATATTTTGAAATCATACACCCAGGGATCCGCTGCTTGGTTTAAGAATCCATATACCAAAAAGTCCATACATCCATAGTTTGTTGTCGGTATCGTCGAGTAATTTTTGCTAATATAGAGTGATGTCTACGACTTTTTACGACCCTTGGGATGACGAGCAAAATGCTTTGCCGGCTCGCATTGACTTACTAGCGGATTTGAATCCTGAACAAGCTCGCGCCGTTATCATGACGGAAGGACCGCTCTTGATTCAGGCCGGAGCAGGGAGCGGTAAAACTAAAACCCTGACGCACCGCATCGCCCATATCATCGCCGAAAAACTGGCTAGACCCGACCAGATTCTGGCGGTGACATTCACGAACAAGGCTGCCAAAGAGATGCGCACACGTGTCTATCACTTGATGAATCCGTCACTTTCGGCCGAAGCCGAATCGCCGCGTAGTTTTATGCCATATATGGGGACGTTTCACTCGATTTGTGTGAGGCTGCTACGGCAGGACGGCGAGCATATTGGTATTCCTCGCAGTTTTGTCATCTTTGATGAGTCTGATCGCCAGGCGGCTATTAAGCAGGCGTGCAGAATGATTCAGCTCGACGAAAAATCCTTTCCGCCCAAAATGCTTTCCAGCCTAATCAGCAGCGCTAAAAACGAAATGCTCGATTATCAGAATTATGCGGGCCGGACCAATAGCCCCGCTTCCGAAGCCGCCGCCAAGGTCTATCCACTCTACGAACGTGCCCTCAAGGATGCCTCAGCCCTTGATTTTGATGACCTCATCAGCAAGACGGTCAAGCTCATGAAAACCGTGCCAGAAGTCCGCAAAAAGTGGCAGGAGCAGTTCCGCTACGTGATGATCGACGAGTACCAGGACACGAACGAGGCGCAGTACCAGTTGGTGAAGATGTTGGTTGGAGATCATCAGAACTTGGCCGTGGTCGGCGACGACTGGCAATGTTTTCCGCCCGAAACACTTGTTAAAACACAAGCTGGTGTAAAACAGATCAAAGATGTAAAAAAAGGTGACAAAGTACTGTCGGCAAGTGGTTACGGCAAAACACACGAATTTACAGTGACGAACCAAAAAAAGTTTGCTTTTAAAGGTGAGCTAATCACAATTAAGACGGCTTCTGGAAAGCTTCTGGAATGCACGCCAAATCATGTACTTTTTGGACGCTGGACACCAAGCGATAACGCCTATTTTGTGTACCTTATGTACTCCGAAGCAATGGGCTTTCGAATTGGACTCGCGAAAGGTACTCGGTTTGACGGCAAAAAACATGATACTGGCTTGCGGGTTCGAGCCAATCAAGAGAGAGCTGACAGGTTATGGGTATTGAAGGTGTGCGAGACACGAGAAGAAGCCGGCTATCAAGAGGCGCTACACGCATATAAATACGGCATACCAATGCTCGTCTTTCACACCCTTAAAAATCGATCGATGCGTTTTTCACAAGCTCACATTGACTCAATCTATAAGCAAATTAACACTGTAGAACGAGCAGAAAAACTCATGATCGAAAATGGACTTATGTTTGAATATCCGCATTTTACGCCTGGAGGCATCACTCGTGGTCGTACAAAAAGAATTTGCGTTAATTTTGTACTTTTCGGTGATAAACGTACGACAGCACGGAGTCCATGGTCGGCGAGTCGTATGTCAGTAAATACGACCGACAAGGCGGCACTAGATCTGTTTAAAAAGCTAGGTTATGCCGTGAGAGCGGGGAGGGCGGATACTTTTCGCACAGAAGTTCATAACAGCAGTTACGGTATAATTGAAGAGCTCTATCATGAGCTACAAAAGTCTTCAAATACTGAAACGGTCGCTATAAAATACGCTTTTTTGACCGAGAATAAGTTTGATTTTTTGCCCGCGAGCCAAATACACATCGGAATGAGTATGCCGGTTATCAAAGATGATGTAGTGATTGATGACAAAGTTACTGAAATCACAAAACGTGAGTATTGCGGCGCAGTATACGATCTAGATATTGAGCATGTCCATAACTATGCGGCGAATGATTTCATCGTTCATAATTCGATTTACAGTTGGAGAGGTGCCGATTTTAAGAATATTTTGAACTTTGAGCGTGACTACAAAAACACCACGATTATCAAGCTGGAGCAGAACTACCGTAGCACGAAGTCGATTTTGGATGCTGCTCATGCCGTGATTACCAAAAACAAAGCCCGTAGTGACAAAAAGCTGTGGACGGCGGCTGGCGAAGGCATGCCGGTACAGATTGTGTCAGTGCCAAATGAGCGCGTCGAAGGCGAGACAATCGTTCGTCGGATTCGTACTGGAACAGACATGGG
Organism: Saccharimonadales bacterium (SeqCode); assembly: GCA_038211855.1. Lineage (GTDB taxonomy): Bacteria > Patescibacteriota > Saccharimonadia > Saccharimonadales > SZUA-47 > JBBQVE01. Next base: position 17,839 of record JBBQVE010000013.1, read on the forward strand.
GCTGCGCCGTTTCCGCGATTATGCGGTGTTGTATCGCACGAATGCCCAAAGCCGCTCGATCGAAGAAACCATGCTTCACTACGGGATTCCATATCACATCGTTGGCGGCCTGCGTTTTTACGACCGCAAAGAAATCAAAGACATGCTGGCGTATATCCGGCTGATTTATCAACCGACCGACAGAGTGAGTTTCGAACGTATCGTAAATGTACCGACGCGCGGCGTGGGGGGCACTTCGCTTGCCAAATTCTTTGCCTGGCAGTTTAGTAATGCCTATACGTTATATGAGGCACTGATGAAGGCCGACGAGTGCACCGAGCTGACCGCCAAAGCCAAAAAAGGCCTCACAGAAGTCGGTGATATTATCACCAGTTACCGAGAAAATCTTGACAGTATGAGCGTTTCGGGGCTGGTAGAGTCTCTCATCCGCCGTTTGGAATACTTTACACACCTCAATGATGGATCGCCGCAAGGCGAAGCCCGCCAGGAAAACGTCCGTGAACTGATGAGTGTCGCCAACGAATATCAGGATCTGGGTCTCGAAGGCTTTTTGGAAGAAGTTGCGCTAATGAGCGATTTAGACAATCTGGACAGGGGTGGCAATGCCGTGACGTTGATGACGCTACACGCTGCCAAAGGCCTCGAATTTCCCATCGTCTTCATGGTGGGCTTAGAAGAAACAGTCTTGCCGCACAGTCGAGCTTTATATGACCAGTCAGAAATGGAAGAAGAACGGCGGCTCTGTTACGTGGGCATGACGCGCGCCCGTGAGGAACTACATATGAGTTACGCTAGCAGCCGTCTATTGTATGGTGGCCAGCAGCATAATCCGCCGAGTCGTTTCTTATCAGAAATCGGCGGTGAATCGGCCCTGCAGTCTTCATCGCTCGCCAGCTCGCAGAATCTTGACGGCTGGGCGCAAAAGGCTCAGGAGCCAGTCTATGATGATGGACCACACTATGTACCAGAACTTGCCGAAGGTGACGGTGTTCGCCATCAAGTCTTTGGCGTTGGCACGGTGATGGAATTAGACGGAGAAACGGCCACGATATACTTTAAAGGCAAAGGCAGCAAGAAGTTGAATATTAGCTTTGCACCGCTGGAAAAATTATGAGACGAGCGCTTGGCCGCACTTTATTCTGGCTGACATGGCCCCTGATTTGGATCTATGTGTTACCGCGCACGCGGGCGCGAATACTCCTCGTTTGCGGGGATGAATTTTTGGCAGTAAAATCGTATTTTGGGAGTGGTTGGTGGCAGCTACCCGGTGGCGGTATCAAGTTCGGTGAGGAGCCGCAGGCCGCTGCGGTACGTGAACTATACGAAGAAACAAGCTATGAAGTTGATCAAGAGGATGTGACAGAGCTACTTGCGCCGCGTTGTTTTTATGAAAACGGTCTGCCAATGCGCTACGTTGTTTTTGTCGTCCATGTCGCCACTAAAAAAGCCATCTACGTGCCAGCTCACGAAATCGCGCAGTATGCTTGGCTGCCCCTTAAAAGCAGCTCAAAAGGCTACGCTCGGCACCTTCAGGCTGCGATTGACTCCGCACACCTGTTAAAATAGAGGGACACCTCCTATGAAGAATGAGATTAAGAAACAGCTGTTTGCGGCTCAAAAGTCGATGCTCAAAAAAGTGCGCTTTTTATCGCGCCATCCGTTTATGCTGCCCGTGACCATTTTTGTGGTGATTTTCTTCGTTGGTTTGGCGCTGTATGTTTCGGTCGGTGGTCAAACAGTAAGTGCCACCGATAAACATGTCGTAGAGGTCTTTTATGACAATAAGAAGCAGACCGTCCCAACCCGCGCCAAAACAGTTGGTGATCTGCTGAGTAGACTCAATGTAAAAGTGGGCGCCAAAGACATCGTGGAGCCAAGTGCTGACACACCAATCGTGGAAGATAACTTTATGATCAATGTCTACCGTTCACACCTGATTACGATTATTGATGGCAATGACCATACGGTGACGTCGAGCGCCTCGTTTTCTGACCGTTCGGTGGCGGCACAAGCTGGTGTACAAACCTACCCTGAAGACAAGATTAAGCGCGCGCCCGCTCAGAATTTTCTGACCGATGGTATCGGTGAGAAAATCACGATTGATCGGGCCATCCCTGTCCATTTGAACCTCTATGGGACTGATTTGTTGGTGCGCACACACACCAAGACAGTGAAGGATCTGCTCGCCGAAAAAAATATTCTGGTCGCTAAGGACGATACACTATCGGTTGACCAATCAACCGTACTCACACCGAATCAACAGGTGTTCATCTCTCGTATAGGCACACAAATTTCGACAGAGGACCAGCCAATCGTACCAATCACTCAAACCGTCGAAGATCCAAACCTATCGTTTGGTACCACAGTCACGCGACAAAATGGTGTGCCTGGAAAGCGTTCGATCACGTACCAAATCAGTCTTATGAATGGTAAGGAAAGCAGCCGGACAGAGATTCAGGATGTTGTTGTACAAGACGCCGTACCGACGATTATTGCTCGCGGCCAAGCCATCTCAATTCCAGATGACAAGACGGGTCTCATGGCCAGTGCTGGCATAAGCTCTAGCGATTACGGCTACGTAAATTATATAGTTAGTCGAGAATCTGGGTGGTGCGCGACCAAGCTACAAGGGCAGATCGGCTATTGTCCAGGCTATGCGCCGAGCAGCTTCCCAGGCGGTCTCGGCTACGGGCTGTGTCAATCAACACCAGCCACAAAGATGTCGAGTGCCGGGGCAGACTGGGCATCGAATCCGGTCACCCAGCTCAAGTGGTGCAGTGGCTATGCGGCCGGCCGCTATGGTGGTTGGTCGGGCGCCTATCAACATTGGTTGGCCAACTCTAACTGGTAATCGGCTATACTAAGGCAATGAATATTCCGAAAAAAAGTTTGGGGCAACACTGGCTGCATGACAAAGATGCCCTTGATTCTATTGTTGCGGCGGCAGATCTTACTGCTTCAGATACGGTGGTTGAAATCGGTCCAGGCCTTGGTACTTTGACCGAAAAACTGCTCGCCACCGGTGCTCATGTAATTGCGATTGAATTTGATGATGAACTTTTGGGACCACTCCGTGCCCGTTTTGAAGGTACTGCTAACTTCCAATTAGAGCACGCCGATATTCTGCGCTACGATTTTTCCGCTGTGCCAGCTCACTATAAGATTGCCGCCAATATCCCGTACTATTTGACAAGTCATCTGATGCGCCAGCTAACAGATAGTGTCACTCCGCCAGAACGGGCTGTTTTGCTGGTTCAAAAGGAGGTCGCCCAAAGAATCTGCGCCGCGCCCAATGACATGAGTATCCTGACCGTTGCAGTGCAGATTGAATTCGAGGCTTCACTCGGCATCCTCGTTCCAGCGGCACTGTTTACACCGCCGCCAAAAGTCGACTCACAAGTGATTATCTTACAAAAACGACAATCGCCGTTGTTTGAGCAGCTTGATAAAGCAAAGTTTATGCGGGTAGTGAAGGCTGGTTTCTCGGCCAAGCGCAAGACGCTACGCAATACTATGAGCGCCGGCCTACAGCTGTCGAAAGCAGAGGCTGAAGTAGTCTTAGAAAAGGCTGGTATAGATGCCGGCCGCCGCGCCGAGACATTAAGCCTGTTAGAGTGGCACACCCTCTGCCAACTAATAGTATAAGGTTGACATGTTAAGTATTAACGTGTAAAGTAGTTGCTATGCAGCAGAATAGTCTTGGGTATACGCTCCATCAACTGGTCTTTATCATTGATCGCCAGTCTGATGAGGCATTGCACCATGAACTAGGAGTTGGATTTTCACAATTCAAAATCATGATGGCCGCTAAGCATAAAGTCGGTCTCAAGCAGAATGACATCGCCAGTCATCTTGGACAAACCGAAGCCAGTGTCAGTCGTCAGATCAAATTGATGAAAGCTGATGGGTTGCTGTCGGTGCAAGTTGATCCGGCCAACCGCCGAGCCAGAGCAATTGTCCTGACCGATAAGGGCGCGGATCTTGGCAAACGCTGCATCGAAGTACTTGAGTATACCCATGCCAATGTTTTTGGCAGCCTGAGTTTTGCGGAGCAAAAGCTGATGCGCGAACTGCTGGAGCGATTAATAAACAAAGCTTGTAGTAATCAAGAAGTAAACGAGGAAGTTCATGTCAGAAAAAATTAAGAAGACAGCGCTCGAACGTAAAGCTATACCAGTGGTCCTCTTCACGATATTTTTAGACGTGCTTGGCGTCGGGATTCTTATTCCAGTCTTATTCACGCTTATCTATAGCATCTTTATTCCAGCCGGCTATTCTTTGCACGACGCTTACCTTATGCTCGGTCTTCTGACGGGGATATATCCGTTTATGCAATTTCTTTCGACGCCGATTTTGGGGCAGTTGAGTGATCGTTACGGCCGTAAACCAATTTTAGGCTTTAGCCTGGCCGGTACCGCTATCGGTTACGCCTTATTCGCCATCGCCATCATAACTAAGAATATTCCATTGCTCTTCTTTGCCAGAGCGCTCGACGGTATTACCGGCGGTAACCTTAGCGTTGCCCGTGCGGTGGTAGCTGATGTCACGCCGCGCGAACGGCTAACGCAAGCTTTTGGCCTCATTGGTGCTATGTTTGGCATCGGCTTTGTTGCTGGACCTTACATTGGTGCCCGCCTGGCAGTTCCAGGTGCCAGCTTCTTTGGTCTGTTTAACACACCGCATTGGTTCGGGACGGCAACGCCATTCTGGTTTACGGCAATTCTCAGCACTATAAATACGATACTATTACTGAGCATCCTACCTGAAACGCATCAGCACATTAACAATACAGCCAAGATGGTGTGGACAAAGTCGCTCACGAATATTCGTAAAGCAGCCAGTGCACCAGGATTGCGAGTAATATTTACTGCTGAGTTCTTGTTTTGGGGCGGTTTCACATTCTTTACGACGTTCTTTCAGGGATTGCTACGCCAAAAACTGCATTTTAACACAAATAATGTTGGTGACTTTTTTGCCTATATCGGTATCTGGATTGCAGCATCACAGGCCATTTTGATTCCTATCCTTGCCAAACGCTTTAAGAACTTTCAGATTTTACGTGTCAGCTTAGTTGGTATGGGCTTCGCCCTCTTCGCCCAACTTTTAGCAGGCAACACGGCCCAGCTACTTTTGACCGCTCCCCTTATTGCCATTTTCAACGGCATGACAATTGCGAACACAAGTTCACTGGTAAGTATGTCGGCGAGTCGTAAAATACAAGGCGAAGTACTCGGAATTGAGGCCAGTGTGCAGGCGCTTGCCCAGGCGATTCCAGCGATTATCAGCGGCTATGTTGCAACGTTCGGCATCGCGAAACCGGTGATCGTTGGCGGCTTTACGATTCTTGCAGGTGGTATCATCTACAACCTCTTCTATAAGCATCATAACAACCTTGGTGCTACTGAAGAACATGCCATAGCTATGGGTGGCCACTAGACAGTTAGTAAACTTTAGACGATATATTTGTCAGCGTAGTAATTGAAGATTGCATTGGTCCAGCCGAAGCCAACCTGTGAGGGATAGACACCTTCCTCTGGGTGCTTGTTTGGCGCGACGACATTGTATTTTTCGAGGAATTCTCCATGCGCGCTGAACCAGCCCAAGTTGGTGCGCATCCATTTGTAGGCAATGCTTTGGGCTTCGGTTGCGTACCCGTAACGTTCTAAGCCTTCGGTCACAATGTAGTGTAGCGGCGCCCAGCCGTTGGGGTACGCCCACTGGGTTTGCTTGGAACCGAATAATTGCGGATACATAAAGAGCGCTGCTGTTGTAGAAAGACCACCACGATGTTCAAAACGGACAAGATTTTCGGTCATTTTTAGTGCTTGCTCATCTGTTGCGAGACCGGACCACATGGCATAATACGCAGCGAGCGACCAGACACTGCCAAGCTCCTTCTTCTGAAAGTTATAATCAAAATAGAAGGCGCGGATTTTTCCCCACATCAGATTGTTGACCTGCGTGCGACGGGTTTCGGAAGCGGCGAGCCACTTCATCTCTTCTTCGGTATCACCAGCAATTTTGGCGGCTCTGGCAAAATCTGTTTCGTACTTAAAGAGCAGGCAATTAAGGTCGATTGGCAGGTAGTCCAAAGCTTTACGCTGGAAGCGCGGTGTCATGTCCCAGCCACTTTCAGCTTCGGCAAGGTCATGTAGAACATTGATATCGTAATAGCGACTCAACCCTTTGTACACTTGGTGCCAGAGCGGGTGATGGGTCGACATCCACACGGTCATATATTCTAACTGGGCGATGGCCATGTGGTCTTTAAGCCAGTCGGTCGATTTGCCATAGCGTTCGTAAACCATAAAAATAAACGAGGTGAGGATTGGCGGCTGTGAGCGGCTGAGCATATACATCCGGCTAGCGTTCGGAATCAATCCGTACGTCTGAAAGAGGTAGAGTAAGTTCTCAAGCATGCCCTCAACAATTAATTGGTACTTGGGATCGATCAGGCCGACGGCAATGATGTAGCTATCCCAGTAGTACTGTTCGTCAAAGTGAAAATCAACCGTGCCGAGTGAGGGCACAATATATGGATAAGGCAGACCGATGAGCGTACCACGGGTTCGTTTGACCTCGCGCGTCAGGCCAGGCCAGTACTCATCAATATAGGTGAGGGCCTTCTGAACTTCGACATCGTTGAGTGGTTTTGGTTTGTTGAGAATAGGTAGTTGCATCCTCTAAGCTTACTGCTTAAAGGTCTATATTTAAAGTACTGAATTCAGATCAGCATCCATCTGAGATGAGTTTAAGGACTTGTCGAGCGAGTCGCTATCAAGTGACTTTGAGGCCTGCGCAGCTTGTGCTTTAGACGTAATCTTAGCCGGTAGTGCCACACTCGTCGTCGCGACACTCTCTGAGGCAGCATGATCCGCCACCTTATTCTTTTGCATGATCCGATAGCCGGCGAATCCAACGACGCCTACGACAAGTACGAGCATGATGGCAACGATGTGGCTTGAGCCTTTTTGGTTAAAAGTTTTCATTACTGCTTTACCTCCGTAGATGTACTAGTTTCAATTTTTTCATTTTCTATCGTACTCAAAACACTCTTCACAGCAGTTTTAAAGGCTTTTAGGTCAGTTTTAGCTTGGTCGGTTGCGGCCTTAAAAGTTGCTATTTCAGTTGCGGCAGTGTCCTTGGTGCAGTCAATAGTTGTGTCAAGCGATTTCAAGGCTGTAACTGATGCTTTTGCTGTAGCTTGTGCAGTTCCGGCGGCTGTAATAAGTGCATCCAAGTTAGCAATTTTCAGTGTTCCGGCAATTTGGGCATCTTTTAGCTTTGTGAGGACAGCGGAAATTCTGTCGTACTGCTTCTGGGCATTTTTTTGCAGGTTGGTGGCTTTATTTGCAAAGCCGTCTTTGTGTTCGTCGCAATTCTTGATGCGCTCGTCCTGGGTGTGCTCCTTATTGCTCTTTTTTGCTTCTGCAAGCAGTGATTTGCCCTTCTCGCCATTGTGGGTTTCCACTTCTGCGGATTGGCTTTTTTCTACTTCAGTCTCATTTTCAGGTTTTGTACTATCTTCAACTTTCACTGTCGTTGAGGTATTCGTACCCGTTGTGCTCTCATGGTTCGTCGTAGAATCCTCTACCTTGACTGGTGTTGTAGAGGTTGAGGTAGCCACAGAACTTGATCCAGTACTATCACTACCGCTTGATGCGCCATCCTTTGCGAGCACCGGGATACTGATAAGCGCAGGGGCAACTAATGTTCCAGCCAAAATAATGGCGAGACGCTTTATTCGAATACTCATTT
>JBBQVE010000014.1:0-21123 GCA_038211855.1 Saccharimonadales bacterium (SeqCode)
AGCTCATGACGTTGTTCTTGTGTAAGCTGATGGTGGGACATCGCTCTCTCCTTAGATTTAATTGTTAGTGGTAACAACTAGTCTACAGAAGAATAGGCGATGTCCTTATTGGTTATGGTGCGATTCGAGGTGGAATGTAGGGTGGCAACATTGACAAACCAAAGTAATTATGCTAAATTATGAAAGTACTAAAAGTAAAACAAATATATGGAAACACGTCTCGACATCGCTAGTCCTATTCAGCCACATACGGAGGTAGTTTCTCCTGGTGTTCGCCATGAATTGGTCGCCAGTGGTGCAGTTGAGCAACTTTCGGGTATGGAAAGTATTTGGCACGGTCGAGCAAGTGACGGGTCTGAGTGGAAGATCGATCCTTTTTTTAAAGGACAACTTGCCGGTAATGTCTTCGGTGATGTGTTGTATGCAACCGTCAACAAACAGGTCGCTCAAGAATTTGCGGCCGCGCGAACCTATGGGGAAAGGGCTCCTACTGTTGAACGCCTGGTTGCAACCGGCGATGGCGCTATTATCTCGAGTGATTGTTCTCCTGATATCGGAGAAAAGCTGGTCATTGATAGGCTCACCGATGCCATTCCGACCTCGAGTGATGTTGAAGGTCTTGCGATTGAAGAACTGCACAGGGCAGGGAATACAGCGAACTTAAAAGGTAACATCTTTTTTTCGCGCAACGATATAGTAGCTTTTGGAGATCGTACCAAGCCTGCAGGCATAAGAAAGCAGGACTGGGATGACGCGATTACTAAATACTGTACCGCGCAGAACAGTAAAAGCCTCATTCAAATCGGTGCTTTGCAGTTGGCGGGAGGAGTCTTGCTTGGCCGCGCAACGAAGCACCTCCCTTATGGACGCAATATCGATGGCAGTATTAAAGAAGGTTCCATAACTTTCTCAAAAGATTACATTGGTGAAGTTTTTCGCCGAGCAGACATCGTTGGGCAAAAACAGACAGTTCAAAGTGCAACTATAAACAAAACCATCGATGTACTAGCACTATGGGGAAAAGAAAGCGTTCAGACTGAGCAGCTCAGGCTTGAGCAAAAACGCGCCAACGACAAAATATTCAGCGGTATTGACGACGCACTGTCAGCCTTCACGAGTGTATCCGCAAGCAAAGTACAAGACGGTAGCGCCTGGGATGTGCGGAGCGCTTTGCAAGACACATACCTCAGACCGTCAGAGGTTACGAAAGTAGCCATGAAGACACCCCTCGCCAAGTTATTCGAACAATCGACCGGTGTGTGGGAAGGCTACACTTTAGCTGAGCACACTGAGGCGGTGCTGGGTATGTTTGAGCGCTATTATGCCGATAAGCTACCTGCTGCAGTGGTCAGTTTTATGCGCGTAGCACTCTTTATGCACGATATCGGAAAACCGCTCGCCACACGAGGTAACTACTCTTCTCAAGCTGAAGCAAACCGCAGCATAACAGAGACAGTAATGGGTAAGATTTTAGGCTATACTCCGGAGCAGATAAGCTTGGTCACTGAACTTATGGGTGAAGGCGGCAAACTTTACTCAGACTATGTCCGATTTAACAGAGGGGAAGAGAAGCTCAAGGCTTTTACCAGCGCTTACGCTGAAAGAATGTTTGGTAAAGGCGCAGTCGGTAAAGAGCAGGCCATTTATGAGCTGATGAATGTGCACTATAACTGCGATGCAGGGGCATATACAGAGAAAGCCCGTTATACAAGGGGGAATCGGTTTGTCCGTGCACTCCGCTCTCTCGATAATGTCTTTGAGTTTGCGCCAGATAATATGGGGCCGATGCGCCACGCTAAAAAAATGGGCTACCCTAAGCACGCTGTTTCCCCAAAGCCAGCTTCTATTGTTCCTACGCTTAAAAAAGCTAGCTGGCCAGCACCGACTCCAGAATCTCGCGCCAAACCACGGGTCGCCGTCGAAATTTTCGAAAAAATGGCCGGAGTGAGCGTCAGAAGCACGCCGGAAACACGCAAGTTTAACTTGTTCGAGGGCAAGGCACGCGCGTTGCAGGGTGTCACAATCGCGGGTGCCGAACATCGTTCATTCCATCAGATTGGCAAATTTACCAAAGAGGGCGCGGCCAAAAGCGGAAAGTTCGGCCAAGGCACATACTTTAGTCTCGGCGAATTGAAGGGGGAGACGATGGACGGGTTGCGAGCCAGTGATGTCTACGCCCATGGCGCCTCTGTGACTGGCAACTTTATGGTTGTCGACCGGAAGCAGATAAAAGATGTCGCCTCACTTATTCGTGCCAGTGCCGGTATGCCAGAAAAGAACTTTAAGTCATCAGTCAGGAACGAGCCCGATTTCACAACTCTTGCCAAGCTAATCAGTACCAACGGTAACCGTTTTGACGGTGTCATTATCCTTATGGACGACGAAGGCAAGTCTGCCGAACTGATTGTCATGCCGGAATCAATCGACAAGGTTCGCATCGACAGCCGCGCCTACGATCCTGCTCAAAAACGGTCGACTACATCGATAAGTTAGGCTGAATTTCTAAGGAGTAGGGGTCCGCAGTCTTTGCGCCCAGCTTTGCCTTAAAGGCGCCTAACGTCGCAATCATCGCCCCATTGTCAGTTGCAAGTTTCATGTCCGTATAGAGAGGTTCAATGGGCAGCCGCTCTTTTAACTGCCGTCGGAGTTCGGGGCTGGCACTGACGCCACCACCAATGACCACAGAGGCTGGCTGGAATTCTTCGAAAGCGAGTATCGTCTTATCCACGACAGTTTCAATCGCCACTCGTTGGAACACGGCAGCAATATCGGCCTTCTGAGCCTCAGAGAGGGCCGCTGGTAGGTCTTTGCTAGGAAAAGTGAAGTCTTTCCCACACATTGCTTGTGCTTGCCGCAGAACGGCTGTTTTGGGACCGCTGAAGCTGAAGTCGTATCTGCCTGGCATCTTTGCCTTTGGCAGGCTGAAAGCATGTGAATTTCCCCCCACGGCTTTTTTAGCGATACTCGGTCCGCCAGGGTAGGGTAGGCCAGTCATTTTGGCGACTTTATCAAATGCTTCGCCGATAGCATCATCGTGGGTTTGCCCAAGCAGAGTGTAATCAAAGTGATTTCTAAACAAGACGAGTTGGCTGTGCCCACCACTGACGATTAATGCCAACATCGGAAAAGCCGGCGCTTTGGCAGGCAAATCGTATCCAGCTAGACTCGTTTTGGTTAAGAAGTTGGCGTAGATATGACCTTCGACATGATTCACCGCATAGAGCGGCTTTTTTTTGATGATGGCAAATGTCCGAGCCGTCATCACCCCAACCAGTAAACATCCTCCCAAGCCAGCTCCGTAGGCGACGGAAATAGCGTCGATATCGGTCCAATCCATGCCGGAATCGCCCAAAGCTTGTTCGATAACAGGGTTAATAGATCGGATGTGCTCACGGGCGGCAATCTCGGGCACAACTCCCCCGTAAGTGGCGTGTATGTCCATGCTCGACAGGACAGCGTTCGAACGCAATGTACAAGTAAGGGAGCCGTCAATTGTTACAACTCCGGCGGCTGTCTCGTCGCAACTGGTCTCAATTCCTAATATAACCATTTACACTAGTGTAACAAATCAGGTAGGATACGCATTTGTTATATGCACAAAAAAGTGTTTATGTTATTGACAAAACGTGAGCATTTTGCTACTATAGGTTTATTAAAACATAAAAATAAAAAGTTTTATCTTAAGATTAAGTAATAAAGGAATAAGTCATCATGACACCAGAAGCACCAGCACCAGCACCGAAGTCAGTACCAGAACTAACGACGTTTTCAATGGAACAGAATGCTGCATTAGCATTTGGTGTTGATGTCGCCGGCGAACAACAGGAAGCAGCCCGTACATTAGAAGATGCGCAGTCAAAAGAGTCTATACTTCGTACGATTGCCGCTGTTAATCCTGACAGTAAATTGCCAGCAGATGACCAATCTCACTTGGACCTCGACTACCTTGTAAAAGAAATCGCTGGTGACAGTGAGTCATTTAATAAGTTCGCCGCCCATGTTGATGGTGATGCTGCCAAGAAGGCTCTTAACCTTACTCCTGCAGAACGCCGTCACGAGGTTCGTGAAATCATCAACCGTGCCGAAGCTCAAGTCAAAGCAATTGATGCAGCCAAGGCAAAAGAAGCCAATGCCCAGAAGTCTCAGGAACAACGCGATGCCTGGACTACCGATGTAGAAGCCGGCCGTACTGCAAAACAGGAAGCCGCCCGCGAAACTGCCAAACTTGAAGCAGTCTCCAAGCTTACCCTTGCCGGAATCAAGAATATGACCGTCAGTGAACTTGCTGAAGCAACCGGTATCAAGGCCAGTGAGATCCACAAGAACGGTAAAACGTCGGTTCTTAAGTATGTCGACGGTGCTAAGGCACAGCTCGCCCAGCGCGAAGCCGACAAGAAAGCCGGAAACCTCATACATGTAAAAACTCCATCTGCTGCCACACAGGACAGCCAGAGCCGACTTGCTCGTGGACTCCGCACCGCTGAAGGCCGGACTGTTGCCACGAACGAAGCTGCTACTTGGGCTCCACCAACAGTTGAAGCCACAAATAACTGGTTACCACCTGTCGTTCCTGCCGAATCTGAACCTTCGTTGGGTGGCTGGGAAGACCTTGGTGTTCAGATAGACGTTATGTCTCCCGACGTTGCCGCTGCAACAGTTGCTAGCGAAGCTGTTGTTGCCGATGCCGAAGCTATCCGTGCCGAAGCTGTCGCTACAGGAGTTGAAAATCCTTTTGCGAAAGCCCCAGCCAGTGCTGAAGAACGCAAAGCCCGTACCTTTCTCGATGCTGACGGCATGCCTGTCATCGGTTTCAAAGGCCAATGGGAAAAGGTTGAAGGCAGCGAGCCTGTCTACCACATGGGTCTTGACGACATCATGGCAGTTAAGGTCCTCGAAGGCGACGAGAGCAATTGGGACAACTTAGTCCAGACTCTCCGCGATGCCGTAAAGGTAGACGCAGAGTTACGCGGTGCTGATGTCTCTGAATACCTCGAAGCGTTTGAAAAATACTCTCACCGCAAGTTTAAGGAACTCAAAGCCAACCAAGAAGCTGTTGAAGCTGTAGTTGATCTTCCTGAAGAAGTGCCAGTCAAGAAGACCCGACGCCAACGAATCAAGGAACGTATCGCCGGTGTCTTTGGTCGGATATATGGTGGCGGCGAAGGTCGTGAACGCGGTGAACACCGCAAGCGCAATGGCCTAATCCTTGGCGGCTTAATCGTCGGTGGCCTTGTCGCAGCCGAACTTATCAAGCACAAGGCTACAGGCGACTGGAATCCAACCAACCTTCATCGTAAAGTGAACAGCACGCTGAATCATGTCACCCCAACAGCAGGCGGTGTTGATCAGTCAACCGGTACAGGTGCTGCTGCCAATCATGGTGGAAACGTTGATCCTACGAAAGTAGGTACTGGCGGCAACCAAGGCGGCAACATCGATCCTACGAAGGTAGGGAGCGGTACAACTGCAGGTACTGGCGCAACAGCCGGTGGCGAAGTCGCAACGACAGGCACCGGTGGGAATCATGTCGGTGTAAGCTCAGATGCAATTTCAAAAGCCCAAGCCGCTGTTGACAGGGGCAGAGTAACTTCAGTTGTGGCACACGATCTCACACCAGGCAGGGAAGTCTTCACTATGCAGGCTGCTATTGATAAATATAATGCAGCGAAAAGCACACACTTTGTGCTTGGACCACGCAACGGCACGACTCAGATTTTTGATGGTCGCCACACGATTAACCGTAAAGAAATGAAGCTGTTAGACCAAATAATGGTCGACATGAATAAGGGGTAATCAGCATGGAAAATCAATCACCAAGCTCAGTCGCAGTTATGGAACGCCCAGCAGAGTTACTCTTGCCAGCTCACACCGAAACGGCTGAACCGGTCGCAGAATCTCCAATAGATTTGCCAGCCCCACAATGGTTGAGTGAAGGTCCTGCTTCTGCCAAGGATGCTGTTGTCCGCAGCTACCTTGATACAGAGGGCAAGCCGATGGTCGGCATCAATGAGCTCTACAACGAGATGCAATCGAAAGTCGCCAGCGGCGATGAAAGCAACTGGAATAACCTCGTCCAGACAATCCGTGATGTTGAAAAGTTTGAAGCCAAGAAGAATGGTGCAAGTATCGGCGAAGCTGCCAAGTTATTTGAAGCAAACGCTCGTGCCAGCTTTCAGGAACTTCAAGCAAACAAACTCGCTCAGCCGGCAGCAACCGAAAAGTTGACACTCCGCCAGCGTATCGCCCGTAAACTTGGCCGTACTAGCGTCAAAACAAGTGTTGTTACTGAACTTGAAGCGCCGGTTGAAGACGGAACAGTTGCGGAAGTACCAATGGAACAGGCCGCTGAAGCACCAGATGAAAAAGCTGATAAAGTTCCAAAGGCGACGAAAGAGAAGAAAACTCTCGCCTACAAGGCCGGCTATGCCGTTGGCAAGCACCGTGCCAAGGTTGCCGCAAAAGCTGCCCGAATGGCTACGACTCGCCCTATCGATCCATTACTCGCAAAACAGTTCGACGAAGCACAAACTCACGATGCTGACGTCACTGATGTTACAACATCTGTTGAAGCTGTTAGTCATCCTGAACTAGACGAATCCGAGCTTCAGATGATGAACAATGATGAACTTCGTGATAAGTATCTTTCGATGGACCTGAGCGACCGAAATAATATCGATAAGGTCGTGCAGGAAATGGAAGTACGCGACTGGTTCACACGCCTCGACATCGACAATGAGGCCGATGTCCAACGGAGTTTTAAAGAACTCGATGAAGAAATCGCCACCAAGGAAGCAGGTGTCCAAGAAGCATTCGCACAACTTGATGCTGAAATTGCCGAAGAACACCAACGCCAGGCTGATAAAGAAGCCGCTGTGCAACAGCAGTTAGACGCATTGAGTCCAGCCGCTGAAACAGCCCCTCATGAGGCGAAACCAGCCATGCGTGGTGATAAGGGATGGCCAATGAGCTAGGCCACAAGACATTTAGTCCAAAAATGGACGGCGACATATGCCGTCCATTTTTTGTATACTGAGTGCCAAGGAGCTCACAAGAATTATGGGTGCACGCGACATTGTGAAAAAGCTGGTGCCGGCAGGGTTGTTCCGGGCGATTGAGCCAACGGGGCACTTGGTTGAGGCCGTGGTTGAGAACATCATGCTCGGCTTTCCTTCACGCGGGCTGAAGGTTATAGGTGTGACGGGTACAGATGGGAAGACCAGCACCTCTACGCTCATCATGCAGATGCTGCGTAGCGCCGGTTACAAAGTGGCGATGATGACGACAATCAGCGTTGATTATGGTGATGGGAAGGGGCCGATTGATAATCCGACCCGCCTCACGACGATGGGGTCACTCGATCTTCTCAAAAAAATGAAACGGATACAGGCTTCGGGAGCAGAATGGCTGATTTTGGAGACCACTAGTCATGCTTTGGCGCAACACCGCGTGTGGGGCGTGCCATACAGTGTGGCAGTGTTTACGAACCTTGGCCATGAACATCTTGATTACCATGGCACGTTCGAACGCTACCGCGATGCCAAACGACTGCTGTTCAAGCAGACCAATGCAAATCGCAAAGGGCTGCGAGTGGGCATTATAAATGCTGATGATGACGTCGCAAAATATTTTGCCCAAGATATCGCTCATCCGGTGACGTATGGCCTCAAAAATGGCGATTTAAAGGCTAGTAACGTTAAGCTGACGCCAGCTGGTAGCCGATACTCAGTCAAGACTGACGATACTGAATATCGCATCGAATGTCACTTGCCGGGTAGTTTTAACGTTTGTAACAGTTTGGCAGCAGTAGGTGTAGGACGGGCGTTGGGGCTGAACAAGGAACAGATAGAGAAGGGGATTGCGTCTTTGCGCTCTGTTGAGGGGCGCATGACACGCGTTGATGAGGGGCAGAACTTTGATGTGATTGTTGATTATGCGCATACCTCCGAGAGTTTTGACAAGATTTTTGCCGAAGTTAAACCGCTCGTCAAAGGCCGCATGATTGCGGTTTTTGGGAGTGCTGGCCGTCGTGATGAGCAGAAGCGGGCTTTGCAGGGCAAGAGTGCCGGAAAGTGGTGCGACGTGGTGATTGTGACCGAAGAGGATGATCGTGATATTGACGGTGAGTTGATCTTGCAACAGATTGCCGGCGGGGCCGAAAGCGCGGGTAAAGTCAAAGAGAAGAATCTGTTTTTGGTACATGACCGTGAAAAAGCGGTTGCCAAAGCGATCGGCATGGCCAAAGCCGGCGACATGGTGCTGTTGCTTGGCAAGGGCCACGAAAAGTCGATCTTACATAATGGCCCGAAGGCTGCTGAACTCCGCCATCATCCCCAGAATGATAATGATCCACAACGAGTTATAAAACGTGACTATGATGAAGTCGTCGTCGCCCGCG
The DNA here is from genome assembly GCA_038211855.1 of Saccharimonadales bacterium (SeqCode). GTDB lineage: Bacteria > Patescibacteriota > Saccharimonadia > Saccharimonadales > SZUA-47 > JBBQVE01. Next base: position 8,396 of record JBBQVE010000014.1, read on the forward strand.
CAGCTATTAGAAATCTCGTCTGAAACTCAGTTTATAAACAGGATGCAACTGCGGACGTTTGACAAACCATTACCTTCTTGGTATCTTCATCTTATATAGACTGAAAAATAAAAAAGTTAAAACAAAAAGGAAATTAATTAAAATGTCAGTTTTTACAGATGCAGGTAGCGTTAAAATCCCAGGGCCACCGGCTCCTGTTACGAATGGGACATTTAATGAGCACACTTTCAAAACTAGTGGAAATGACGTTAACTATACATACAATCCAAACGTGATTCCGCCAGGTGGTTCAGATGTATCCAGACCTGCACTTCCCGGTGGTAGTACTAGTACTCAGAAATTTCAATTTCCTAGCCAGGATGCACTTATAGCTAACGAAGCAGCTGATAGTCTTAATTATAGCTGGGCTGGCTATTTTGGCGCTTATAGAGGTGATAGCCCTCAAGAAATGACAGACGCCCTCATTAGTACTTATCAAAATGATATGGGTGGTGCAACTACAGCTGTGAGACAGAAGTTTCTAGCTGGTATTAGTGAATTCACAGCTCGATTACACAATAATGGTATTAATGTTACTCATCCTCCCTTAGGGGGTCTTATTGGCGAAGGTGTGGGTCAACCCGGCGTTAACGTCATGGCTGGTATTCCACAGACCGACACCTCTAAAGGCCCAAAAGTCTTTTACTCTCCTAGTTCAGGCAAAGCGAGCGGTACAGCTAACGAACCGCTCATCACAAGTGGAGAGTGGGCTGGTCACACTGAAACTGACAAAGCTAACTTTATTAAAAACAATGGTGGCGATGTCACCGCACCTTCAGAAGATCCTTCAGTTTTACAGCAAGTAAAAGACAACGCTAGCATGTGGGTATATGGTCAATTTGTAAGCGAAGATCAAAATATTGGTCCTGCTAAATTAGAGCCAGCTTTTTCACTAGAATCAGCCGCAACAGTTAACGATGTGAGAAATACATTCATTAACTTTTTGCAATCTCGAAGTGATCAAGAAGCCGTGGTAGCCTTAAAGGATTGGGATAAGAGTGCTGAGGCTCTTGGTGCTAAATTTGACCATACTTTTCCGGCTTTTGCTGGCGGAGAGCCAGGTCTAAATGTCCTAGCTGGCCTTCCTACAACTGACGCACCGACACCAGAAGCACTGAAAATCTGGAATGACGAATTAGCACGTCAGAAGGCGGAAAAACATGGTAAAAAAATTGTTGACAACAATCCACTAGCATCAGGTGGACCTCTACCTATAGCAGCAGATACTACTTCTTCTGCACCCCCCAACATATGTTCACCCTCATCAAAGCCGAAGGAGGTGACGGTTCTGTCTATGTCCTGAACAACCGTGGTGAACGGTTTCACGTCAGTGAAACTCTCATGCATGAGATGCAAGCTGGTGGAAGCTGGTATGAACCTGATGTAAGGCCAGCTGCTGAAGTCAATGCGATGGCCCTCCGTTTTACGGTCGACTCAGTTGCGAACCTCGGTACTATTAACACCCCTCCAACAAACAATGATCTCATGCTTGTAAAAGGTGATGGTGGCTCACTTGATGACAATACCCTAACCGGTAATGGCCGTGCCGTTTATGCCGTGAATAGCATTGGACAGAAGTTCCATGTTACTGCGGACGGACTTGATGTCCTCACCAAACAGAATGGTGGCACAGCTCTAGCTATTGCGACAGTTACTCAGAATGCGGTTGATTCCTCGCCAATTGCAGGGACACTTGGCGCATCAGGTGGTGCACTCGTCACAACAAATGATCCTGTACTGGATCAGGCAGTACTTTCCGCCAAGAAAATTATTACCGGCTCGACATCAGATGCGACGCCGGCGCAGCCGCTCGCGCCCGCCGTGCTCGTGTCTGGACCGACTCAAGAGTCTCCCGCATTACCTACGCCAGTTGCATCAGGATCTCATATGTTCACCCTCATCAAAGCCGAAGGTGGAGATGGCTATGTCTAGGTCCTGAACAACCGTGGTGAACGCTTCCACGTCAGTGAAACTTTAAGCCATGAAATGCAAGCCGGTGGCAGCTGGTATGAACCAGATGTGAAGCCCGCAGCTGAAGTCGACAAGATGGCCCTGCGCTTTACGGTTGACTCAACCGCCAATCTCGCTACCATCAATAACGCAACCTTCACAAACGCTGATGGTAGCCACACGTTTATGCTTGTCCAGGGTGATGCAACTGTCTATAAGCCCGATGACCAGCTTGCTGGCAATGGCCGAGTAATCTATGCCGTAGATGAACATGGAGAGAAGTTCCGCGTGACAGGTGATGCTTTTGGCCACCTTGGCTCCGTACCTATTGCGAACGTAACGCAGGCAGCAGTCGATTCTACACAAATAAACGGCACACTCGAAGCTCCTGGCGGTTCACTCTTTGCGACCGCAAAAACAGGCGATACTGCTCAAGATCAGGCCATCACTTCAGCGAATGCGATTCTTGGTGGTGCACCACCTGTCGTCAGTACCGGCCCAGGCACAGCAACCATAACTCACGCAGACACACCCCCAATACCCGTTGCTGCACCACCAGCTCCAGATGCTCCGTCGATCATTCCTGCAACAACACCAGCCTCCGCCGTCCTGACCTCAGGTCCCTTTGCTGGGTACACGCAGGCTCAGGCTGATGCCTTTATCGCAGGAGTCAACGGCACTGCGGTAACCGCGACTGCACCCGCCGCTCCTGCAACGGCACCAGCACAACCACCCGCTCCTACCGATGAAGCTCTTACAGTTAGTAACTCTGGCAAGAGCACAGGACAGTTCCAGATCATCAAGGGTGATGCCACCGACTACAAGCCAGACGATCAATTAGTTGGAAATGGTCGTGCGATTTATGTCGTCAACGCCGCGGGTCAAAAGTTCCATGTGACCGGTGATCTGATGAACGCGATGATTGCAGACGGAACATGGCATGACCCAGACATCAAATCACAGGCCGAGGTTGATGCCAAGCCAAACGGATCCTCCGTCAGCCTAACAACGATTGATCAACTGCGCAGTATTAACATTGGAGCCGGGAGTGAATATAAGCTCGTGAAAGATGCCGACAATGACTCCGTGTATGCAATCACCTCTACCGGTGGAAGATACCATGTGAGTCAACATTTAGCAGGAGAAATGGGAGCCTCATTTAGCAACATAGATACTCTTAACCCTGGTGAATCTAGTAAGTTTGGTGCAGTGAAAGGTGAACTCAATAATTTTGCCGATCTTAACAAGGTAACAAAAGATCAATCTGCTGCAGCTGGTGGCTTTGATGGCGACACATCAGGACTACCTGGTGGGATACCACCTGTGCAAGGGTACTCAAATCCACACTAGACAGCGTATAGATAAAAAATACAAACTTAAAATTATTAGGAAACAGTATGGCAAGCCCTACAAGTTCAGCAACAAGCATCCAGTCTTACATTGAAAGCCATTGGCCTAAAGGTGATGTATTTAATCCGGGAAGTGGCGTTACTCAGGGTGGTCAAAATCTTAACAGCGGGGTGATGAGGGCGTTCGCTGGCAAGACTTTTAGCTCTCCTGCAGCCGTGCTTAGCTATATTAATAGTAGTCCTGCTGGGCTCGATCCTGGCGTACAGGGTCAGCTTGAAGATCTGTTTAAAAAGGCGAATGGAATGTATCCCGTCGACCCTCCACCTTCGACGGTTACGGTGCCTTCCGCACTGCCTTCAAGTGGTCCATCAACGCCGTCCCATGACGACAAATGGTACCAAACACATAATACTGATGGTACACCTAAGGCATATACTCCCCCAGCAAGTGGCGGCTTCAGCGGGGATAGTCCTACGTCTACTCCACCAACCTACAGTTACGATCCAGCTGGCGGTTATGAGGGAGAGACGCATACGACGTCTGCTCCCGTTTATGATCCGAGCGGTGGTTACTCCGTTACCACGGCACCCCCGACTTATAATCCAAGTGGTGGCTATTCCGGCGTAGCACCAACGGAACCAACCACCCCACCACATCAATCGCATCACACAAATACGACTCATGATTCGAGCGGGGGAGATGTGCCGGCACCTGCAGCACCCGTTACCCATATGTTCACCCTCATCAAAGCCGAAGGTGGAGATGGCTCTGTCTATGTCCTGAACAACCGTGGTGAACGCTTCCACGTCAGTGAAACTTTAAGCCATGAAATGCAGGCTGGTGGCAGCTGGTATGAACCAGAGGTAAAAGCAGCCTCAGAAGTTGATAAAATGCCGCTTCGGTATACCGTCGACTCGGTTCAGAATCTCGGCACTATTAATAATGCCACTGTGAATGACCTCATGTTCGTGAAGGGCGATGGCGGTCCGCTCGACAACAATACCCTTGTGGGTAACGGGAACGCTGTCTATGCTGTCAATGTTGACGGTCAAAAATTCCATGTGACCGAGGGTGGTTATAACGATATTGTTGCTCAAAATGGCGGGGCTGCACCACCGATTGCCACGATTACCCAGGCAGCTGTTGACTCCTCGCCAGTTAGCGGCGCAATCGCTGATTCTGGTGGTGCGACGGTGACGACGACCGATCCACTCATGGACAAAGCCCTCGCTTCTGCCGCTGTCGTACTCGGGGATACGACAAATAATTCACCACTTCCTGGTGCAGTTATTACGGCAACGACTGCTCCCGCAATACCGGTCGCTGCACCGCCACCACCCGATCCCTCAGCTGTCCTTACTGAAGGTCCCTTTGCTGGTTACACCAACTCCCAAGTCAAAACCTTTACAGACGGTGTGACTGCTGCCAGTGCAGCCGCCGCTCCTGCTCCTGCACCAGCTCCCGCGGCTCCTGCTGCGGCAATCGCTACCGCTCCTGCGGTACGAACTGATGAGGCACTGGCAGTTGGTAACTCGGCAGAAAACACCGGCCAGTTCCAAATCATCAAGGGTGATGCAACTAACTATAAGCCAGATAACGAGCTGGTTGGCAACGGCCGCGCTATTTTTGTCGTCAACGCGGCTGGTCAAAAATTCCATGTCACTGGTGATCTGATGAACGCGATGATTGCAGACGGGACGTGGCATGACCCAGACGTCAAGCCGCAAGCTGAAGTCGATTCGAAGCCGTTTGGATCAGGCGTCAGCCTCACAAACATTGACCAACTCCGTAGTATTAACATCGGTGCAGGGTCAGAATTCAAGCTTGTGAAAGACGCCGACAATGAATCGGTTTATGCAATAAATTCTTCCGGCGAGCGCTATCACGTGAGTGCGCAACTGGCTGGCGAAATGGGAGCATCTTTTAGTAATATAGATACATTGAACCCAGGCGAATCCAACAAATTTGGTGCAGTGAAGGGCGAGCTCAACAGTGTTGCTGATTTGAACAAAGCGACGAAAGATCAGTCGGCGTCAGCAGGTGGCTTTGATGGGGATACCTCAGCAATACCTGGTGGCTTTCCGCCCGTTCAAGGCTATACGACCGAACACCAATAGGCCGATGCCTAGTGTAGTTTGATCTCAAACTCTCCGTTTTCGTTCATAGTCGGGATGTCTAGAGGCACACCTGCAGGGGCAGGGAGCGGCGTCGGCGCAGGCGGCTGCACTCGTTCGTGCTTTTCGGCCAACAACAACATGAATTGATCCATTGCCGAAGTGCTGACGGCTTGTTTTTCGCGTTCGATGTCGGCACGGGCTTTTTCTTGGTCGATACCTTCGAGGACACCGAGATAATAATCAAGACCACCCAGTTCGTTTACATTCCTAAGCGTACCATTATCCAGAACGTAAATTGTGTCCATCAGCGTTAACAGCGCCTTACGGTGTGTCACCATGACGGTCGTTTTGCCTTTGATCAGTTGGCTCAAGGAGTCGCGGATGTAGTTCTCGCTTTTGACATCGAGGGCGGCTGTCGGCTCGTCCAAACAGAGAATCGGGGCGTTTTTGATAAGTGAGCGGGCAATAGCAATACGCTGTTTTTGGCCACCACTCAGCGATGAGCCGTTTTCGCCAGCCGGTGTGACGATCCCGAGCGGCAGGCGGACGGCAAACTCAGCGACGTTGGAGACGACGACGGCGTCGGCGATCTCGTCATTGCTAATATGTCGGCTGGTATCGCCGTCGAGCAGGTTATCTAAGATAGAGCCGCTAAACAACTGCGGGTTCTGGCTGACCCACGCGATGTGCTGCCTGAGCTCCTGCAGAGACACTGATTGAATGTCGATGCCATCGAGCAGGATTCGGCCGCCCATCGGCTCAATAAACAGCGCTATGAGCTTCAGGATGGTGCTCTTGCCGCCACCGCTCGGCCCAATAATGCCGATTTTCTCGCCTTGTTTGACGTGCAGGTTGAGTTTCTCAAAAATTACCTGATCTTTATATGCATAGGAGACGTTCTGGAAATCTAACACACCGCTGACTTTTTGGGGCATGTGGGCGTCCTTACGCAGGTCCTCTATACCCTCGTGATCGCTAATAACTTCGTAAATTCGGTTTACATCAATCAGTTTCTGGTTACGGCTGGTAATCTGTTGGACAAGGTTCTGGATTGGCCCGAGCAAGTAGCCCATATAGGTCATAAAAATCAGCAGCTGTCCGAAGGTGAGCTTGCCATTGAGGGCCTCGGTACCCCCAAAATACATCACCACCGAAGTGGCCAAGATGGTCAGCAGGCCATTGGTGTTTTTGAGCAGATTGCTCCACATCATCGTCTTTTTGGTCAGGAAGTAGCCTTTGTTCCACAGCGCATCCACGCTTTCGAGCTGTTTATCCTCAAGCGTAAATGCCTGGACGGTTTCGGCGTTGTCGACGGATTCGTTAATCTTTGCAGACGTATCGGAGGCGACAATAGTGAGCTGGCGAGCGTATTTACCCATTCGCGGCCCGAATATCCGCATTGTTAGGTAGAGCAGTGGCATCAGTACAACGGATACAAGCGTCAAACGGGGGTTGAACTTTAACATAATGAGAATCACACCAATAATCATGATGATTGAGCCGATGATCGATGAGGTGGTACCAAGGACGAGGTCGGAGAGGCTGTTCGTGACGACGTTTTGGCGGTAGACGTAATCGCCTTTGGCTAGTCGTGCCTCGTGGAAGAGGGGCAGGTGAAGGATGTGGCGTAGTGACTCGCGCTTAATACTGCGATTGAGCGTAAAGCCGATCTTCAGGAGTAAAAAGGCACTGAAAAAGTCAAAGATAGCGCCGATAATGAAAAGGGCGATGGTTATGAGGGCGGTAATAGCGATGAGCTCCGGTTTGTGAGTATATGGTGCGAGGATACCCGGCGCGCGGATCTTCCCAAATGCTGAATCTGCCAAGATTTTGGTCGGCCACGGTTTGAGCAGGGCAATACCGGCTTGTACTACGCTAATAAATACCACCAAGACGACGGCGCGCCGCGATTTTTTGTAGTACTTATCCAGCCAGTCCTTAAAAGCAGTTGTTTTGGTCTGGCGGCCGTGGGCATTCATCCACTGGGTGAGGGACTCACGTACGAGTTCTGGCGGCCAGCCCTGATTTACGAGCACTTCACCAAGTGAGGCCATCGGCACGCCAGCACTCACGGCTTTATCAATGGCGTCTGAAATATGCGAATTCAACGTCAATCCCTCTCGCTGTACATTAGCTTAAGCTTAACAGAATGGCGATTATGCCGAAAGCGATATTAAGACAGTGTGAGGCTGGTGCAGCGGATAAAGCCGCCACCCTTGAGGAGTTCGGTGACGCGCGGCGAGTAAACGGTGAGACCGCGGGCTTCCAGCGCCTGTTTTAGGTCGGGCGCGTGATCGCTCATCACCACTGATGTACCACTGGAAACCAAGTTACAGGCGAAGCCATTGGTCGCTTCTTCGTAGCTGACTTCGATTTTTTCTATATCTGTTATTGCTGCGATTTTGGCACGACTATCCGGCACAAAAGCTTCTGGGCACCAAGCGATAAGTGTGGGGGTGATGACGGCCAAGGCGAGGTCTAGATCGTAAAAGAAGCTGTCGGGCCAGCCGGTGATGCTATTTATGATGGGTGTGCCTTCGGTATCAGTCTGCGGAATGGTCTGCAGGCTGATAACGATCAGGCCGGTATGCTGGGCCAACAGTTCGTGGGCTTCAGGGCTCGTTCGATAACCTGTACCGACAAACAAATAATTGCCGCAGGGCAGGGCATCACCTTGGCCGCTAAAATGAACGTCTTTTGGTAGCTTAATCGTCTCATAGCCAAGCTCTTGCAGAACTTTTTGGGCGTAGGGTTCCTCGGCTTCACGAATATTCGGCAGGTTCGACAAAATGGCTTTGTTACCAACAATTAAGGCCCAGTTTGCGGTGTAGACACCGTCTTGGCACTGTGCCGGTGCGGGCACCTTTTGAACATCTACGCCCGCACTTGCAAGACACGCGCTAATTTCGGCATGCTCACGGATTGCCGACAGCTTATCCACAGCTATTTTGTCGTCCATATGGGCATTGATGGCGTACCCATCATCGAAGTAATCTGCCGAGCTCATCAGCACCTTTTTGTTCATACGAGACATGACGTCTATTGTAGCAAAAATAGTTGACTTTTAGGGTGTATAGTCGTACAATCTATTTCAAGTTTGTCAAATAGTATTAAGACGTTTTCGTCTCTTTTTATTTTGATAAGCGAGCAGGCTATCGCGTCAAAGTGATGGCCGCACCTTAACAATAAGAGAGATTGTGATTCCCGGTAGGACTACCAGCTGTAACTTTAGTTAAAGCTTGTTGCCCTATCGGGAGATAGTAAAACAACCACCCTGTACACATAACGTGTACTAAACGAATTGGGGAATACGTGCAAGACAAAAGCAGTGTCGTCTATGATGACACGAAAACGAAGGTTGGACTGATCGAACCAAACCCGGAAGCAATCTGGGAAGAGGAACATGAGTTCAATGGGGGTAATGATGCCGACAACGACGAGAAGCAGATGGCGCAATACTGCCGGATGCATGACCGACAGAAGAGTCGACACAGTAAGCAACGCCGTTCGTTCTGGACCACGAAGCGCCGGGGGCGTGCCTGCTTCAACGAGGTTCGGGACAGCAAACTGAAGGACAAGACGAAGGTCGTCATTCCGCATCAGACTCGTCGAGAGTTTGAAGACCTGGACATGGCAGCCGTCGACATTGAGTCACTCGGAATGACCTACCTCCTCAGTGGCCGTTCTTTGTCGCTCTTGCGGGCTCACGCTCGGAGGTTGCGTCACGCACTGCCAATAGAGGCTTTCCAGATTGATGAAGACAACGACGTCTTCGTTTATGAAGCAAATGATGCGGTCGACAACGTCGTCATCGCTGCATAGATGTGCTTCGGAAAGAACTCCAAGAGGTTTTACGACTTGCTTGCCCTCAAGGCTCGCCTCCACAAGAATTCGCGCAAGCGTCTGACTGTGGCAGTGCCGCCAAGAAGACTAGCTAGGATCGGCACCGTGCCAGTCTGAAATGAGACCCCCGAAAGGAGGTGGTTGATAGCGATATTGTGAGGGGCATGGAGACGTGTTGGGTTGTTCGCTTTCGCGATCAACGATGCTCGCGCTTTGCGACAACCCAACACCCCGCCCCCAACATTACAATCTCTCTTATCTATCACCCCCACTGTTTGTAAGTCCCGCGAGGGATTTTTTGTTTTTTATGGGGTAGTTGACAGAGATACTGGCAGTCAACTACTATGAGTGCTAGAAATTGGAGGAAAAAATATGTCTGTACCATTGGTGCCGTTGGCTGATTATGTCGTCGTGGAGCAAGAAGCGGTGAAGACCAAAACAGTGAGCGGGTTGTACCTGCCCGAGGCCTCGGCCGAAAAGCCAAAGATTGCCAAAGTTTTGGCGATTGGTAAAGCTGTGAAAAACGTGAAGGTCGGCGACCGAGTCGTCTACGGCGGCTATAGTAATACCGAAGTGAAGATCGATGCGAACGAATATATTCTGGTAAAAGAAGAAAACATCTTCGCGACCGTTAAATAGGAGTAAATAATGGCAAAAAAAGTATTTTATGACGATGATGCCCGCCGCCGTGTTTTGGGTGGGGCAAAGATTTTGTACGAAGCTGTAAAAACGACGATGGGACCAAAGGGTCGCAATGTGGTGATTGGCAAAAGTTACGGCAATCCAACGGTGACGCATGACGGTGTGACGGTTGCCAAGGGTGTCGATATCGCCGATGTTGATGACGAAACATTGGGCTACAAAGTTGGCGCCGAGCTCATCAAACAGGCAGCAAGCAAGATGAACGACGTCGCTGGTGACGGCACCACGACGGTGACCGTTTTGACGTATCACATTTTGAATGAGGCCAACAAATTGATTGCGGCTGGTCACGACCCGATGCAGTTACGCAAAGGTCTTGAAGCTGCCGCCGCTGAGGCGCTTAAAAATCTCGACAAAATGGCCGAGCCGATTGAAGGCAAAATGAACCGCGTCGCTGAAGTCGCCACGATTAGTGCCGGCGACAAAAAGATCGGCACGCTGATTGCTGGTGTCATGGAAAGTGTTGGCAAAGATGGTGTTGTCACCGTCGAAGAAGGCCAGGGCCTCGAGCTCGAAAGCGAAATCACTGAAGGCTTTACCTTCTCGCGTGGTTTTGTCAGTCCATATTTGGTCACTGACACCGCCCGCATGGAGGCCGTGTATGACAAGCCAGCCATCGTTTTAACAGATAAGAAAATCAGCTCTATCCAAGAATTTCTGCCACTGCTCGAAAAACTAGCCCAAAAAGGCGAGAAAAATCTTATTTTGGTCGCTGAAGATGTTGAAGGCGAAGCCCTCGGCGCACTCATTTTGAACAAACTCAAAGGAGTCTTTAACGCTGTTGCCGTCAAAGCACCAGAATTCGGCGAGCGCCGCAAAGATGTGCTTGATGACATTGCTGTGTTGACCGGCGCAACTGTGATTACTGATGATTCCGGCATGACGTTCGAGAACGTCGGTCTTGAGGTGATTGGCCGTGCCCGTAAAGTGATTGTCACCAAAGACGACACAACGATTATTGAAGGTGTCGGCAGCGCCGCGAGCGTTAAAGCCCGCATCGCCCAGATTACCGCCCAAGCCAAAGCGTCCAAAAGCAGCTACGACCGCGAATCGCTCGAAAAACGTCGTGCAGCCCTCGGTGGCAAAGTCGCAGTTATTAAAGTTGGTGGTGCCACCGAAACCGAAATCGAAGAAAAGAAGTTCCGCGTTGATGATGCCGTGCACGCCGTAAAAGCCGCCTTGAACGAAGGTGTCGTGCCGGGCGGTGGGGTCACGCTGGTTGATCTTGCCTCCCAAATCAAGGGATACGAAGACACATCGATGACCGCCGGCGCGCAAATGCTGGCACGAGCGCTCGAACAACCCTTCCGCATCCTGCTCGAAAACGCTGGTTTCAACGCTGATGAATGGCTGCCGCAAGTAAAAAGCGGCAAGGCTGGCATGGGTGTTGATGTGACGGCCGCAGGGAAGCTGGTCGACCTGAAATCCAAAGGCGTGATTGATCCAAAACGCGTCACGCGTGAGGCCATTCAGAACGCCGTTTCGATTGCTGGAACGGGGATGACCATGGGTGCGCTCGTCGTTGATGTGCCTGAACAAAAGTCATCCGCCCCTGGAATGGGTGGCATGGGCGCTGATTTTTAGCCTAAGAAGTGGCTGCGCCAGCTAAGGCAAGGAAACCACCGACTCGGGGCACTTTTGAAGCATTTATCTTCTCGAGAAGTCCATATTTTTCGAGCTTCATATCGACGAAAGTGGCAGCTTCACGACTGCCATTATAAGCCTGACCTACTGCAGTGAGAATGGCATCGAGGTCTCTGCCGCCAGCTTCTTCAATGACGATAGTGATAAGGTCTTTATTGTATCGATCCTGGTCTAGTTCGTGAGCATTTTCACCTTGCTTTGATTGAATCCTCACCGTTTTGTCACCGAGTTGCATGACGACATCATGCGAAACTTTCGTACCTTTTTCACGAGGCATACCACTCGCAGGCATATCTTCACGTCGCGTTGCCAAACGAGCAAAAGTGTTTGGACCATCAATCTCTTGTTGCCATAGTTTGTATTGCAGCATCAGGGAGATGGTATGCTCTAGCATTGGTCCATCACCAAAAGTACGTGGTCCGCCGTTCTGACGAAGATTAACGATGCGGGATATTAATTGGATTGCGCGTTCATCGTGACCAACAAGCCCAGGAACCGGTTCGTTATTCCGCTCGAACCAGTTCACAACATCAAAATTACGACTAAGAGCCTCGGCTTGTTCGCTTTTTAGTTGGCCACGTTCGATTGGTTTTCGTAGAATATTCTGTGTTGCATTAAACAAAACCGCCTTGTAACCTTCTTGAGCTACAGCGGGATCGACCGCGTAGAGGGCGTCAGCTAGCATACTCGCTGCTACTAGAGACTCTTCAGTACTAGTAAGTGCGGTGATACGTTCAGATTTTGCTTGTCGAGCAAGCCATGCGGTTGGATTTGATTCTGTACCCTGAGTTAGTACAGAGCCAGCCATGGTTTCAAAACTGAAAGGTGGCAGTGACCTCGGATCCGTGATGGGTCCGATACGCCGATAGGCATCGATTGCCTCAGGAGCACCTGTGTGTATGGGTAGGGTTTCTTGACTCATTTTTGTGTTGTTTATTTTTGCCTAAACTTAAATATGAAGTGCGAAAAACAGCGCAGCTGTTTGTAGTAAATTTGTTACTCTGTTGGCTTATGAGTAAGTACAGACATTTAATGCGGGTAGAGCGTATAGAAATTGGCATATTGTTACGTAAAGGCTATTCG
>JBBQVE010000015.1:0-20212 GCA_038211855.1 Saccharimonadales bacterium (SeqCode)
TTTTATCATGTCAACAATACGCATTCTCAAGCATTAACCAAAAGAGACTAGAACTAAAAAACAGATACAAATTATTTCCAAAATCATTGAGTGCTGATATTGGAACCAATTGGTATCTGTTTAGGTATCTTTGGAGGGCCAGCCGGGACTTGAACCCGGGACACCCTGCTTAAGAGGCAGGTGCTCTAACCAGCTGAGCTACTGGCCCGTAGAGGCAAATTTTAGCAAATTACCTCTGTAAATGCAAGTACTGTGTGGGCTTTAACACTAGTGGGCGGGGCTTTGGAGGTTGTCAAAACTATTGTTTGGATCGTTCATGCCGTGCATGTCCATCGCTGGGTCTGGGTTGACCGTGGTGCAATCTATTGAGTAAGCAAAATAGGTATCAGTACATCTGGTCGGATCGTTGATGTTGTTGTAAATCGTTGCGCGCGCCACTAGAGCATAGAAGCCGATACCCACCACAGCCAATCCGACGAGTAGATAGTTCATCCAGTGCGTTTTATGATTCGTAGAGGCGATTTTTTTGAGTTCCGAAAGTTCAAAGTAGCGGCCGGCGAGTCCTGATTGAGCACCGACACCGAGTAACATGCCACTGGCTATCGTTATGCCGGATGCTACCATCGCACCGACAATTTCGAACCAATGTCCTTCTGAAAGCTCCCAGCTCCGCTTAAGTGATTTCATTGCATCAAGATTTTCGTTTAGTGCGATGTACGGCGCGAGCGACAAACGGCCCAGCAAGTAGATACCTGGGAATACTAGAGCTACAAAACCGACAAGTATAAAGACGTTTGCAAGCACGATGGTGATTAAATACTGGCCGTAGTTCTTCTTGGTTACTTCAGTAATCGCTTGCTTAGCAGTCAGCGTCCGCCCTTCACGACTGGCCATATGCAAGTAGTAACTGGCGGCCGTCAGTCGAAACAGAAAATAGAATGCGTACACAATAACACCGATGAAAACGACAATATCGCCGAGGCGGCTGTTGAATAAGCTTTCTAAAAAGCCAGCAACAAGAATGCCAAGCAGTACAATGCCTATAATGAGCGCCCCAAGTGTGAGCGACGAAATCGGATTCGTTTTTACGAGTATCGAAAGCTGATCCATCGTTGATGCAAACGGATTCGAATGATATTTTTCTGCCATGGCGGAACCTCCTCTTTTACGTGTGCTTTGCCTCAGTATATGCCTTCTGCGGTCAGGTTGCACTGTTTGCAACTGGAGTGGCTTGCGGGGTAGGCGGGGCGGTGGCTGGTACTTCGGCCAGGCGACTACTTAAATTTGGAATCGTCATGCTAAAAGTTGAACCTTTGCCAATTTCACTGGTAAGTTCAAACGAGGCTTCGATAATTTTGGCCAGCTTCTGGGCAACATACAGGCCGAGGCCGGTGCCGTTGCGTGTACGGGTATGAAAATCTTCAGAGCGGAAGAATTTATCAAAGACTTTCTTTTGGTCGCTGACAGAAATACCAATGCCTTGATCTGACACATCAAAGCGGATGCCGCCACCGTCTGCCGCGCTTGCCTTGATCGTCACCGTGCCTTGATCACTGTACTTTATGGCATTGGTGATGAAGTTCTGCAGAATTTCGTGCACGTATAGTCGATTTGAAACGATGGTCACAGGCGTATCTTCGTTTACTTCACTTACGAGCTGAATATTCTTGGGGGCTGCTTCTTTGGCATAATCTTGGGTGAGTTGCACGGTCAATTCACCTGGGCTGAACGTATCCAGATCGCGACCGAGTGTATCATTTTCGGCTCTTGCAAAAGTAGCTAAATCATTCAACATATTGGCCAGAAAGATTGCTTGGTCATGCGCTACTTTTAAGGATTTTCCTATTTTTTCGTCATTCACACCTCGCTCGTTCATGATCATGGAGTTCGAGATACTTGCTTCTGTCACGGTGACTGGGGTGCGCAGTTCGTGTGAAATAACAGAGATAAAATCATCCCGTTCCTCTTCGAGAGATTTTTCACGAGTGATGTCACGCATCGTGAGGATATAGCCAGTTTCGTCATCCTCGTGCCCATAGGTGGCTTCGAGTGGCGTGACTGTCACGCTCAATGCGGCTGAATCCTCATCGCTATAATAAAGCCGAACATCATCGCTACTTTGCGCGACTGAACTCGTTGGAAACAGTTGCTGTAAAGTGACAAGAGTGCCGCTGGCATCTTTAAATGTACTGAACTGCTCCGGTGTTTTGCCTTCGAGGCTGTCGTTGGTATTAAACAAGGCGAGGGCAGCTGCATTATAAAGTCTGACTTTATAACTTGGGTCGAGCACCAGCACACTTTCGGTCATGTTGTTGATCAGAGCGCGCAGTCGTTTGCCTTCGAGGACTGCCTTTTTGGTTGTTTCACCGAGACGTTCATGATCCCAGTCAAAGACTTTTTGCATATTTATAAAAATACTACCGACCGCAATAAAAACCGCAAGTGTGGCAATAATGTTCAGCTTGTCCGCATACGAAAGTCCGATTTCGGTGGCGTTGTAAACATATTTGACGATCGAGGTGAATGCAAAAAATGCGATACCGAACATCGCACCGCGGCTGCCGTAATACAAGTTCAACAGAAATACGATCATAAACGAACCCAGTGCATAGGGCGTCGCAGGATCACTGATGAAAGCGATTCCTATGAAAATAACAACAAGGTACACTGCCATATAGGTACGTGGCCGACTGTTGACGCTGGCAAAGTCGAAGAACCGAAAAAGAACTAAGATAGTAAAGATAGTGCCAATGATAACTGCCAGAACCTTCTGATAATATGGGGAATCGGGGACCAACAAGGTATGAGTGACGACTGTGGCGGCGAGAAGTAGGTGTGAAAAAACGACGGCGCGCTGGTTGACTGCTTCACGAATTGATTGATTTAACTCTTGGGGGGTTCTAATCATAATTATGCTTATTACTATTGTAGCGCGTCTTGAAAAAAAACGTATCTGACTCCCGATGGCGGTACGCTATACTTAAGACAATGAAAGAACTCAACGGGGCCGAATTGGCTGGCTATATTAAAGAACGTCAAGCCAAGGCAGTACGCGGACTGCGTCAGGCGCAAAAAATTATTCCCAAACTCGCGATTATTCGTACGAACCCCGATCCAGTAGTCGATACATACATGCGAATCAAACAGGGGTACGGCGATGATATTCTGGTAGATGTCGATGTGCATACTATTGACCAGACCGAGGCACTCGAAACGATCAAGAAACTGAATGAAGATGACTCGGTGCACGGTATTATTGTGCAAATCCCTCTGCCTGATCCGCAGCAGACGACCATTATCTTAAATACCGTCGCTGCCGAAAAAGATGTTGATGGACTTGGCTCCAAGCATGTGTTTGAGCCGGCAACACCACTGGCGATTACCTGGCTTTTAGCTGGATATGGTGTAGAGTTACTCGGCAAACACATCGTGATTGTTGGCAATGGCCGCTTGGTGGGCAAGCCGTTGGCGGCAATGTGGCAAGCTTCAGGTCTTGACGTTTTTGTGGCTGATCGCACCACAGAGAACTTGGCCGATGAAACTCGGCTGGCCGATATTCTGGTAACTGCCACCGGTGTTCCGTCATTGATTACTGCAGACATGCTCAAGTTCGGTGTTGTGATTGTTGATGCTGGGGTGGCAACCGATAAAAATGGCTTGGTCGGCGATATTGCGACCGATGTGCGCGAGCTGAAAGATATCGTCATCACCCCCGAAAAAGGTGGTGTCGGCCCCCTCACGGTCTGCGCCCTGTTCGAAAATGTCATTACCGCTGCCCGTAACTCTGCCCCCATCGACAATCCTCGTCTCAAACGATTCGAATAACGGAACTATTCGTTGGTGTGGGTTGGTTCGTCGGGCAGGGCATTGACGGCTTCTTGGAAGAGATCGCCTTTTTCTTCGAAATCCTTCCAGACCGTGTAGCTTGGTGCGGCGGTCGACAGAAGGCAGATGCTGTCTTTGGGAGCATGGACTGAGGCCCAGAGCACTGCTGCCTTCATATTGTCGGTTTCAAAGAAAGTGACATTGTAGCTGGCCGGCCGCAGGGCTTTGATTTTGGCTCCTGTTTCGGGGAACAAAACGACGTTTGGTATCTGCAAACGGGCAATCAGTTGCATGAGCGGCCAGTATTCATACTTACGGTCTTGGCCGCCGAGCATCAAACAGCCAATCGGGCCGATCTCTTTTATGAGTGTCGTAATACCAGCGATAGTGGCATCAGGGTTGCTGCCGATGGCGTCGTCAATGTAAGTAATACTGTCTTTAACAGCGACGCGCTGCAGGCGGTGGCGGACAGGCTCAAAATCGTTGATCACTTCTTGGCAAAGTTCTTTGTCGACCCCCAAAAGAAGTGCGGCGTGACGCGCCATGATGGCATTGAGCTTGTTGTGGCTGCCTAACAGACGGCTTTTGCTCATATCGACATCGTCATTCGGATTAATGGCGATACTTTGGCAGGGACTTTCTTTGAGCCATTCTGCAATCTGTTTGAATTCCGGATTATAAATCAGTGTATCGGCGCTCGACATATAGCGCATGATGTTGTGCTTGGCTTCCCAGTAGGCCTCGAGACTGCCGTGGTAGTCGGTATGATCGTTGTAAAGATTGGTGACAATGGCGATATTCGGGCTGACTTCTAGCTCGGCGAGTTGGTAACTCGATAGTTCAACGACGAAAATCGTATCACTCGTAGCGTTCTCGAGCTGGTCAATCATCGGGATGCCAATGTTACCACAGACTTTAACGGGTAATTGAGCAGCTAAGAGCATAGCATCGAGTAGGGAAGTGGTAGTGGTTTTACCCTTGGTGCCGGTTACGCCGATGATTTTGGCACCTAACTGGCGGACACATTCAAAAAAGACTTTTGTTGGAGTCGTGTACGGGGCAGGGACATTGCGTCCAGGGCAACCGGCAGTTTTGACGATAACCGTTTTAGTAAAATCCAACGTTTCCAGGCTCTGCAAATAATGGGGGTCATCTTGCTGGTCGATGAACAAAAACGAAGAAATAGCAGCGTTGGCTTTGATAAACTTCTCAAAACTGACGCCTTCACGGCCCCGTCCTATAAAAATGACGGCTTTGCCGTTGAAGTCGTGCAGATCGAAGTTCATGAAATAAAATCCTTTAAGACAGCGAGTAGTTTTAGTTTTATCTCGGCAGGGAAGCGTTCACTGTTCCCTACCGACACGAACGAATCGAGTTCGCGCGGGGCCAGTTTGGCAAGGTCGGTAAGTGCCAGCAAGCTGCTGTCGGGCCACTGCTGGCGGTACACAATGGCATGAACGCTGGCGGCCAGTTCCTCGGCTGTACCGACACAGTCGAGTGGTGGTTCGCCTTCGAGCCCGATAAGTGACAGGAAAAGGTCTTTCAGCGAGCCTTCATTCAGGAAGTTACTGCCAAAAATCCTCAACATGTCGACTTCTGATATCCATGGCGATAATAAGATGAAACTGCTAAGAGATTTCGGACTTTCTAGACTCCAGCGGCTGTTGGGGCGTTTGGCTGGATCAATACGGAAGACGAAGTTATCACTGGTAAAAACTTCAAAATACTGCGGGAACTTGGCAAAGGCTTTGGCGACACCAACCGACCCGAGCGGGCGAATCGCGCTGAAATATGTGAGCTGTTCCGAGACGTGTTCATGCAGGTAGTTCTGTAGGCTACTTTCGAAAGCGAAGGACTTGCTCCACTGGTGGTTGACGGGCTCGCCGGCCCACTCGGCACTCGGGATACTAGCACTGGCCTCATTCGCAACAACCACATAAGAAGCATTTTGCGAAAGTGCCAGCAAGCTACCTACCAAACCAAAAATCAATGAAATAGGGACGTGGCCTTTGTATGCGCCCTTCTCTTCTTGCAACTGCAGCAATTGCGGGTCGATCTGGCGACTGACAGCGTGGAGCGGGATGTTCATCACGGTGGCAACGGCGGCACTTTGGCCGAGTGCTTCCCCGCTGGCCATCACAAAACCCTCAGTCGATACGCCACTGGCTCGCAAAGCCTCACCAGCCAGTATAGAATCCTTGCCACCACCAATACCAAGCACGGCAGTATGTTGTAACTCGAGCGGCTGGCTTTTTTCGTGCCGGCGACCCTCTGATGCGGCAAACTTTGATAAGCGAGCTGGGTCTAGTTTGTTCACATAGAGGAACTCGCCCAGCCCACCGCGTACGACGCTGTTCCAAAAGACTGCCTCCGTCTCATCCATATGGTACGGCTGCGAGAGAGTTGGCGGCACAAAAATCTTGTAGTAACTGAGGCCACACGCCAAGTGGAGCGCCCGCAACACCTGATCGACTTCGTAACAATCCGGCAAAGGTACTTCAAACGTAAATGTCTCGCCAAAAACAACAGGCGTGCCACCGCGTACCAGCTCATAAAAAAGCGTCACATTGCGGCGACTCTCGGACACTTTGAAAGACGTATAAGTAAAATGGTCCTGCATTCTTTCAGTATACCGGATTAGGCGGCCAGTTGGGTTTTGACGAGCTCGGCGACTTGGCGCGGCGTCATGTCGGCTTTGACGATAAAGGCTGAGACGTTCAGCTCTTTCAAGCTATCAGGCGCCTCGGTTTCACCCATATTGGTAAGAATGACGACCTTGATGTCTTTGCCCCACTCCTTTTTACGCAGCAGAGTGAGCATCTCGTCTCCATTCATCTCTGGCATCATCAGGTCCAAAAGGACGATGTCGGGTTTCATTTTTTCGACCAATCCGAGGCCGAGTTTGCCATTTTCGGCGGTCTCGACGTCATATCCTTCGGTCTCGAACTTGATACGATACATCTGACTGATCGCTGCGTCGTCTTCTATAATGGCGATTTTGGGCATGAGTCCTACCTGTTTTACTGCTACTATTATAGCGTGATGTGCCAGAAAAAAACCATAATCGTTTGGAGAGGCTGATGCACGGCAATTTAAGTATCGCCCTGCTAGCTGGAATCGGTGGCATGTTGGGCTGGGGTTTCGCGGATTTCTTCGCCAAGAAGACGATTGACGTTATCGGCAGTATCAAAACGCTCGTCTGGGCACACTTCTTTGGCACCTCTTTCTTTGTTTTATTCGCCCTCGCCCATAAGCTGTTTTACGGTGCGAATCTACATCTGCCTCACACGGCCGGCTCCTGGCTTGGTTTGGCATTTTTTGGCACGCTGCAGATGATTGTCTACTATTTGGTGTATCAAGGCTTTGGCAAGGGTCAGCTGGCGGTACTGAACCCGGTATTTGCCTCATATTCGGGGATTGTGGCGCTCGCATCGGTTGTATTGTTCGGCGAGCGCCTTTCGCCTCTGTTAGCGCTGGCCCTCGTGGTTATTTTTGCAGGTGTGCTGCTGATCAACACCGATCTGAAAGGCTTGCGTTCCAAGAAATTACATATTGTGCCAGGTCTGAAGGAAGTCGGCGGAGCAGCAGTTTTGGCATCCATCTGGACACTGGGCTGGGACCGTTTCGTAAAGGGCCACGACGCTGTCACCTATGCCTTGTTCATGTACGCCTTTATGAGTCTGGCTGCCTTGGTGCTGACGAAGATTATTAAAGAGAAGAGCAAGGTGATGCCGCCATCAATGTGGAAGTTCGTTGTCATTATCGGCTTGGGCGAGACGGTGGCATATCTGGCGATCAGCTGGGGGTATGGCGCCTCAACACTTACCAGCACGATTGCCCTGGTGAGCGGCTCGTTCTCACTGCCAACGCTGATTCTCGCTCACGCTTATCTTAAAGAGCAGGTGACGCGCTTGCAAACTTTTGCGGCTCTGATTATCGTCGCCGGTATAGCCGTCACAGCACTTAGCTAAGACTGGGATTTTAATCAATCTTATGCTACACTGTCGGGACAACGCTTTAAAAATAATCAAAAATGATTCCAAACGACCTCGACATTATTACGAAAGCCCGGACGCTAAATTATGCGTCACCTTTTTTTTATACCAGCCAGGATATCCTGCGCCATAACTACAATACATTCACTGACCTTTTTAGCAACGGAGACGTCTATTACGCCCTCAAGGCTAATTCTGACCCTCGTATCCTTACCTTTCTGAAGGAGTTGGGTTGCGGGTTTGAGGCGGCGTCTTCTTATGAAATAGATATGCTGCTGAAAGTCGGCGTTGATCCGGCCAAGATCATTTATGGCACCTCTGTCAAACCAATGAAACACATCGAATTTGCAGCCGACAATGGCATCAACCGTTTTGCAGCCGATTCGATCGAAGAAATTGATAAGATTGCCCAAGCCGCCCCTGGTGTTAAAGTATTTATCCGGACCATCGTCGAGGATAGTGGCAGCGTGTTTACGATGAGTGAACGATTCGGTGCGCCGGTAGAGACCGTCAAAGACCTGGTTCTACATGTCCGCCACTGCGGCCTTAAGACGTACGGCATCAGTTTTTATGTTGGCTCACAGGCGGCGAGTGCTGACCGCTGGGCACAGGGCATCAATCGTATTCGGCCAGTTGTTGAAGAGTTACTCAAAGAAGGTGTGATGCTTGAAACGATTAACATCGGCGGTGGCTTTCCGGTAGCTTACGATAACCACAAAGATGCTCCAACCTTACATGAGATCGTGGCTAAGCTGAATAATGCACTTCATTTGCTGCCATATGTACCCAAGATCATCATGGAACCGGGCCGTGCACTCGTGGCTAGCTCGACAGTGCTCGTTTCAGAGGTGATTTCGCGATCTGTCCGCGGTGACAAGGTGTGGCTCGGCATGGATGCGGGCATCTATAATGCCCTGTATGAGGCGATGATTCATCAGGGGCTGACGCAGTATGCTGTTCATCCGTACGCCGATGTGCCAGGAACGCCACGGATAGCGGTGACAATTGCCGGTCCAACGGGTGATTCGCTTGATATCATCACCCGACATGTCGAAGTACCGGAGTTCATCGGTGTCGGTGACCGCCTGATTTTTGAGAACGCCGGCGCTTATACGGTCGTTATGGCCAATCCGTTCAACGGCTTCCCTGTGCCACCGCTCTACATTAGTTGACATCTTAAGCGTAAAAGCTTACGTTTATAAGTAAGATATGAAAATCATCAACAATACTTATCAAAAAGTACTGGTAGGGTATTTAACCGTCATTGTCGTGTTCTGGGCATATTTGGTGTGCACACACTCTGTTGTCAGGGGTGACGGCACGACCCCGCTTCCAAATTATTACTACTCGTTCATCTTCGGGCTCATTCCACTGATTGGCGGGTTTGTGGGCATGATTCGCGCCTCTATCTGGGGAACTTTCAAAAGTGCGCTTGGCAAAGCTGTCTTCTTTATCTCGCTCGGCCTCTTGCTATGGGGTCTCGGAGAGGCAGTCTGGTCATACTACAACATCTTCCGTAACGTGGCAGTTCCTTATCCATCGCTGGCTGATCTGGGTTTTGCGTCAAGCATCTTCTTTTGGGTAGTGGGCGCCTTCCATCTTTCTAAAGCCAGCGGTGCAAAATTTGGCCTCAAGAAGGGGATAGGTGCAAAATTCGGCATCGTTGCGCTCTTGGCGGTACTCGTCGGTCTCTCGTACTATCTGTTAGTGACCGTTGCTCGCGGTGGCGTGATTGTGCCGCAGGGCGAATCGCTTCTGAAGTTGATTCTCGATATTGCTTATCCGTTGGGTGACTTACTGGCGGTCACGTTGGGTGTTATCATCTTCGCGCTTTCCTTCAAGTTCTTCGGCGGCGTCTACCGAGTGCCGATTATTTCGATCCTACTTGGCCTCGTCGTCATGTATATCGGAGACATTCTCTTCTCATATAGCACGACAGTAATGACCTACTATAACGCTGACTGGGGCGACCTGCTGCTGACCTTCGGTTTATTCTTCCTTACCTTCGGGGTGCTGGGTTTCGCGACCCACCCGGCCAAAGCCACAAAAGCAGCGGCAGTGAATCCTGCCATAGTAGGTGCATGATATGACCGTATACGAACAAATGGTCGTCAAAATTATCGCTGTCCAAGAAGCAATTATGGGTCCGCTGGCAATCGATCAGGCGAACGAGGTTGAGAATCTGACTGTTGATTGGGACAAACACGAAGCCACCATTGGAGGCGATCCAGTAGAAGTTGTTGAAGTGTTGATAGGTCAATACAGTCAGCTCTTCGGTCGTTCTTCTGTAGAGGTCAGTAAAGATGCCGTGGCGAGCCTCATGTACGATCTAGGACCACAAGAAATTCCACACAGTTTAAGAAGTTAGGTTCGCTTTTTCATGGCACTGCGGCATACAATACAAAAAACCCAGCAAAGCATTGCTGAACTACTCTATAAGCGTAACGCCGAGCTCGCTGAGTTAAACCGTATTCTGACGGTGTTGAGCGAGCTGGATGCGGCCGTTATTGGCATGGACAATGATTTGGCTCACGTGACTAACGAGATAGCGAATCAGGTACTAATTGGCGGTGACTTTTTATTGTCTGGGATTGTGCTACGCGCGAAAAGCGAAACACTACGCGGTACCTGGGGGCAGATTGTGCGCCGTACATCCTGGGATGGCACCAAGCATCCGGAGGCTATCGAACTTACGTATGGCGAAGTGGGTGATGTATATGAGCATATTTCGAAGGCTGATTTTACACCGACTGACCAGCAAGACGACTTTCTGCCTTATGGCATTCAGCTGAACGAATTACCCCTGGTGCTTAGGACAGCAGGGAAGCGTGCCTTGGTGTCGACGATGTTTGTTTTGCCACTGGGCCGCCACAATGCCACCAGTTATCTGTTGTATGCCTTGCCAGGAGAAGATCCACAGCCTTCACACTATCAGATGCAGTTGTTACGCCGTCTGCAGCGTGTTGCCTCGACGTTCATTGATAGTGCCGTGCTGTCGAGCGAGTTAAAGTCAACCACTGCTAAGCTAACCATGAGTAATCAAAAGCTGCGGGCTCTCGATGAAGCCAAAGACGAATTTATTAGCATGGCCAGCCACCAGCTGCGGACGCCGCTCACGAGCGTAAAGGGCTACCTGAGCATGCTGGAAGAGGGTGACGCCGGTAAGCTGAATACGACCCAGAAACAGTTTGTCAGCCAGGCTTTTGTGAGTAGCCAGCGCATGGTCTATTTGATTGCAGACCTGCTGAACGTGTCGCGCCTCAAGACTGGTAAATTTATTATCGAAGCCAGCCCCATCTACTTGCCTGATTTAATTGAGTCGGAAATCGCCCAGCTGTACGAGACCGTCAAGTCGCGTGGCCTCAAGATGGTCTACGACAAGCCCAAAGAGTTCCCGAAGCTGAATCTGGACGAAACAAAAATCCGGCAAGTGGTCATGAATTTTGCTGACAACGCCATCTACTACACGCCGTCTGGCGGCGAAATTAAACTGAGCCTGACTGAGACTGCAAAGACGATTGAATTTACGGTGACCGATAACGGTATAGGTGTACCAAAGGCCGCGCAACACCACTTGTTTACGAAGTTCTACCGCGCCGGTAATGCCCGTAAATCCCGACCAGACGGGACCGGCCTTGGGCTATTCATGGCTAAGAAGGTGGTGGTGGCGCAGGGCGGGGCAATTATTTTTAAGACGCAAGAAGGCAAGGGGAGCACCTTTGGCTTCACCTTTGCCAAGGATAAACTTATGATAAAGCCGCAAGATCCCGAAAAAGTCGAAAAGTAGCAAAAAACACGTCATTTCATAGTTCATAATAAGGTAATATTCGGCCGAAAGGTAACTTCTCACCTCTTTTAATAGTGCCCATAAGCACTAGAATTATATGAGTACAATTATATTGACAAAACAAACAGCTTGTGGTAGTATAGGGCCTATAACTATTCACGCTTAAGAAGTGGGTGGGGTTAATAACAAGGAGTTATACGATGAGCGAACGAATAAATTTCCGTGAAAAGGTAGTCCGTGGAGCAAAAGTAGTTGGTGCAGCCGGTGGTTTATCACTGTTGGCAGCTTGCCAGAACCCATTTGCGAACAGCCATCAGAAGGCGATTGCCGAATTATATAAAGATGCGAACAAAGACTGTGCGGCGAAGGCTGTTACGACCGAAGAAGGTACGCTTACTCCTTCTGTCATCGCCGAAGCCACAAGTCTTAAAGACCTTACTACTAAAGCCAACACAGACGCTTCTGCAATGGTAGACGCATGTGTAGCCACCGAAACAGGCATCCCTCACGGTACCGCTGGTTTCGTTAACGCATACCCAACGATTGCTATCAGTGCAACCGTTGGACGCGCTTAGTTCACGTTAGAAAGGAATCCAACCATGAATAATGATCCACTTATGTACGAAGTCATCGCTCCAATTGCTCCACTCGAAGTTATTGAACCCATCGTAGTCCCAACACCACTCGTTGCTGATCGTCGTTTCGGCTTCGGTAAAAGGGTAACGACAGCTGTCTTTGCGGGCACCATGTTACTCGCTGCCTGTGGTAGCGATAGCAAGGGCATCACTCTTTCTACTGCAGCTGCTGGTACGACCATCGGTACTGAAGGTGCTACGACTTCTAGCTCGATCGATGCAGCGACGACAAGCTCGATCGCTCCTAACATTGACGGCGCACCAGTTGTCATGTCCGACCAAGATCTCGCCAGCGGCAAGTTCCACTGTGGCGAAAACGTTCCTGGCAACACTGACCTTAGCTTTAAGCTCGACTTGTTTTCTTCGAGCGAAGCAAACAAGACGCTGGGCCAGAGCATGATCGATGTCACCGCGACTGATAAGACTTGGGGTATGACCCAAGAAGGCTTCGACTTTATGTTGAGCCACGCTGCAAACAACTCCGCTACTGTTAAGAGCCGTGAAGACGCCAAAAAGACGTCCGGCAACCCCGTGCTTGACCAGTACAATGACAAGCTCGTCGTTGTTCCTATTGCAGAAGATATGACTTTCGTGAACGGCGACTGCCGTCACGGCGATAAAGTTATGCTCCCTTCACCCGATGTTCCTTTGGTAACATTGCAGGCAGGCGGCACCGTCGAAGGTGTCATGATGAGCGACGCTGACCTTGAAGCATGGCACGCCATTCTTCTTAAGAACGGCCAGGAAAATACCTTTGCCGAACTCAAGGTACCTGGTGTTACCGGTGACGACGGTACTGTCTATGACAACGTTATTGTTACTGAGCTGAACGGCTGTGGCAACCCAGCTCGCAAGACGAAGACACCACCTCCAACTACTGTTGTAAGTACTCCTCCGACGATGCCTACAATTACCGTTACCGTTCCTACGACTACACCACACTCAACCACAACGACAACTACGGTTCCAGGCTCAACTACAACGTCGACGCCTGAGACTGTCCCTCCAACGACTCCACCAACGACCGAATACATTCCACCTAAGGCTGCTGTACCTCCAGTCGGTCCTAATACGACTCCTGGCGCTGGCGGTTCACCTGGCGGCGATGTGCCTCCAAGTACCAATGCAAGTGGTTATGGCTCCGGTGAAGTTGTACCAACAGCTCCACCACAGCCAGGCAACACTGTTACTGCAACGACCGCTGACACAGTACCAGCAACGACTGGTGTACGCACACCATCATCTACTACGACAATAGCAGACGGTACTAACGGCACGCCAGAGACACCTATCACAGGTAATCCAGGCGCTCCAGCTTAAAGAAAGGAATTAAGGAGAACAATCATGAAATTTTTACGAACAATCACTAGCAAAATCAAATCGATTCCTACAAAAGTAAAAGCTGCCGCAATAGTTGCTGCCGCACTTGCCACCGTTTCAGGTGCAGTGTTTGCTGGCTATACTCCTGGCAACCGCCCAACCTTTGACTATAACAAGGGAAGCGATGCGAGCAATTGTGCAGTCACTACTGATCCGGGCTACGATCATGGTCGTTGTGGATCATTGAACGGACCAGTCTTCGACTCGTTCGTCAACACCCCTTACTACGGCGACGAACGTGCCTTTCTTGACGCTCGTATGAGTGACAAGACAGACACAAAAGACGTTCTGCCGTACGTAACGACTGGTACAAAAGATGTCATTCTTCGTACCTATATTCACAACAACGCCAACCAGAGTACCAACTCTACCGGCGTCGGTGTTGCAAAAGACACGAAAGTCCGCATTGCATTGCCTACTGCGACCGATACATCACTTCGTGCCCGCAGTTACATTACAGCAAGCAACGCCACACCAAGTGAAGTCACCGACACAGCAGATCTCGTTGACACGACACCATTTAGCGTCAGCTATGTGCCAGGTTCAGCAAAGATCTATAACGGTGCCCACCAAGGCGGTTTCAACCTAAGTGACAATATTGTTACCACAGGTGACCTCGTCGGTTACGATCAGATGGACGGAAACTTCCCTGGCTGTTTTAACTACCAGGCTTACGTAGAAATCCATGTTAAGATTAATGTTCCTACAGTAAGCATCACGAAACAAGTCAAGAACGCAACTGATGGTGCATGGCAGAAGGCAACGGTTGCCAAGCCAGGCGAAACCGTTAAGTGGCTTGTCACCATAAAGAACACTGGCAATACTACACTCGATGACGTTGATGTCAGCGATGCATTGCCACCACACTTTGCTGTTGTACCTGGTTCAGTCAAACGAACCGACGGTGCAAACAACGGTGTTGCGCAAAATGATACATCTTTGTTTACTGACAAAGGTATCAACTTTACAAGCTACGGCAGCGGCGCGGCATTATATGTCCGCTTCGACACCCTCGTAAAAGACGACCTCACTACTTGCGAAGCCGTCATGCAGAACCAAGCTTTTGTTACGACCAAAGAGACCCCTGTTGAGCAGAAAGATACTGCTAACGTCACAATCAAGAAAGATAACTGTACACCTCCACCAACCCCTGTTGTTACCTGTGACGCCTTGACTGCAACTACCTACAGCCTGAAGACCGGTGAATCAACCGACTTTACCGCTGCAGCGACTGCCAGCCACACGACAATCACTGGTTACATCTTCAAGGTGAACGGCCAAGTTGTTCAGGACAGCGCTTCTAACAAGTACACCTTCACCAAGGGCACCGAAGGTACCTATGCAGTAGATGTGACAGTTAAGTCACCTATCGGCAACGTTACTTCAGCTTCTTGTGCGAAGAACATCACTGTTACCAAGATTGTCACGCCTATCTACACGTGTGACGCACTTACCTTCAGCAAGGCTACCCTGCTGACTGGTGAGAAGTTCACAACGACAGTTCGTTACACTGCCGCCGGTGGTGCAACCTTCAAACAGGCTGTCTTCAACTTTGGTGATAGTGCTACTTACACGACGAACTCTGGCACAAATGGTGTCGTAACTGCCGAGCACAGCTTTGCTGCCAAAGGCAACTACGCCATCACTGTCAAACTCGACTTCCTGGTTAATGGCCAGACAAAGACAGTCGAAGGCGGCAATTGTGCAAACCAAGTCACGGTAACGACTGAAAAATGTCTTATCCCTGGCAAAGAACAGTTCGACAAGAACGACTCTGTCCACTGTAACGATGTGAAGGGTGTTACGACACTTCCTAACACCGGTGCAGGCAACATGCTCGGTTTGTTCGCAGGCATAACGGTTGCTGGTGCAGTACTACACAATGTGTTTACTCGCCGCGCTTTCCGCCGCTAATCGGTCGACCACTCTGGACAAAGCGTAAGCTTTGTGCTACAGTGAGCGTCAGAAGCAAGCGTCGTGACTGACCGCTCGAAATCTCGAAAACACCTCCCCACGCGGGAGGTGTTTTCTATATACTAAGGAGTGCTATGCAACTTACCCCGTACGAATCCAAAAACCTCATTTTTATCGATACCGAGTTCAGCTCGCTTAATCCGATGACGGGCGAGATTCTTTCTGTTGGTATTGTGAAGCTGAATGGGGAAGCGCTCTATCTGGAACTAGAGCATGAAGGGCCGGTTGATGCTTGGGTGCACACCCATATCCTACCAATGCTCACCGGTAACAAAGTGAGTCAGGCCGAGGCCAAGAAGCAAATCAAACGCTTCGTAGGTGGCAAGAAGCCGTTTGCGGTGGCATACGTCGACAACTATGACAATCTGTATTTTATAAAATTGTTCGGAGTCGGGAAGTTACCGTTCCAATGGTTGACGATTGATTTCGCCAGTATTCTATTTGCCAATGGGATTAATCCAGGTAAATCGCTGGCGAGCGGCTCGGACGTCAAAAAGCTGTATGAAAGCCTCGGTCTTGACCTAGGTTCCTACCATGCGCACTATGCCTTAGACGACGCACGACTCCTCCGCGACGCATGGGTTGTAATTGTTAAAGTCGATGAAATATAGTATAATATATATCTAATGAAAATTTATGATACCGTTCAAAGCCCTGTAGAAGGTGTGCCTCTGTTTATTCCAGGCGGTGGTTTTGAATGCGCGACCAGCGTTTTGTCGGAGCGTAGTCTGGCTCGAGTGGACGTCGTCGTCGAAGCGGTCAATAAAGGCCAGGTACCAGACATATTCTTCAGTGGTGGTAACGCAACAGACATACGTCTCGCTGAGGCCGATAGTCTTTATATGAGTCTACTAAATAAAGTCCAGGCGACGACGGCTCTGCCCCGTATCCACCTTGAAACGCAGGCGGAGCGAACAATGCAGAACTGGGTACTGAGCGTGCCGTTTTTTGAAGAAGCTGGCTTATTTGACGGCAGAAAAGACCTAGGTGTCGTCACGGATGCAGCTCATATGCCGCGCTTACTTGATATCGCCCGCTTTGTGTTGCCAAATACACTCGGCATCGTGCCAGTGCACAGCAAGTATGAAGCGACTTTCTACGATCGGTTACGTGAGAAAGCAGCGATTCATGTGACCAGCAGAGTCTTTGCTGGTTTGTCTGAGGGCGCGGGACCAGTAGCGGTGAGCGAAAAAGAGCGGGAATACGCCCAACATAAGGGCCGCGTGAACCGACTCCTTCGACGTAGCGCATAGACATTCCGTCTCTGTTATGGTATGATTACGCGAGTTTCCATGAGAAAATCCATCAAATAGTTTGTCTCATCTTGGTCCCATCTTCTAACGGTTAGGAAATCGGGTTTTCATCCCGGCAATAGGAGTTCGATTCTCCTTGGGATCACCATAAGAGATTTTTCGATTGGTAATAGCGCAATTAATGAATTCACTCCTGTAAAAAGGGGTGTTTTTGTGTTTCCAGGTTTTATATATTCGTAACTTGGCAACTTGGAAAATAATGCTCGGAAAAAGCGTGCTTTTTTCTCTGGTGACCTCTGTTTAACTAGTAGCTCACTAGGATTTTCCAGGAAATATTTTACTCTCGCCATAGATTGCTCTATTTTTGGTATATCTTCGTTACTAGCAGAATCCTTTCTAGCCTGTAAGGCTGTAATTTGTTTCTCTATCCGCACTAGATCTTCCTCCATATATTTAAGTGCGGTATCGTTAGTTAAAATCTTAAGTTTATTGACGGTCATCTCAACCTCAGTGCGTAGGGCAGTAATCTTCTCATCTATGCTTTCTAGCTCTGTCTGTTGACTACTGAATCGTTTGTCGTATTCTGTACGCACAAGTGTCATGAGGTCATCTATGCGATCTTGTGGCACGATAAACTGCTTTACGAACTCATTAATGCCTTCTTCTAGCTCATCACGATTCACGCGGAAGTAGTGACCGTGGTTACTGCAGTGGTAGGCGGGATAGTATTTACCATTACGCCCTTTAGTTGCACTACCCAGTAGTGGCCGTTCGCATTCAGGGCACAATACAAACTTGCGAAAAGGAAACTCTATTGTCTTCGTACCCCTATTTAATACATTCTGGGGAGCAATAGCTTTGTTGATTACATATTCACCTTGATCATCAATTTCTATGATTTTCTTGCCTCTATTAGCCTTATTGAACAGTGCTATGCTGACCAAGCCGTCAAACACACTCTTTACTGGTTTGTTGTCTGTCCACTTTTCGATGTTGATCCCGGCGTTAATTGGCTTTAGCATCAGTTTCTGCATAGCCTTTACGGTTAGCTCTTGTCCACCTGTCTGTGCGACTATCTTCGTTTTGTCGTGTTGACTGCGCCTGTTTTGCTTACGCGTCCTAAAACCTTGATCGTTTAACTTGTCTACGATCTGTTTATCTGTCAGGTAGTTTTCTGCCCGTAGTTTATACATATGCTTCACAAATGCTGCCTCAGTAGGGTGTGGCTGCAAGATAGTACGCTTGCCGTGCTTAGTGTCTAATTTTTCGCTCTTAAATCCATAGGGCGCTTTGCGCATCCAGTAACCTAGTTGGGTGTAGCGTATCTCTGCTCCAATAACACGGCTCAATATGTCACGTAGTTCATCCTTGCCACGCTCAGCCTCAAGTATTTCAGATTTCTTACTAGGCGAATAGCTGCTCCAACTGTATTCAAACCCTAGGTGATCGAGCGTGTTCACTTTTTGGCTACTAATAACACCGTATATATCTACGAGCGATACACCGGCCGTCTCCAATTGTTGTTTGAGTGGGTTATACACGTCTGATCCACCACGCGTAAAACGATCTATAGATTTGACGATAAATAAGTTGATACCGTTACGGGCATCTTTGCAGTAGTCTATGGCTTGCTGGACGGGTTGCTGTTCTTTGCTGGCTGACTCTAAGAACACGAAGTACTGCTTTATGTGGATACCGCGAGTTTGAGCAAACCGCTCTATTTGCTCACGCTGTGCTTCAGGCGAGTCGCCATCAGTTCCTTGCTTCGTGGTAGAAACACGTATTGCTGCTACCGCATTCAGGTTTGATTTCTCAAGCATAGTCTTGCTCCTGAGATTCATCAGCTATTGTGTCGAGAAGTAGCTTGGCAAGAAGTTCCATCCGCTCTTCTACGGTTAGTTCAGCAACGAGCTCTGTTTTATTGAGTGATCCTATATTTCTACCCATTTTACCCTCTATATGCCTACCTATATAGACATAGCTTACTACCTTAATAAGCATAGTTCAAGGTATTTTATACAATAGGCTACTCTATAAAAACTATAATTTCGAAATAATAACATTTATACATTTCTACCTCTGTTAACTTTACTTTTACTGTTTCTCTCTTTATATTACGTATACATCGTAAACAAACCAATCAACATTAACAACAATAACTACTCACCATGAAAATCCAGGAACGAAAACTAAATGATAAACAACTACAGATACTACTACTCACATTCAAATTCAGATACCTTACTACAGACAACCTAGCCAAGCTAAGAGCCATTAGTCTTAACTCTGCATATAGTGCATTAAACAAATTAACAGAACGTGGGTTATTAGGTAGAAAGCATAATAAGTCTTATAGGCTAAAGAATAAATCTGCACGCTATTACTTAACTCCAAAAGCAGTCATCTATTTGCAGGATCCAGTATTCAAGCTAGACAAAGAAATTTTAGCTACAAGGCGTCATGAAGATAAAAAGAGTACCAGCTTCATTGATCACCAGGTAGCTATTGTGGATGTATTCATAGATATTAAGCTGAAAACGCCGTACGAGATACACAGAATCCTTACAGCCAGCAATATACCAAAAGACGACAGAGAGTCCTATCCAAGACCTCTACCAGACCTAGAGGTGCTATATGAGACGAATAAAGAAGGGGTATTCAACCGAACACTGGTCGATATCTTCCCAGATGATCAGCACCTATTCATAGCTAAAAAACGCGTTAGGCAGTATATACAGCATTATGATGACAACGAGTGGGGGTGGGATAAATATCCAGACATTTTAATTATTCGGCGGTCAAAAGCAGACGTGAAAAATCTAAACAATTACACCAAAGAAAAAATGGAAGATATGTATTTAGATGAAGATGACTTTAGCTTCCGTATTGTCACTAGGTTTGATTCAGTTAATTCGGAGTAAGACTAAAGAAGTAGGCAGAGCGCCGGAATTGTTTACATTGTAGTCTCTAAAGTCATCTTTAGAAACTCCTTATTTTTCGCACTGGAAAAATAAGTTTGCACTAGCCTAACTTAAAAGTTGATCACCATAAAAAGTCTCACCTTACCAAACAAAAAGCTTAAAAGGAAGGAGCAAAGTTCAAAAGTCCTATCCCCACACCGGCAGGCGCACACCCAGGTCGCCACGCCGAAAGCCAACGTCACCCGAGAACACGTAGACCTGACCATCGCCTGGGTCCCAGAGGCCGTACGGCGCCTGCGATGCTGAGCTAAAGTCTCCGCCCAGCCAGGTATAGTGAGCACTGTCTATTGGTGTCTCACCGGCTTGGATACGATTAGCTTGCAGGGTGAGGTATATCCCAATGCTTGGGTGATTGGCGTCATTGGCAGTGTGTGGGACGTTC
>JBBQVE010000016.1:0-15026 GCA_038211855.1 Saccharimonadales bacterium (SeqCode)
CGTGGTTTATACCGGTGAGTGGCATGTTGGTGAACCAGAACTGCCTGTGCACCTAAAGAATGCTACCGGCGAGCTGCTGGAGCTTCTACGACCGAATCATAAAGAGGCTGAGCGCCGCCCATTCTATAGTGACAAATACAAGGTATTTGATGCTGAGGGCAATCAACTCTTTAATAAAACAACGAAACAGCCCCTGGACGTGAGAACGATGCGTGCGAGTGATGAGCTATTGGCTACTATGAAGGACATAAACGGAAAGTCTCTTGCAAAGGACCGTCATTTTGAGCGCAGCACGAGTGTCGGCAAATCTTATGACCACATGAGAGACGTGATTCGAGGCAAGATAGCAAACAGGCTCGATGCAAAATACTATACAACTATGGGTGAGTCTGTTGAGAATGCCCACGAAAATGAACGGGTCATTAAAGCAACCCAGTCGGGCCCGGACAATGAGGAGCGTATCCTTTTTGCTGACTTCATCAATGGCCGATGGCAAAATGTTGATGGTAACCCTCTTAGCCCCGGCGAAATAGCCCGTTGGGAAGCCCAAATGAAAATCGCCAAGACAAACCCCGCACTTTACCAAGGACGAGCTGCCTATGAAATCGGTAAGCTCGCCGAAGCAGGTCAGGCTGATGGCTGGCTACGCATCGTCAACATCATGTACAATCATCTTGGTTTTGATGTAGATGAAATCAAGAAGGTGACCATCGGCCTCCAGTTTATGAAGAAGGCAACGTATCTTACCTTCAAACACCGTGGTTTAGAGCACCCTCCAATGTATGTGAAAGATCCTGCAACTGGTCTTGATCTTGAAACTCCTCTCCTTGACCGATTCAAACGGCCGATCATCGATGAAGAGACCTTTGCACCTAAAACTGAGAAAACGATACTGAAAAACGCGAAGGATGAACCTATCAAAGACCGCACTCGCCTTGTATTTGGTGAGCTAAAACTTATGGACTACTTCGCCGAATTGACCGATAAGTTTGCCCCCCACCAAATGATCTTTGGCCCAGCTGACGTCGCCGAGTTCTCTCGTGCGGTTGATGAGCAGGCTAAGGTACTCGATAAGGCTTATTGGAGTCCTGAGCAGCGCGGTCGTCGCAATCCTCCAAAACCTGGTAAGCGTGATTACCGAGTTGCTAGTTACTGTTTGCATAAGGCTATTGGCGCTATGCAGGCGAGCCGTATGGGTTCAACCAGTGATCCTACTGCCGAAGAAAGCCGCGCACAGTACATGTTTGAAGGCGGTGCTGCAGGGCAGTACGCTCCACGTCTTTCGGGTGCCAGTGAATCTAGCCGTTTGTGGGGCCAAAGCGCCAAGACCATCGACCGAGTGGCCCGCCTCTTCCCAGTTCTTGCTGAAGGCAACCGTAAAGACTACGGTGTACTTTCTGAGCGCGATGGTCTCAATGACCCTGACGCTGACTACTAGCTACTCGAAGCTCATTGTTCGCCTCGCCGATTTTAGTGATGTCGTTTATACTTATATGTATCTATGGCAGTGTATAAGATCCCTCAGGATGTGGAGGCGGACGATAAGTTTGTCGGCCCGCTCAGTTTTAAGCAATTTATCTTTGTCGGCATTGCCGTTATTGCCAGTTATCTGACATTTTTGTCGCTGACGAAAGGTTTTTGGCCGGCGGTTATTTTCTTCTTTCCGGTCATTATTGTGACTGGCTTTTTGGGGTTTCCTTGGGGTCGTGATCAGCCGACTGAAATCTGGCTGGCCGCTCGTATCCGCTTCTTCTTAAAGCCGCGCGTTCGGGTGTGGAACCAGTCCGGCATTAAAGATCTAGTGACCGTGACCGCACCAAAACATATTGAGAAGCACTTCACGAACGGCCTCAGCCAGACCGAAGTGAGTAGCCGGCTTACTGGTCTGGCTGACCTGTTGGATAGCCGCGGTTGGGCAGTGAAGAACGTGAACATAAATATGTATAGTAGTGTGCCTGCGGGAAGTATTGCATTAGAGAGCGATGACCGCCTCTTGGATGTCGCTGCCTTGCCGCAAGAAGTTGTGGACGTTACCGCGAATGATGACATACTCGACGAAAATACGAGCCCGACCGCCCAGCACTTCGAAGAAATGATTCGAACTTCGGAGCAGAAGCATCGCGAGGAAGTTATGCAGCAGCTTCAAGCGGCACGGAGTGAGGCGACCCCTAATCAAGCGGTGCCTGTGCCGGCAGGGCAGCCACAGTCACATGCCACGCAACAGGGCAGCGCAGACTTTTGGTTCCTACAAGAAGGAGCACATAAAGGCCAACATATATCGGGAAATCAGATTGCTGAACAGATTGCGCCGAAAACCCCTGAGCAGCCAGGGGCGGGCTATACGACTTTTCAGGCGCCTAGTTTGGTAGCTCCGCATGGAAACGCACCTACTATCTTGACGCCGGAATTAACTGCCGCCAGCCAGCATGTTAGTGCCCAAGACGAGGAGGCTTTGCTTGCCAAAATTCACAAGGATCACGACGGGTCACACAATCCTTTTGGCAATATCAAGACTATCATGCCGCTCAGCGCTTCACCCGATCCTGTGCTACCCGTAACACCGGCCACTGCGCCATCAAACATGCCGCCCTCTCAGTCGCTACTGGCCCCAATACGGCCAGTGACACCCCCTGTTGACCCTGCTATAATGAACCTTGCCAACAATGATGACTTGAATGTGGCAACACTAGCGCGGCAGGCGGAAAAACGAAAAGATACTCTCGCGTCTGATGGTGAAGTCATCATATCGCTGCATTAAATCGGATCTTAAGGTGGGCACATAAACTATGAATCCTAACGCGCAAATACCTCCAGCCACCGGCATGCCTGTGGACGCGGCTCCTTCTGCTAATCAGTCGGGTGCAGCATCTCCGCCACACGCCACCAACCCGAACAGCACGCAAAACTCTCTTCAGATAGCCGAAGTCCGCGACGGTGTCGTAATCATGAGTGACGGTGGCTTTCGTGCGGTTGTCATGTGTAAGGCGATAAACTTCGATCTGATGAGCCCGCAGGAGCGTGAAGCAGTTGAGTATAGCTACCAAGGCTTTCTAAACTCATTGTATTTTCCGGTGCAGATTTTTGTCCGCAGTCAAAAGGTCGACCTCGGGCCCTACATCGAAAAGCTGGATAAAATTCGTACTGAACATGAGAATATGCTTTTGGCGCTCCTGATGGACGACTACATCTCATTTATGAGTGACCTGGCAACGCAGACGAATATCATGGACAAAAAATTCTATGTAATCGTGCCGCTGTTCCCGACCATAGACGTCGGCAAGGCTGTCGGCAAGGCAGCCAACGCCAGCCGGAGCTTTCTTTCGAATGCTCTCGGGCAGAAGGAACAGAAGGTCGTCATAAACGAAGCTGATTTGGAGCGGGCAAAAACCGAGCTGCGTAACCGCGTCCAGTCAGTGCTGGCTGGGTTGCAACAAGCCGGAATCCAAGGGCTGCCGCTGGATACCCAGGAACTTATCGAACTTTATTACGATGCTTACAATCCCGATACTGCGACTCGTCAGCAATTAAAGAACTTCAACGACCTGAACGCCCCCGTCATAAGTAAGGGTGAAGGGCTGGCACCACAGCCACAGCTCGACAGGGAGCTCCAATAGTGGGCATCTTTAAAAAGCAGCCGAAAATCGACCCCGTTATGATGGCCGAGCAGCAGCGCGTTGCCGAGCAGCAGGAAGTCAACGCGGCCTTTCAGAAAGGTATCACCGCCTTACGTGATTTCATCGCGCCTGCCAGCATTGAGTTCCAGAGTACACACTTCCAGATTGGCACCCGCTTTGCACGGACTTATTATGTTTACGGCTACCCCCGACAGATTTACACCGGCTGGATCAGTTCGATGGTGAATATTGATGAAGTGATCGACCTTTCGTTCTTCATTTATCCGGTTGAAAGCCAGGTAGTGCTTGAGAACCTTCGTAAAAAAGTTGGCCAGCTTGAAGCAAGCATCCAAATCGACAATGATAAGGGCAAGGTCCGCGATCCGGGCAAGCAAGCCGCAATTCAGGATGCAGAAGAGCTACGTGATGCCTTGCAGGTTGGGGAAGAGCGATTCTTCCGCTTCGGTTTTTACTTCACATTGTACGCAACCTCTATGGATGAGCTGGAGTTTGTCAGCCACAAAATTGAGAGTATTCTTGGGCAGCAACTCGTTTACAGCAAACCGGCTAGTGCCCAGCAGGAGCAAGGACTTAACAGCACGTTGCCACAGTTTGTCGATCAGCTGCAGATCCGTCGCAACATGAACACCGGCGCGATTTCGACTAGTTTCCCATTTACAAGCGCTGATCTTAGTCAGGATAACGGTATCTTGTACGGCATTAATATGCACAACTCGGGGTTGGTTATCTTTGATCGATTTAGCTTGGAAAACGGCAATAGCGTTGTCTTTGCGAAATCTGGTGCCGGTAAAAGCTTTACGGTCAAGCTTGAAGCTTTGCGAAGCATGATGATGGGCACCGAGGTATTCATCATCGACCCTGAAAACGAATATCAGCGTATGTGTGATGCCGTCGCCGGTGCTTATATCCGCCTGTCGCTAAATTCAACCACCCGTATTAATCCGTTCGACCTACCGAAGGTCATAGATGCAGAAGATGCTGATAACGCCCTCCGGACGAACCTTGTAACCTTGCATGGCCTGTTACGCCTCATGATGGGTGGAGCACAAGCGCAGATGGCGAATACGGGCGGGGGAGCCGCACCAGTACTGAATCCCGTTGAGGAAGCTGATCTTGATGCCGCCTTAATCGAAACCTATGCCCGCGCCGGTATTACGAATGATCCGTTGACCCATCAGAGTCTGCCACCAACGATTGCCGACCTGTATGATGTCCTACTCCATATGGGCAATACTGGTCCCCAACTAGCGCAGCGCCTCCGCAAATATACGACCGGCACTTTTGCGGGCATATTCAGCCAGCAGAGTAACATTGACATCAACAATCCGCTTGTGGTGTTCAACATCCGTGACCTGGAAGACGAACTTCGGCCAGTCGCTATGTACATTGTCTTGAACTTCATCTGGAATAAGACTAAAGCTGACCGCAAGAAGCGCATTCTGATCGTTGATGAAGCGTGGCAACTCATGAAGTATGAAGATAGTGCTAACTTTCTTTTTTCTCTTGCAAAGCGCGCTCGCAAATACAATCTTGGTATCACGACGATCACGCAGGATGTCGAGGACTTCATGGGTTCGCGTATGGGGAGGGCAATTGTCGCCAACGCCAGTATGCAAATCCTATTGAAGCAGTCCACCAGTGCAGTTGACGTCCTGGCTGATGTCTTTAAGCTGACGAGCGAAGAGAAAAAACGCCTTAGCCAGTTCCCGGTCGGGCAAGGGTTGTTCTTCGCAGGTCAGAACCATGTCCACATCCAAATTCTGGCGAGCCCGACTGAGAATGGACTGATAACGACCAATCCGGAACAAGTAAAACAAATTGAGAGCCAAGAAGAGCAAATTGACCTTCATTCAGACTATAATGAATCTGTACAATTGCAGCAGTAGGAGTTAGCCATTGCCAACCTCACTTGATGAACAAGACCGGCTCGATAAGGGGACCCAGTATGACTCTGGTGCCTCTGGTTGGAATACGAACATCGGCGGCCTGGGACGGCCTCCGTCTTCTCGTAGCGCAATTCCGGACAGTCTGCCGGTTCCTGGCCGCTTCAGTAGAAAAAAGCAGAACAAGGGTATTGATGCTGATGATCTAAGAAATACGGAGAACAACTCACTTCTCGGAGACGGCCAGAAAAGCGCCAAGCTGGCCAAAGAAGGTGGCAGCGCGGCCGATAAAGTCTTTACTAGTCCAAAGGTCATGGACGCACTCGCTCAACAAACACCAATCGGGCGGGCAGCAAAATTCACCGGTTTCTTCAAAAAGAAGCGCGGAAAAGCCGCCGCCGGCACGGGTATCGGTGGTATCATCATTTTCGTCATCATGGGGTTTTTTGCGCCCGGCTTGTTCTTTCAGCA
Source organism: Saccharimonadales bacterium (SeqCode) (assembly GCA_038211855.1). GTDB lineage: Bacteria > Patescibacteriota > Saccharimonadia > Saccharimonadales > SZUA-47 > JBBQVE01. Next base: position 5,990 of record JBBQVE010000016.1, read on the forward strand.
TCTGAAGGAGAGTGCCATCGGCAAGGGTAACTCTTTCGCGCGGATCGGCGACACTCAGAGTGAAAAGCGTAAGGTAAAAGGCCAGATTAAAAACCTCGTGGAAGCAACAAGCGAGAATGCTCGGGTGGCTGAAAGTGCCGCTTACCTTGAGCAGTTTGGTGCCGAAGCCGAGAAAGCGGGCTACGCAATTTTGAGGGACGCCGATGGTGCCGTGACGGGCATAGCCAAGGCCGGCGACGAAGGCAAAGTGCTGATCGACCTTTCAAAAGGCAAGTCGGTTACGGCGATTAATCGAGAGGTCGGTAAGTTCATCGAAACCGACGCGGGCAGGGAGTTTATCACCTCTATTAACGAGGTAAACCCGGCGGTTGCCAGTGAGTGGCGGGGACTCGCCGCCACAAAGAATTTTCTTGAAAGGCTAAAGGTGGGCTTTGCAAATTTATTCGATAGAAAGCCCAAAACTCCCGATGAGCCCCCGGGTGACATTACTCAAGACGGGCTAGCTAACGCGACCGAAGCAGATAGTGCTTCGATTGCTGCAGAACAGGATGCGGCACAAGCCGCAAAAGATGCAAATGCACCGAAAGATGCAGTTGCAGAGGATGTGGTGAGTTCTGAAACGAAGGATGCGGCCAAGAAGGCGGATGAGGCTTTTAAGGCGGCTCCGTCGACAACGGGTGCCGCACTGGACGGGGGGGCCGATGCAGCGTCGGGCGCATATGTTGCCAGTGATGGAGGAGGGGCCCTCGGCGCAACAGTTAAAGCAACGACAGAGAGTACTGGGGGGATTGTTGCCGCCGCAGATGAAACCACCGTCGGTGTCTTAACGGCGTTAAAAGGTCAGATTGGTAGTTTTTTGGCGAGCGATGCCCTAAGCGGCGCTTTTTCGGCGCTTAACGCGGTAGCAATACCGCAGGCCGCCTGCAAACTAAAAGGAACAATCAACTACATTTCTCAGGTGAAGAACGTCTTTTTGGCCTTAGAGCTCGCTAAATTTGCTGTGCGTATACTCGTTGTCAGCGACCAACAGCGAGCCGGTCTCGTGAAGGGCGAAGCGCTCAATCTGGCCGGTACTTATATGAAAGGCTCGACCGCATCTGGGGGTATGCGCCATATGATGGGTGATACGAGCGCCAGAGTCTCACCGCAAAACCTGGGCAAATATGGTACGGGGCGTTCGCCGACTGGCTTGTTGGCAACACTATACGACTTTGCCAACAGTTTTCCGGGGGTATCGCCAAAATCCTGCAAGTTCGTCAACAATGGCTGGGTCACGGTCGGTGCGGTGGTGCTCGGCTCGTTATTCGCAGTATTCGGAGGTAGCGAAAGTGGCGCCACCGAAGCGAACGGCGCTCTTGGCATCGCCCTGCAAATCGGAAGTTCATTGGCCTTCGCGATAGCCACACCAATCCTCATACGAACGGTCACCCACCAGGTCATGACCGGCGTGAAAGATAGCCTACAGATAGGCGATGCCTTTGCCTCAGGGAGCGGCTCTTTGCTAACAAGCACTGCTGGTGCCCACGCGATGCAGCCCGTTACACAGCCCCAACTTGCCTACATGCAGATGGAAACGAGCGCCTACGAACAAGTTGCTATGCGAAAAACGAGCCTCTGGGACCGATATATTAATCCGCATACCGACAAAAGCTTGTTCTCACGATTGGCGCTTGCCATGCCTTTCACCCCTCAAGCCGCTACGAGCAAGGCCAGCCGTTATATTGCAAGTAGCGTTGCGACCCTGTCGAATCCAATCGTGAGCATTGTCGGTTCGTTCTCAAAGGGAGGCTCCGCTTATGCAGATGCCATTGGGAGCGATCAGTGTACCGACAAACATATACAAGACCTCCAGCTCGTGACTGACCCTTTCTGCAATCCGCTCGTCGCTAACGTCCCCAACCTTGATATAGCAGATAATGAGGATATGCTACGCCAAAATAATCAGATAGACGCTCAGGGCAAACCGCTGAAAGGCTCTGATTTTGAAAAGTATGTTAATGACTGCCTCACGGGGCGGACCAGCCTCGCCTACAGCGCGGATGTCAGCAAAGATGGCGAGTCATCGCCCGAGGGCGATGACGCCTGCGTGTCAACTTCTAAGGATACCGCATTGCCGATCGATCATCCGGTCACCATATATGCAATGCGTGACATCGGCAAGCCGAACCTATGGGACAAGATAACTGGTTCGACTCGAGCCTATGCCGCTGTTGGCGATACCAACATTACGCCGACTGCAAAAATGAGGTACGCTCTGCAGCAGGGCTACCTAGTAGACTCTGCCAATTCGGCCCAAGAACTTTCAAATAACTTTACGGGCGACTCGTCCACCACGACCACCACCCCTAGCGCTACGGTTGCGACCGGCCCGGCAACACCGATTGTCATCGATCCAGCAAACGATACAAGTAACATTCCATGTGCTGGCGGAAAAGATGCGGGGAACGATGCCGGCTATCTCGAAGGCGTAACTCACAAAATCCACCTCTGTAACATTAATACTTTTGTCATGAACTCTCAGGTTTCCAAGCAGTTCAGCGATATGTATGATGCCGCAAAAGCTGTCGGACTAGACTTCATCGCTCCACGTGAAAGCGGCGGTTTCCGAAATATGGCTGAACAAGTCAACATATATCTCAGTCACTGTGCAAGCGACCCAAAAAAGCCAATACCCACCCCCGGTCCATACCCTCACTTACCACGTAGTGCGAATACATCGTGCTCGGGTGGCGCGCCCCCTGGATATTCGAACCATCAAATGGGACTGGCGGCCGATATCGGTTGTAATGGCACACTTATTCCACAAGTCTACACATCCGCTTCAAGTAACCCATGCTTCCAGTGGCTCGTGGCCCACGCGGGAGCCTATGGTTTCTTTGAATTCGGCCACGGCAATAATCGTGGTGGCGATGGCTATGAAGCATGGCACTGGTCAGTGGACGGAGGTTAGTCATGAAAATGGATAGCTACGCACGTTCTTTTTCGGTCATCCTGCTTGGACTATTGTTTGTGCTTCAGGCTTCTACTTCGGCTGCCCAGAAAGTCTATACTGAAAGAGAGCTCCGGGGGCTTGGTATCTACTTTGTACAGGGTAAAACACCAAGTACATGCTCGGCAGGCGGCGTCAGTACTGCGCCAACAGGCTCGCCAACTCCTGGCTTAGCACCAGGCGCAAAAGTATTCTACCTAGGCGATTCGCTAACGCATGGCATGGCAAATCTGGGTGACCTATTAGGCAAAACCAAAACGGCCGGCTTTGATGTTGACATAGCGCCAACTTTTTACAAAACCAAAACGCCTATCGGCGCGTATGCCGTCAGCGGGGTATATGGTAAGTCAATAAATGCAACCAGTGGTATTACCATCGGTAATACCACGCGGCTGGCGGTTGATTATACTTCTGCAGACATTACTGCTGCCGGCGCCATAGTCATCGCCCTCGGTACAAACGCAAAAGCTGAAGCAAAGACTGATATAGCGGCCGATAAAGGAATTTCGGTTTCTACTATATCTGATGCTGATGTGGCTACCGCCCAAGCAACTGAAATTCCACTGCTGATTGCTAAGATCAAAGCCCTGAATCCGAACGCACCCATCTACTGGCTCAACACGTACATATCAAACGTCGCATACGGCAACTACCTCACTATCAACAAGACGATTGCAGATAACGCACCTGGGAACTATACGGTCATAGACCTCGCCGATGCTATTGACAATGGCACTGCCCCGAAGCCAGATGGTGGTGAACCTGGCGGAAGTGTCCATTATGCTCCCGCGACATACGGCGTGCGGGCTCAATGGGTTGTCGACCAGCTCAAAGCACTTGCAGCCGCAGGCGGCGGTACGACGGCCCCGAGCGGAGGTGCGGGGTATGACCCCACATCGCTTTTATTTCCGGCTTTTCCTGATGAAGCAGCTTTAGCGAGCAAGATACAAGATTATATACAAACTAAAACACCAAAATCACCTTGGCTCAACGTACCGAATGTAGGTACCTGGATAGTGTCAGAGTCTAAAAACCGCGGTATAAACCCCTTGATACTAATGGGCCTAGGGAAGCAGGAAAATTTCTATGGTACAATCGGCGATAACGCAATAACTAATAATAACTATTTCGGTATAACAAGCGGAAACGGCTACGTACACTTCGACACTCCACTCGCTGGTTTGACCGCCATGCTGGATGCTCTAAAACGCAACATCATAGACAAATCAAACTCGTCCTATAAAAACGTGACTAGCTTATATGAGTATGTTTCGGTCCATCAGACGGGTGGCATCCACTATCCGGGCGATGGTATGAATATTTTCGACCCTCGCATGAAGGTCTATGTTTCTTGGGACACGCAATACAATCCGCGTAATTATTGGCAGACGGTGGCGGGTGCCTTAACCGACCTAACTGGCATACCCGTGTCTCCAGAAATCCCCGCGAAGGGTAGTGCGCCTGTTCTTGGAACTGCGTCTTGCCCCGGAGCCGTTACATCAGACCCAGCAACAGCTTCTGCAACAACGCCGACTCCGGCAAAAGGTAATGCCGCTACATATATTCCAGACTGCAGTGTCAACGGTGGAAATGCGGCTATAGCCTGTACTGCTATCAACCAGCTGAGTGGTGTCAACTACAGCATACCGGACCGCGCCGCACCGACCGATCCGAGCCCTAAATTTCTTGATTGTAGCTCACTCGTGGCAATGGCCATCTATCGATCTTTTGGTGTTAATTTAGGCTCAATCTGCTCCGTTGGATTTCTTAGCGATAAGGTCCACTTCCAAGAACTAACCGACTTCTCTACACTCCTGCCTGGGGATATGGTTGGTCACGGTACAATCTGTGGAACAGCCGGACATGTGGCGCTTGTTGCAAAATACGATGCTACTTCAGACAGTCTGTCCGTTATGGAGGCTGCATCGCCTAGCAAGCCATCGGGAATCCGAAGTGGTAAACTAAGCAATATGAATTTTACTTGGGCTGTCCGCTACGTAGGACAAAAATCGCTTCAGCCGGGGGCGTTATAGTATGGACTTACGAAATCTAAAATATAAGCTTACTTCGAGATATGCGGTCGTTCTGGCGATCGTCTTTGTAGTCATCTTCACCTTTGTAGTCATCTTCAAAAAACCGCCCGCTACCCATACCGAAGGTGACCGAGCCGCCAAAGACTCGGTAGCATTTATAGCCTATAAAGATAAGCCTTACACGCCGAGCACTGATATAATTTCAAACACGTTATTGCGTGCAGACTTAGCCTATTTTGCGAGAAAAACACAACCGACTATCTACGACCCAAATAAACATCCTGGCGTATTGTTTGTCGTCACAACGCCAACGGCGAAAAGTGCCAACACCTATACGCTTATCGGCCACTTCGAACTTTCAAAGGACAAGATTACTGTGACGTTCACTATAGGAGTGAATGATCGTATAAAAGATTCGATTGTTAATACGAAAACGCGCAAAAATCTAAACAATGAGATCCCTTCAACAAATCGCCTTAATGCACTTATTGGGAAATTGCCAATAACGCAGCATAACTACACCGTCAATTACGTCACGGCAGATGGGACTATTGCGGTCGTCATAACCGAACCCGACCCCACCTATCTAGACAGTGCCAAATCGTACTTAGCCGAACAGTTGAATGTATCTGTGAACGCCCTCACTACCTACAAGATAGGCTATACTTTTCCAACGAACCTCGACGAAAAAAAACCGATATTTGAAGACTAATTATTAGGTAGCGATCGTATGAAGCCGCTGCGTAAACTCTTTGGCAACGATATCCGCATCGGTGGTAGTTATGAACGTCTGGTAGTCCTTTAGTGTGTCAGCCAAGGCACGACGGCGGCGGCCATCGAGCTCGCTAAAGACATCATCGAGGAGCAGAATCGGGGCCTTAGCGGTGGCTTTTTCGAGCTCAAATAATTCTAGCACTTTAAGCGTCAAAAGCAGACTACGCGTTTCACCACGCGAGGCGCTTGATTGGGCATCGTGTCCGTTTATCGACAACACAAAGTCATCGCGGTGCGGACCGCTGCCTGTAAAACCACGCGCAAAATCTTTGTCATGATCAGCACTTAACTTTTTGAAAAGGTTATTGGCGTAATCGCCAGCCGGCAGGGTACTTTGGTAGCGCATCGCCACCTCGTCGGCACGGGCACTAATTCTGCCATACTCGCGGCTTATGAGTTGATTCATGTGGTCGACGAGTTCAGTCCGGGCCGCGTGGACGACCCCACCGAGCTCACTCAGCCGTAAATCCCACACAAAAAGATCATCGTTGTTTCTATTCGGCTGTTTTAAAAGTGCGTTGCGCTGAGCAAGTGCCCGCCGATAGTTCTTTAGGTGACTACTGTAATTTTGCTTTGTCGACGTCAGCACCGTATCCAAAAAATCGCGCCGTAGCGCTGGCTCGCCGCCGAGGAGCGACATGTGCTGCGGCTCAAATAACACAACCGGCATAAGGTGTTGTGCCGCCAGCCGCATTTTTTCTATCTCGTCTATCAAGAAGCTTTTACGAACATGTTCGGGATCGGTTTTTTCTATCTTTACCGCTCGTTTTTCGTCACCCAGCGCTGCATCCAAGCGTGCCCAGTCATGCGAAAAATGAACGACATCATAATCGGAGCCTTTAAAAGAGCTACCGCGCAGAATAATGAGAATCGCCTCCAGGATTGAGGTCTTACCACTGGCGTTAGGCCCAAAAATCACATTCACTCCCGGCTCAAATTCAAGCTGGGTGTCTTTGTAGCTTCTAAAATTTTGCAGACGGAGAGACTGTATCATCTACCCCTCATTATACTGATGCTTTAGCTCTTAACGGGCATGATGATGTGGGTATAACTTTTGTCGGCAGGGTCTCGCAAAACAACCGGATCAAGTTTGCCATTGATCGAAAAGGTAATTTCATCGCCGCCGAGTACCCCCAGAGCGTCGAGCAAATAGCGCGAATTGAGCGTCACATCGCCCGATCCTTCTATCTTTGCTTCGGCTCGGGCGGTGTTTTCGCCAAGTTGCGATGCGACGGAGCGAATACTCACGGCATTACTTTCGCTATCAAGTTTTATAGTCACACTGCCAGCGGCCTCGCGCGCAAACAAGCTCGACACCTTGGTGATATTCGCAAAGTCCGCCCGCTTAACGAGCGCTTTCGTTTGGAAGCTGGCAGGGATAAGCTTGCGATAGTCCGGATAGTTACCGTCAATGAGCCGGGTGATGAGTTCGATATCGGCAACCGAGAAGCGAACCTGCTGATCGTCGTAAGCCACGGTGACGTCGCTAGTGTCGTCTTGGAGTGTCCGCAAGATGTCATGGAGCGACGATGCCGGAATAAGTAAACTGACAGCTTCCTTGCAGGGCTGGACGATTTTCTCAGCCAAACGGTAGCTGTCGGTTGCCACCAAGTAGAGCTGCCCTTCGTGACTATGCAGGTAAGCCCCCGTCAGAACCGGGCGGGCGTCATCAGAACTCGCCGCGCTCACCACTTGTTGCAGGCTCTTCTTTAAGATACTGACGGGAATAATGAGTCTTTTTCCGTCTTTTAAGGCAGGCATGACGGGGAACTCTTCGGCAGAGACACCATTGATCACTGATTCGTACTGCTCAGTTGTGACGAGTAGCTTGTTTTCGGAAAGCTCCAGTGTCACCACACCTTCAGGAATATTATTGACGAGGTCGGAGAACAGGCGAGCGGGCACCGTGATTGAGCCTTCACTGGAGACTTTGGCGCCAATCGTTTCGGTCATGGCAACTTCCAAGTTGGTGGCGGCAATGCGCAAACGGTTTTCGACGGTTGAAAGCAACACGTTCGATAGGATGGGTAGGGTATTTCGACCAGCTGCGATGCGTCCAACGGTGGCGAGCGCCCGACTCAGGTTTTCTTGGGTGACTTGAAGTTTCATGAAAGTTCTCCACTTAGGCTAAGTACTAAAATGTTTAATGTAAGATATTTTTGTTCATTATAGGGGGTGTGGATAGTGGGGATATATGAGTTCGTAACAGATAGAAATGCAGCAATAAAGCTGTGTATAGCCCTGCGCATAGTTCGGGTATAAATCGTGGAGAAACCGGTTGTTATACACTCCACACATTTTCGGAGAGACTTACGCACAGTCAGCTTCCACAGGCTGAACCCCATTTGTACACACGTTTTACGCATAGAGCTTCTCCTTGATTTCGATGATGTGCTGACGGATGTGCGGGTCGGTTGAAAGCTCGCGCTCGATTTTTTCAATCGAATGTATGGCGGTGGTGTGGTCTTTGCGGCCAAGCTCGTGGGCGATTTTCGGAAAGCTGAGGTGCAACTCACTGCGCAGAATGTACATAGCAACTTGGCGGGGAACAACAATATCTTTATCGCGCTTCGGCCCAACGATATCTTCGATGTGAATCTGGAAGTGCTTGGCTGTTTTGTCGATGACCTGGCGGGCGCTGAGGTGCTTTGGTCGCTTTTTGTCATTACTAAAGAGTGTCGTAGCGACGCCGATATCTGGCGGCAGGCTGCGCATCTCGCAGTAAGCGAGCAACTGATTGAGGACGCCTTCAAGTTCACGGATGTTGGTAGTGACATGATTGGCCAAAAACTCGACGACGTCCGGATTGAGTTCGGTGTCATGCTGACTGGCTTTGGTCTGGACAATCGCACAACGGGTTTCGAAATCAGGAATCTGCATATCGATCGACATGCCCCAAGCAAAGCGGCTGCGCAGACGTTCTTCAAGGGTTGGAATGTCAGTCGGCGGCTTGTCACCGCTAATAATAATCTGTTTGTTGGCCTGGTGCAGGGCATTAAAGGTGTGGAAGAACTCTTCCTGCATCTTCTCTTTGCCGGCAATGAACTGGACGTCGTCGACGATCAAAACATCGGTGGTGCGATAATGGCTGGCAAAATCGGCGGTTTTCTTGAAGCGGATGGCGTCAACCAACTCCTGCACAAATTGTTCGGACGATATATATAAGACTTTCGCGTCAGGATTATTGGCAATAATCGCATTGCCGACGGCTTGCATAAGGTGTGTCTTGCCAATCCCAACC
>JBBQVE010000017.1:0-4860 GCA_038211855.1 Saccharimonadales bacterium (SeqCode)
TTGTATTTGTCACTATAGAATGGGCGGCGCTCAGCCTCTTTATGATTCGGTCGTAGAAGCTCCAGCAGCTCGCCGGTAGCATTCTTTAGGTGCACAGGCAGTTCTGGTTCACCAACATGCCACTCACCGGTATAAACCACGGCTTCGCCTTTACTGGGTTTTTGCTGTCGAGGGGCTCGCTGTTCAGTAGCTTCAGGACGTACCGGTGCAGCAGTTTGTGTAGTGGGCGGGCTTTTTTTGGCGTGATGAGTAGCGGCCTTACGGGCACGCTCCTGCTGGTGTCGGGATTCGGCTTCTGGATCTTGCCAAACTATCTGCGCACCCCTAGAGACAAGAAAATCAATCGCATCGACACCGTGGCCATCACCAATGACCCGGTCAGTCGTATCACGCTTCACAAACATGTGCTCCGGATTTGGCGCTGCCCAAGCACCCGCTTCAGGAGAAACAGGGGCGTTAGGCGTTACTGGAGGTGGTGGAGGTGCTGCGCTCATGTCTTAAACATTAGCACAATGTTGCGTTAAAGTCAATATACATGCACTGCTAAATTTAACTAAAGAGAGTAGCTGTCAGGATCCTGTGTGATGCGATCTCTAAAATACTTATCAAGGTGTTCTTCTGGCACGCTGTCTACAGGAGCGTTGGTAGCCGCGTCACGAATGTTCCACTTCACCGTTGGTGTTGCACCACTGGTGTCTTGACTGCGTTCAATGATCTGCAGGCGGCCATTCCAATTGAATGTTTGCGGCATGACAGGTCCGCCGGACGGCGTTGAACCAGGTGCAGCTGCAGGGCCCTTCACGCGGTTAATGAACTGATCTGCCCAGGCATCAGTCGAACGGTCAGGTGCAATGCCTGGGTTTGCGGCTTTAAACTGGGCATGCGTTCGAGCCGCTGAGCCAGCTGTTGGCGGAGGAAGCGCAGTCCCACTACTCGCTCGTGGACCAGTCGTAGGAATAAAAGGACTACCGCCAACTGGTGGTGGTGGCACGGCCGATCCCGTCGATGACGGAATAAACGGTGAGCCTCCCACGGGTGGTGGTGGAGGGGCAGGAGTTCCGCCACCGATTGGAGGGGGGGATCCGCCACCTGCAGCAGGACCACCAGTAGTTGGTACTATAATAGTTCCTCCACCTGGGTGTGTCTCATCATGGGTCCCAACGTCTGTCACTGGAGCTGCTGATGCGGCCGAACGAGCCTTCGCCTCACGAAGAATTTTAGAATTGTACCTAAGCGTTTTGTCTCTTTCATTAATCGGTACTTGACGCTCAACGCCTTTGTCGTCGGTAAAAGTTCTATAGCCCTGAGCTTGTTCCTGAGCATCTCGAACATTCGCTTCAAACTGTTCATGGCGTTTCTCGGCACTCGTTTTCCTTAATCCAGTAGCGATACGAACTTCACCTTTCGACTTCGCCTTTGTGCGCCTCTCGGAGTATCTTGATGGTCGATCTTCGCGGTATGCCTCAGCCTGTTTAATACGTGCACGATCTTCCTGGTAGTGTTTTTTGCCGATGGCCCCTAAACCGCCTGCCCGCCCTTTGACTGTATTTGCAAGGTTGCCAACGATGCCACCTGCCAGCTTAAAGGCAAAAGGAATTAGCATAAGAGGGATGATCAGAATAATGAAAGAAACGATCGTACCGATAAAACCCGACAAGGGCACGGTAGACGTATCGCCCGCATTATATGAAATAGCCGCCATTACCACCGAAATCGAAAACAAGACCGTTATGATTGGATATACCAACAAAGTATCAATAAGAGTTTTCATCCATGTTTTAAAGTATTTTTCAGTTGCCGGTAGGGCAAACAATGCAAATGCAACAGGTGCGGTTACCACCAAAATCAATATTAATCCCTGTCTGATGATAAGCGTCGCAAAAATTGCTAAGGTCACCAGAGCAGCTGGTAACAGCACGAAAATTAGAAGGATGTGAACGAAGGGCCAAATAGTGGCACCTAAGGCGGCATGATCTGATAGCCCCGATCGAGATGGATCACGCAATTTTAGAAAACTTAAGCTACCCAGTAAAGCGACGACGGCTATACCGATCAATAGGACGACGTCCACCCCATTTGACCCGCCATTCGGTTTGAATTTTGTAAAGATAGTGCCCTTAAATGGGGTGACTATTAATGCACCGATACCCTGACCAAGAATGTTAAATATATCGACGAGTCCAGCCACGATAAACAGCGAAATATTGATGAGTATCGCCGCGACCAGTATCCTTGGTAGGGCTTTTTTGGCAGTATAAGCATCTATTAAACCGCCTCCAATGGCTTGCCCAAAAACAATTGTCATCAGCGCAAATATAAGCAGGATATTTGCGATGTTTCGCATGGATGACCACACATGATATATCGGGTTATCATTTGCACTTCCGCTTGCCGTCGTATCAAGAGGTGAGACCCTTAAGTAGGGCTGTAAGATATCAGTAAAAACGTGCTGAGTGACGCTTTTAAGTGAATCTATAATGCCGCAGGTCATCCAACCAAACACGAAGCCGGTACTTTCACAGGAGTTGTCATCAGCGGCGCTCCCGGCATTGGCATAGACGCCAGTGCCTGCAACCTTGCTGCTTGCTAGCTTTCCGGTAGCATCGATAGGGTCGGCCAACAAGATTTCTTTGTTCTGAGGCGGCGATGCATTATTGTTGCTGGTGACGTCACGGTAACTACAGCCGTTGGCGTGTGCATCATCTGGCGGCTTCCCATCAAAGTCAGGGTCCAGCTCATAATACCGGACTGTCTTTTTATCAGCTGACAGTACGAGGCGATCTTGGCACTTGCTGGCACTGCTTTCTTCAACGCGGAGGTAAATATTAGGTGTGTCAGTTCCGGCGACAGTAAACGCACCCGGAAATTCATCACCAGCAGCTACAATCGTTCCAGCATCAGCCCATTTAAAGTAAGCTACGCTTAACTCTGGGTGTGCCATTGCAACACCGCTAAGCGTGCCAGCGTCATCACAACTACTCGAGCTCGTAGCCTTAAAATCAATATCTACATTTGCCTTATCCAAAGTTTTATTAACACCGCCGGGAGTATCAATTATGAAATGACACGGCCAGCCGGGCAGCCCGTAATCACCGTTACTACCATCATAACGCTGATCTTGGAGCCGTCCAGTACCGTTGTCGGCAGTATTTCGGGGTAGAGCGATTACTTTAATAACGGGATTCGCTTTCGGAAAAGTAACTTCTATAGTCGCAGCATCAATCCAGGCAAGAGTTACATCACCGTTTTGCAACGAGACATTATCGCCCTTCACATCCGCTATACCATATTCGTTTGCATAAGCAGTGTATGACGTAGCAGCCTCTGCTTTTTTAGGAGAGAGTATAACAGAAGAAATGAGCGACAAAACGAGGGTAAGGCAGAAGACCCCCACCACACCGAATACAGCAAACGAGCGATTTTTTTTCTTATGCATAGCTACCACACAACTATATCAGAGTTTATCGATTTTTGCCCCCTGCCTACTACTCTCAGGAAAGCTGTTATGATATGCTTATCTTGAACTCATTATGACAATAAAAAATAAAATCACTTACATATTTTTCTCGGTCGCACTGATTGCGGTTTCGCTCGTCTCATTTTCGATACCGCAAAAAGTTTATGCCGACGCCTCAGTTACCTGCACAGACGGCACAACAGCAACGGTGACCCAACGCGGTGCGACACCTTCTGATGCGGATTATAAAAGTGCCTGCGGTTCGCACGGATATACTGCTCCGGCCTCAGGATCTGGAAGTGGAAGTGGCTCTACGGATACGACCAATCCGCTCGATACCTTGAAGTGCGATACGACAGGCGAACAAGGCATCTGTACCGGCCAAAACGAAGTCACCACGAGCCACACATGCGGGAAAGGCACCGACGGAAACGGCAATAGCCTCTCAGTAAAAGTCAGTTTTGACTTTGGCTGTCGCGGCGAGAGTTATACCTGCCCCGCAGCGAACCCGACCTGTTCGCTCAATCCTATAATTGATGTATTATTTGCAATCTTCCGTGTCGCGAGTGCTGGTGTTGGCATCGTCGTCATCGGCTCTATCATTATTGCTGGCATCCAGTATGCTGCGTCCCGGGGCAACCCTCAATCTACTGAAGCCGCAATCAAGCGCATTTCGAACGCTCTAATCGGTCTGCTCGTCTATATATTCATGTTTGCAATAGCCAACTTTATCGTTCCCGGAGGCATGTTCCTATGATCCAGAGGCGGCTATACCAATCACTTAGCACGCTACTTATCATGCTGATCGCTGGCATCTCAGTTGTGTCGCTAGCTATGATGAGCCAAAAGGCATTCGCCGACCCTGCAGTCACGACTGTCACATGTTCCGATGGCACGAAGGCAACCGTCGCCAAGCCGGCAAGTGGCAAGCACACACAGACGGACTTTATGAACGCCTGTGGTACGCACGGCTATGGTGACATCGCCAACAGTATTCCCTGCGCAGACGGCACGCTTGTTGCTCCGCCACCGACGAACCTCGGCAACGAAGATAAAAAGGCTATTATTCAGAGTGAATGCCAGGCTCATGGCGGTGCCAAGCAGGATTTTGCGGCGGGTTGTAAACCAAGCGGCAGTTTCTTTGGGATGCCTACCTGGTTCAAATACTTGAACGGCGATAGTGTGCGGGATGAGGGCACCGGAATTACCTCTTGCTCAGTGCGGCTCAACGGTCTGAGCGATATCTGGAAGATTGTGGCTGCAGTCGTTGAGTTGCTCCTTCGCTTTGCATCGCTAATTTCAATCGGCTTCGTCGTCTTCGGCGGTATACTCTACACCGTCAGCCAAGGCCAGCCCGATAAGACCAAGCAGGCGCTCAGAACAATCATTAACGCTCTCATCGG
>JBBQVE010000018.1:0-4393 GCA_038211855.1 Saccharimonadales bacterium (SeqCode)
TGATAACATGCCTATCCTCGCCTGGATGGCTAACGCTGACGGCTGGATTTATTGGTATAACGATTGTTGGTATGAATACACTGGTACGACACCAAAAGACATGGAAGGCTGGGGCTGGCAGTCAGTGCATGATCCAAGCCAACTGAAGAGCGTGTTGAAACGCTGGCAATCCTCAATTAAAACCGGTAAGCAGTTCGAAATGGTCTTCCCGCTTAAAAGGAAAGATGGTGCCTTCTTGCCCTTCCTCACAAGGGTAACACCAGTAAAAGATACGGCAGGGAAAGTTACGCATTGGTTTGGCACAAATACAGATGTGTCTGAGCAATTGAACGATCAACAGAAGATTGAAAAATTAGCTGAAGCAATAGAGAGACAGTCGAAGACATACGATACTGCTCTTTCATCAATCACCGATCTCGTCCACACCTATAGCCCGGAAGGTGTGTTTTTATATGGTAATAAATCTATGCTGGATTTATTATCACTATCAGCTGATGAGGCCGTCGGCAAGACGCTGCACGAGTTGCCGTATGGTAAGAAATTGGCAGACACACTAAAAAGTCAGATTGATAAGGTCGTTTCCAGCGGGAAGCCAGTCACAGCAGTAACGGGATTTACTGATCCTTCAGGTAAGTTTGGCTACTACGAATATATTTATGTGCCAGTTTTTGATAAAGATGGCAAAGTAGAGCTTATTTCGGGATCGACACGAGACATTACTGAACGAAAAAAAATTGAGGCCGAGCTGCTTCAAACGCAAGTACAGTTAGACGAAGCGCTAGCAGTTGGCTCGATTGGCACGTGGTCCTTGGATCTCGCGACGAACCTTGTGACGGCGAGTGAAACGCTTGCAAAATTATTTGGAGCTGACCCTCATAAAGCGAAAGCTGGGACGCTGCCGCTGACAGTTTTTACTGACTCAATGCATGAAGATGACCGTGAGCGAGTTGTGGCAACGATTACTCAATCGATTCAAAATAGCACTCAATATGAAACTGATTATCGTATCTTTGATACTGAAGGTAACGAACGTTGGGTATTGGCACGCGGTAAAAATGAGTTACCTTCGCTCGGTGGGCAAAAGCGTTTCATGGGCGTCCTCATCGATATAACTGATCGTATACGGGCTCAAGAAGAACTTATTGCAAGCGAGGCACGTTTTCGTTTCGTCACTGAATCTATGCCACAACAAGTTTGGACAGCCCTACCAAACGGTCAACTTGATTACGTGAATAAACAAACCTCTGACTATTTTGAAAAGGTAGTGAAAGATGTGATTGGCGACGGCTGGCAGGCAGTGCTGCATCCTGATGATCTTCCAAAAACGATTGAGACATGGACGCATGCATTACAAACTGGCGAAACCTATGAGACGGAATTCCGCCTAAAGCGCGCCTCCGACAATACATACCGTTGGCACCTCGTTCGAGCATTGCCAATGCGAAATGAGCAGGGTGAAATCATAAAATGGTTCGGATCAAATACCGATATTGAAGAGATAATCAATACAACCAAGCGGCGTGATGAATTAGAAGAAATTAATACCGCTCTGCGCGAGCAACGCGGCCAGCTTTTGGAACTGAATACTGCAAAGGATGAATTTATCTCACTTGCGTCACATCAGTTAAGAACGCCTGCAACAGGGGTTAAACAATATGTCAGTATGCTACTCGAAGGCTACGCGGGTGATGTGACACAAGAGCAAGAATTTTACCTGCAAAATGCCTTTAACAGTAATGAACGCCAGCTTAAAATCCTGAACGATTTATTAAAAGTTGCCAAGGTTGATTCCGGAAAAGTATCTCTTAAGCTTGCCAAGGTATCGCTCGTTCCTCTGCTCAATGAGATTATTGCCGAACAGTCGGCCAAGTTTTTAGATAAAAGGCAAATGCTTGAGTTTAAGCATAAAGGTGATGATTTCATCATTCCTGCCGACCAGGGCCTGCTACGGATGGTGTTTGAAAATATCATCGATAACGCTAGTAAATATAGTTATGACGGTGGAAAAATATGCATAGAAGTATCCAAAGTAAAAAGGGGAGTGAAGATTGATTTTACTGATCAAGGAGTTGGTATTTCTAGTACAAGTTT
The DNA here is from genome assembly GCA_038211855.1 of Saccharimonadales bacterium (SeqCode). Lineage (GTDB taxonomy): Bacteria > Patescibacteriota > Saccharimonadia > Saccharimonadales > SZUA-47 > JBBQVE01. Next base: position 2,092 of record JBBQVE010000018.1, read on the forward strand.
AGAAAAAGTTGGTCAAAAATTCGTACGTTTAGATAATCCTTTATCGGCGCATGTTGGCGGTACAGGATTGGGCGTGTATTGGGTAAAAAAGGTCATAGATTTGCACCAAGGCAAACTGAATATAAGTTCAAAAGTCGGCAAAGGCTCGACTTTTAGCATCCTTCTCTCCGCCTACAAATAAGAGGTTTTGATCCTGAGCTTTATGCAAGTCATGAAATAATAGTGTAAGATTTAAGCATGAGAAGAATACATAGTTTTATAGCATTCGTTGTAGTCGGTGGTAGCTTCTTGTTTCCGACAGCAGCGCTTGCCGCGACTGATACGTATACAGCAACACCCGCTCCCGCGACATCAACCGCTCGGCCAGCAGGCGCCATAGATCCAACGACTAGCAAAACAATCCCTGCGCCAACACCTGACAAGCCAACAACTACGCCGCCGCCAAACACGACACAAAAGGCACCGCAACAAACCACGACCACACTGCTTGCACAGCGAGCTGCCGAAACGAAGACACCGGCAAAAAAGACAGATACTACCAGCAAGACGGTTCTTATTGCTGGCTTTGTGGCACTCGTCGTGATGCTCGGGCTGATCGCTCATCTGGCGACCAGAAAATTACACCACGAAAAGACACTGGCTAAGTCAGTTGCCGCGTTACCGCCAATCGAAACAGCCAGTCCCGAGAAGAGCTAAGCTACATCCGCATTTCTTTGAAGGCTTTGTAAAGAATATCCAAGAGAATCGCATAGTTTTGGCCGTTGGCTTTGACCTTGGCGCTGTACAGATACACGATGTTGTCGACGACTTCGATATTGACCTCAAACGGGAGCTCTTGCAGCTGCACCATATACGACGGGTTTAACAGCTCAAAACTGGTGACGCGCTCCATATCGCTGGCCCAGACTTCGTACTTGATGTTGAACTCATTCCACTCAGTTTTGACTTTGGTGAGACCACGAATTCGGCTAAAGGGATTGCGGCGCTTTTTGCGGACGACGATGTTGCCGTAGGTTTTGGGCAAGGCAGCTTGCGCGATGATGTAGTTAAGTGCCCGGGCATTGTTTTGGACGGGTAGGTAATTGTAGATCTGGATGAGTGTATCGTTGTAAACGCCGATGACATGGTTGTTGATGTCGGAGGTGCCGAACTTGGCTTTGCCAAAAAGCTGGCCGCGCTGCGGTAGTAATAACCATCCCCAATCAAGGCTGAAGCAGAACTTTTGCTGGGTGGCGAAGGCTTCCAGCTCCGGATTATGCATATACAGATTGGCAGTAGCCTGCTGGATGCCGGCGAGTAGCCAGTCATTGCCGTTGCGCTCAAAGCGCCAGAACTCTTGGAACGGGGCGGTGTCGCGGAAAATGCCCTTTTGATTGACGCGATCGACGAGCTGATCATCGGCTTGGGCTTTGATGTACATCGTAAAACTGTCGCCAGTAGTACCCGTGGCATTGTTGACCTCAATAACGCGCATGTCGATAATCTTCGGATTAAGGACGTTGTCGGTACGGCCTAATTGTTGAATCGCCAGTATCATCAGACGGGCATGGTAGAAGTACCAAGGGGTCATATAGACCTGCATTTGAGCGGCGTTGTTGTTGCTCCAATCAGTCTGATAGCGCATAAACACATCAGTGACGCGGGCAACTAAGGCATCGTGGTTCCAGGCCGAATCGTTGGCGGCGGCCAGATTGAGGGCCTTTTCGGCCTGTTTGCTGCGTTTGAGGATCTTATCGAACCAGCCATACAAACCTGCTCCTGTTCCCGTCATGGCGCCGACGGCGGCGATAAAACCGAAACCACCCAGATGACCGAGTAAAAAGGCGTACACAAGAGCCACAGGCCAGAGAATGATGCTTCCCACCATTTTGCCCCATTTGCCTTTGAATTTAGCGCCCAAAAAGTGCATCGGCAAGTACCCGATGGCTGCCACACCCAAAAAGCCCCCGCCGGAGCCACCACCACCACCTCCAGAGCCACCGCCACCTCCTCTGGCAAAATAGATCGGCGCGTGTAAAAGTAAGAGATTCATTAGCTTTATCATAACAAAAAGTCGCTCGAGGGCTAATAATTTGCTAAATAAAAATAAATATGATTAAAATGGTAAGTATATGAGAGAAATCGAGCAATTTGAACGTTCCAGAATGAACTTTATAAGAGCGGGTGTGGGGCTCGTCCTTGGTGGTCTTCCTCTTTTGGCTGCCTGCGGCAGTCGTCCGGAGATGGTCTTGTCTGAAGATGCAAGTGCAGGGGAACCTGTTATCGACGGTGCTGCGACTGCCAATGCTATTGCCGTTAGGGG